>JAKAPQ010000180.1 GCA_021806945.1 bacterium | reverse complement strand
GCCCCAACCACACGTTACGGCGAGCAAAGAGCGATGCGCCGGGTGCGCGCGGCGGACGCCGCATGATGTCGGCCTCCTCTGGTTCGGCCTCGAAAGCGACCGAACACGCCGGATCGATGATGAGTTGTAGGAAAAGAATGTGTACCGGCAAGAGCGCCAGCGGCCAACCGAGCAGAACGGGGATCAGCGACATCCCGACGATCGGCACGTGAGCGGCTATGACGAACGTAATCGCTTTGCGCAAATTCTCGAAGATCCGGCGACCCAGCCTGACGGCCTTCACGGTCGACGAGAAGTCGTCGTCCATGAGCACGAGCGACGCGGTCTCGCGGGCCACGTCCGTGCCGCGCCCGCCCATGGCAATGCCGATATGTGCGGCCTTCAAGGCAGGCGCGTCGTTCACGCCGTCGCCCGTCATCGCTACGATCTCGCCGTTCTCCTTGAGAGCCTCTACCAAACGGAGTTTCTGTTCGGGAACCATGCGGCAGAAAATATCGACGTCGCTTACGCTGCGCCGTAACTCTGCCTCGCCCATCGACGCGAGTTGCGTACCCGTCACCAGAGCATCGCAATGGCGTAGGCCTGCTTGACGCGCGATCGCACGTGCCGTGGCGGGGTAGTCGCCGGTGATCATCACGACGCGCACGCCGGCCGCCAAACTCTCGGCGATCGCGCCGCGCACCCCGTCACGCAGTGGATCCTCTAGCCCAACCAAGCCCAAGAACTCGAACTCGAAGTCGTGCTGTATCGGGGGCAGTTCGGCTTCGTCGAAGCGCGCTTGCGCGACGCCCAACACGCGTAGGCCCTCCTCGGCCATCTGCGTCGCGCGCTCCAGCGCTATCGCTGCGGCGGCGGAATCGAGATGGCAAAGATCGACGATCGCCTCGGGCGCGCCCTTGGCCGCTACGACATATCCGCGCAGCGCCCGGGAACGCCATACCCGCGACATCGCCAAGAGGTTCCCCGCGAGCGGGTACTCTTCGACGAGTTCCCAATCGTCGTGAATATGCTCGCTGCCGCCGAGCCTCCGCTCGATGGCGACCGCGATCGCCTTCTCCATCGGATCGAATGGGTCGCGACGGCTCGCCAGCGCTCCGTACTCCAACAATGCGTGAAACGTCTCTGGTAACTCGCCTCGCAGTTCGGTGAGGTCGAGTCCCTCGTCGCCGGCCCACAGGCGAGCAACGGTCATGCGGTTCTGCGTCAGCGTACCGGTCTTGTCGACGCACAGAACCGTCGCCGCACCGAGCATCTCGATTGCCGGGATGTTGCGCGCCAGCACGCGTTCTTGCGCGATGCGCCAGGCTCCCAAACCGAGGAAGACGGTCAGCACGACCGGCAACTCCTCGGGAAGAATGGCCATTGCCAGCGTGATGCCGACGAGGATACCTTGCAGCCACTCGTGCCGCGTCGAGCCATAGATAAGCGCGACCAGAAGACTGAGAACGAGTGCTCCCCATGCAAGGCGACGAACGACCACGGCCGTTTCGCGTTGGATGCGCGTCGGTTCGCTCGAGAGGGTTGCGAGCCTCCGGCCGATGCGGCCTATCTCGGTGCGCGTACCGGTCGCCGTCACCCGCGCAGTGCACGTACCTTGAACGACGAGCGTCCCCGAGTAAAGCAGCGGCGCGTCGCCGTCTTTACGCACGGGCATCGATTCGCCCGTGAGCAGCGATTCATCGACGCTGACGTTCCTGCCGGAGAGCCACGTTGCATCGGCGGTCACCCGATCGCCCTCAGCGAGCGCGAGCACGTCTCCCGGGACGACCTCGCGAGCTGCGATGCGGCACTGCTCGCCGCCGCGGAAGACCGTCGCACGAGGCGCGGAGAGATCGCGCAACGCCTCGAGCGCACGCCCCGTCTTACCTTCTTGCGCTATGCTTATGCCGACGACGACGAAGACGAAGCCGAGCAGCATCAGCGCTTCGCCTCTGTCGCCGAGCAGCAGATAGACCACGGCGCAGCCGATCAGGAGGAGAAACATCGGCTCGGAGGCTACGCCGGCGGCGACCGCGAGGAGACCGCGCCGCGTAGCGGAGGGCAGTTCGTTGTAGCCCTCGCGCGCGAGCCGTTCCGCCGCCTCCTCATCGGAGAGCCCCGAATTAGCTACGGCCACTCCCGACCCTTGGTTGCAGGCATTACAAGCCCCCTTTCTCTACCGAGCTATGTAACGGGCGAGACCGTCGTGCGCCGCGTCAGCAAGATAATTGGTACAGCGAGCAGCGGTGGAACGACGAGCATGAGTACCAGATCGCGATACGCGAGCACGCCGGCCTGTGCCAGGACGCTTCCCGCAATGCGAACGAGGACCGCGTGCAAGTTGAAGTGCTGCGACAGCTGCTGCACCGCAAGGTTTCGCCAGGTGATTCCGGAGGCCAGGGCGTTATCCCAAAAGGCGTTCCTGCGGTCGCCGAGCGCGGTCACCGCTGCAATGCTCACGGTACCGCCGATCTGCCCGCTCAGATTGAACAAGGCTGCGCCGTATCCCAGGTCGCGCGGCGGAAGGCCCCGTAATGCAATGAGTCCCAGTGGCATCCACAAGAACGCGAACGCGATGCCGATGACGATCATCGCCGGCATGAACGTCTGAGCGACGCTTGTAGGCGTGATATCCCAGGCTAGCGCATACGTGCCTGCTGCCAAGGCGAGGAAGCCGCCTGCTGCGGCAACGCGCGGTGCGATGATGCCGCGCTGCAGCAACACGATGGCGAACGGCGTCAGAATCGCCGTCGGCACTACGCGAACGGCAAGCAGCATCCCCGCGCCCAGTGCGGTGAATCCCAGCGCGTTCTGGAGATACATCGGCAGGATGAGCAGCGATCCGAAGAGGTTTGAGCCGAGAGCAAATGTCGCGAGCACGGCGAGCGCAAGATTCCGATGACGCAGCGTCCGCAGCTCGAGTACGGGGTGTTTGACGCGCAAAGCGTGGACGACGAACCAAACCAAACCGATGCACGCCCAGGCGGCGGCAATCCGAATGCCAGGGTCGTCAAACCACTGTTTTATCTCACCGCGTTCCAAGAAGTATTGCAGGGAAGCGAGGCCGCTCGCAAGGAGAACGATGCCGAGGACGTCGACCGGCCGGCGCTCGGTTGGCCATTCACGCAGTGTCGTGGCGAGGGTCACCATGCAGAAAATACCGAGCGGGACGTTGACGAAGAATATAAGCGGCCAACTATACCGATCGGTGAGCCAGCCCCCGAGCGTTGGGCCGAGACCCGGGCCGATCACGGCGATGATCGCAAAGATGCCTTGCGCCACCGCTTGGCGTGCCGCCGGAAACGTCGAGACCAAAATAGCTTGAGACGTCGCAACCAAGCCGCCGCCGAATACGCCTTGCACGGCACGGGCGGCAATGAGCCACGAGAAGGTGGACGCGAAACCGCAGAGTACGCTGGCCGCGGTGAAGCCGGCGATCGAGATGAGAAAATACCGCTTGCGGCCGAGGTGCAGTGAGAGCCATCCGGTGAGCGGGATGACGGTGATGGCGGCGAGGGAGTATGCCGTCACAACCCAGCCGATCTCGTCGAACGTCGCGCCCAAATTCCCGCCGATGGTTGGGAGCGCTACGTTGACGATCGACAAGTCGAGAAACTGCATCGCGGCCGCGATGCTGACGCCTGCGACGATGATCGCGAGACGCAGCCCGCGCTCGACGTGGTCGTCTCCTGGACCAGATTGCGCCATTACCGCCTCAGGAAATCGTCCTTCCGACGCACATCCCCTGCCTACTCCGGGTACCCCTAGAAATCCGTGCTTTAGAGATCGGGCTTCCCAAACATTCTAGAGCACATCTCATAAACCGGGTCTAGCTTTTTTGAGCAAAATCCTGTACGCTTGCGTTAATGGATCTTACGGACGAGCAGCGGAACGTCTCAATAGCTGCGTCCCGCGACCATCCAAGCCGTCCTGGCGGCGGCGAAGGCCCAGGAGCGACTCATATCAGCGGGTCAAGCACATGGGGGCAAACTCGGGGGGCAGCGCTGCAAAATCGGAGACGGGGAAAGCGGTAATCGGTGGAAGGGCTTGATTTCCCTGGGCCTTGCGCCTGGAGCCGACGAGCGGGCTCGAACCGCTGACCTGCTGATTACGAATCAGCTGCTCTACCAACTGAGCTACGTCGGCGCAACCGGCGCCGAGCCAGGTTCGTCATCGAGCCTTCCTGCCCTCTCGCT
>JAKAPQ010000179.1 GCA_021806945.1 bacterium | reverse complement strand
GTCAAGCGCTTCTACAAAGAAGCCGGCCGCGTCCGGCTGCAGCCGGAGAATCCGGCGATGGCGCCAATCTACGCGAACGATGTCACCATCGTCGGGCGCGTCGAAGCCGTCGTTCGTAAGCTCTAGCGGCTCCAGCGCGCGCGCCTGGTTCGGCCATGCCGTCGTGCCGCCGCTGCGGCGCTTCGGTGATGCTCCGGCCATGCTGGCCGTGCGCCAGGCGATCCCGTGGAGTTTCATCGGGCTGCTGGCAGGCCTAGCGGCGCTCATGCTCTTCGCGCCGGCGCCGGCCGAGCCGACGCCCGGCGAGGCTCTCCTGGCGCGCTTCACGCTTGCGGAGTTGCCAGCGTTCGGCATCATGGCCGCGACGCTGGTCGTCATCCTCTCGTACCGGCTCGCCGCGGCGCTTGCGCTGGACCGCGTGCTGGTGCCTGCGACGGCCTGCGCGGCGTTCGCGCTCGCCCTGCCGCGGCCGTTCGCCTTCGCCGACCCGGTCGCGTACCTGCACCGCGTGGGCGAGAGCGGGCTCCTTCTGGCGATCCTGGCGGCGCTCGCTGCGGCCGGCGCGCCCTACGTACTGCGGCGCGCCGTGCGGCCGGCCGCACTCGCGGGCGCGCTTGGGGCGCTCGCCGTCGTCGCGGCGGCGCTCGCGCTCTTCGCCGCGCACCTCTCGATCGCGAACGCGCTGGTCGCGCTGCTGCAGCCGCTCGACCGGCTCGGCGACACCTACGCCGCGCTGCTGATCGTAACGGTGGTCGAGACGCTGCTGTGGACGATCGGCATCCACGGGCCGGCGACGCTCGCGGCTATCGTGACGCCCGTCTATCTGACGATGCAGTTCGAAAACACCGAGGCGTTCGCCGATCACCACGCGCTGCCGTACATCGTGGTCGTCTCGCTCTTCCTCTTCGTCTTTCCGGGCGGCGCCGGCGCGACGCTTCCGCTGACCGTCATGCTGTGTTTCAGCCGCGTCGCGCGGTTGCGCACGATCGCGCGGCTCGCGATGGTTCCGGCGCTCTTCAACATCAACGAACCGCTGCTCTTCGGCCTGCCGATCGTATTCAACCCATTTCTGGCGCTGCCGTTCGTCGTGGCGCCGACGGTGCTCGCGACGATCACCTACGCGGTCGTCGCGCACGGATGGGTGGCGCGGCCGGCGTACTACATCCCCTCCGCCGTGCCGGCGCCGGCGGCCACCTATCTCGCTACGCTGGATCCGCGCGCCGTCGTCCTCGTGCTCCTCAACATCGCGGTCGCGACGCTCATCTACTACCCGTTCGTGCGCGCGTACGAACGGCACGAGGCTCGCATCGCCGCATGATCGATCTCCTCTGCTCGCGCTTTGAGATCGGCGGCGCCGTGCGCGAGGCCGCGCGGCGCGCCTACGAGTGCGTCGCATCCGTTTCCTACGAAGCGCAAACGCGCGTGAAGGTCAACCTGCTGCGCGCGTTCTTCGACGAGGGCCTGAACGAGAGCGACCTCGCGGGATCGACCGGATACGGTTACGACGATGCCGCGCGCGCGCGCTACGAATCGTTGCTGGCGCGCGTCTTCGGTGCGGAACGAGCGCTGGCGCGCCTTTCGATCGCGAGCGGAACGCACGCGATCGTCGCGTCGCTCGCGGCCTGCACGCCGCCCGGGCGCGCGCTGCTGAGCGTTACCGGGCGCCCGTACGACACGCTGCGCAACGCCATCGTCGATCACCCCGACGCGCTCGCGCGCTCGGGGATCGCGTACCGGGAGGTCGCGCTCGGGGCGGACGGCGACGTCGACTTGGAGGCGGTCGAGCGCGAGCTCGCGCGCGCGGACGTCGCCGTCGCCTTCGTGCAGCGCTCGCGCGGCTACGCTCCGCGCCCGTCGCTTTCGATCGCGCGCTGCGAGCGCGCCTTCGCGCGCATCCACGCGCTGCGCCCCGACGTGGCGATCCTCGTCGACAACTGTTACGGCGAACTGGTCGAGGAGCGCGAGCCGACGCACGCCGGAGCGGATCTGGCAATGGGCTCGCTCATCAAGAACCTCGGCGGCTCGATCGCTCCGGCCGGCGGCTACGTCGTGGGCCGGGCCGGCCTCGTCGGCCGCGTCGCGTCGCGGCTCTACGCCCCGGGCCTGGGCGACGCGCTCGGGCCGACGCTCGGCTTCGGCCGCGCGTTCGTGCAGGGGCTCTTCCTCGCGCCGCTCGTCGTCGAACAGACCCTGCGCGGACTCGATTTCGCGGCCGCGCTCTTCGGCGAGCTCGGGTATGGGGTCGATCCGCAGCCAGGGGCGCGGCGGACCGACATCGTGCAGGCGATCCGCCTGGGCTCCGCGGAGCGCCTGCTGCGCTTCGCGCAGGCCCTGCAGCGCGCGATGCCGGTGAACGCGCGCTTCCGCCCGGAGGCGGGCAGCGTTCCCGGTTATATCGATCCGGTCGTCATGTCGAGCGGCGCCTTCATCGGCGGCGCGACGATCGAACTCTCCTGCGACGCGCCGCTGCGCGAACCGTTCGAGGTCTACCTGCAGGGCGGCGTCGTGCTCGAACATGCGGTGCTCGGCGCGCTCTTCGCCGCGGAGGCCGTCGGCCCGGCGGCCGCAGGGCGCGGCGCCTCTTCAAAGAACGTCTAGGGCAGGTGAGCAGTACATATAGCGGTCCGCAGAGGCGCCGATACGCGCGCGCATCCGTTGATTTTCCCGTGACGGTGATCGTTCCCGGAGCCGAGCTCGTGATGGACGGCCAGGCGGTCGATATCAGCGGCGGCGGCGTTCGGGTCGCCACCAAGCGCGATCTCCCCCCGGGTCAGAACGTGATGCTGCGCTTTAGCCTGCCCGAATCCGATGGGGAGGTGCTGGTGCGAGCGCGCGTCGTGCTATCGTTCTTCGATGCTGCCCGGCAGGCGTACGCGCACGGGACGGCGTTCACCCAAATCGCGCGCGAGGCTCAGGAAGCGATCGGCTCGTTCATCGACGCAGCGGAGCAGGCCGAATCTTAACCGTTTCCGCCGGCGCCCTCGCCCAGGAACCCGTAAAAAAAGTACTTATTTCCGTCGGACGTGGTGATGACGATTCGCGTGTCCTCAACGTCGGCGGCCGAGACCGTCTTGCCGACCAAGGTCTCCAGAATCGCCCGCGCCTGCAGAAACTCCGCCTCGCGCAGGGCGTCGGGCTCGACTTCGATCAGGTGCAAGAGCTCGTCGATCCTGTCGTTCATCCGCCTCGCCTGCGCTTCCAACATCCATGACGTCACCTACCCGTTATCGTCCGGAGAACGCCTTTTGTTAGCCGCTGCGTCGGGGCCGGAAGGGGCCGACCAGGGAGGCCGGCGGCCGGTGGGAGAAGGGCCGCGAGCCATGTATCTCCTGGAGGTTCTCAGCGGTCCGCTCGACGGCAAAACCTGGCAGTTCGAGAACGAGATCACCATCGGCCGCGACGATACCGTGGCCGAGGCGTGCATCACGATCGACCGCTACGTCTCGCGCCGGCACGCTAGGCTGCATTGCGACCCGAGCGGGCTCGTCCTCACCGATCTCTCGAGCCGCAACGGCACGAAGGTGGACGGCCGGGCGGTGAGCGGCGAGGTGCCGCTCGAGGTCGGAGCTCCCTTTATCGTGGGGCGAACGGCTTTACGCGTGACCCGGACGTGACCCCGGCCACGGCGATGGCGGTCGCGGCGACCGTCGAGCAGGCTCGCGCGGCCGTGGGGGCGCTCCCTCGCCCGCTCGGCTTCGTGCCGACGATGGGGGCGCTGCATCCGGGGCACCTTGCGCTCGTGGCCGCCGCCCGCGCGGAGTGCGCGAGCGTCGTCGCCTCGGTCTTCGTCAACCCGGCGCAGTTCGGGCCGGGCGAGGACTTCGAGCGCTACCCGCGCGACTACGCCGGCGATCGTGCCAAACTCGAGCGCGCGGGCGCGAGCCTGCTGTTCGCGCCGGAGAGCGGCGCGATCTATCCGCCGGGATACTCGACGGTGGTCGATGTCGGACCGATGGGGGCGCGGTACGAGGGTGCGGTGCGCCCCACGCATTTTCGCGGGGTCGCCACCGTGGTGAGCAAACTGCTGAACGTCGTGCGCCCCGACGCGCTCTACGTGGGCCAGAAGGACGCGCAGCAAACGGCGGTGCTGCGCAAGATGGTCCGCGATCTCGACGTGCCGGTGCGCGTGCAGATCGTGCCGACGGTGCGCGAAGACGACGGCGTGGCGCTCTCGAGCCGCAACGTGTATTTGACGGCCGAGCAGC
>JAKAPQ010000178.1 GCA_021806945.1 bacterium | reverse complement strand
CGGGCGGCTTACCCAGTGCTCTTCTGATCGTCAAGCGTCTTGAGGAGCGTGTTGGCTTCGTCGATCAACTGCTGGATGCGCAAACTCGTCGGATCGGCGGGCCGACGCTTGACGAGTGCGCGTACGACGGCAAAGGTGAGCGCCGCCGAAAGACCGGCCACGCCGATCCACATCAGCGTGCGGCCTAGGGCCTGCCGGTCGCGGTACCCCTGTCCTCGGCCGTTGCTTTGCATCTCGGTGGGTTGCGCCTGCGTCAAGGTCTCCTGCTCCTATTGTCGTGCCGTGGGCTCATTCGCTACGCGGCTGCAAAATGCTTGCGAAGCGGCCCCGCACGGCAAATCGCGTGCACGACAGGTTTCTCCGCAACCTGTTAAGGAATGTCGTTTCCGAAAACGGAACAGGAACGGCATGCTGAGATTAGCCGGCACCCTAGCGGCGAGCGCGGTGCTCGCCCTGTCGCCCGTTTCAAGCAGCAGCGTCTCGGTCGCCTACGCGGGTTCGCTCGTGCAGACCATGCAGGGTCCGCTGGCCGCGGCCCTGCAGCGCGATACGGGCTTGCGGTTCGCAGGCGAGCCCGGGGGGAGCAAGGAGCTCGCAAACCTCATCCGAGCGGGATTGCGCGAGCCCGACGTCTTCATCACAGCGGATCCTTCACTGTTGCGGAGGCTGCCGGTCGAGGACGTACAGGTGCTCGGACACGCGCGCCTGCTCATCGGCTACTCCCCACACTCACCCTACCGCAAGCTCTTCGAACAAGCCGCTCGGGGGCGACGTTCTATCTTAAGCGTGCTCGAGACGGCCGGCGTGAAGATTGGGCGCACCGATCCACGGCTCGATCCGAAGGGCTCGCTCACGATCCGCGCGGTCGAGATGCTGGCCCGCGACGAGCACGATCCCGGCGCGGCCGCAACGGTCCTGCGCCGGGCAGCGGTCTTTCCCGAGGAGAGCCTTTTCGTGCGCGTAGAGACGGCGAATCTGGACGCGGGTTTCTTCTACTCGACGGAGACGAGCGGAAAGCGCCTACCCGTGATCGAGCTGCCGCCGAACGCTGCGCTCTCGCACGAGATTACCTATGCGGTCGCCATTCCACGTGCCGCTCCGCATCCGCGCGCCGCGCGCATCTTCGTCCACTACATCATGCGGGGACGAGGGCGAGCTATCTTGCAGCAAGCCGGACTCGATACCACCTAACGGTGCGCCGCTTCCGGAGCCGCGCGCAGCGCGTCTTCATCTGGGCACTCGTGCTCTCGACGCTGCTGCATTTTATCGCCGGACCGCTGTTCGCGCGCCTCTTCGGCCTGCCGGTGCCGTTCTCGAAAGCCCAGCGGCCGATGCAAACGTTCATCGTGACGTCGAGCGCACGCAAGATCCGTCATCGCACGCACCCGCTCTTGCCCCAACCTGTGAGGCCGCCGGTCCCGCAACCGCAGCCGCAGCCCCCGCAGCCCCGGCCGCAACAAGCGCAGCCGGCACCGGTGCGGCCTCAGCACCGGCCGCCCCCGGTACTCCTCTCGCGGCGGTCGCGCAAGGCGCCGCCGCAGCCACGGCACGAGAGTCTCTCGCCTTCGACGATCGCGCAGCAGGAACAACAGTTTTCAAAGACGATCGCGCGATTGCGAGCTGCGAACAACCCGGTCCTCGCGGCGACGCAAAAAGACGTGCACCCTTCGACCATGAGGCGCTATAACCTCAACCTCTTCGGTATGCAAGGCGCGCCGAACGAGGGGCAGGGCATCCTCTATCCACTCAAGCGGTGGCGCGTAGGCGGCTACAACTACTACTACGTCCGTTATTGGGTGCAGTATCCCGACGGAAGTTCAGAAGAGGGAATCGTGCCGTGGCCTATCCACTTCCCGGTGGGAAACGATCCGCTGGCCGCAGGGGCACGCAGCATGCCGCTGCCCGGACCGATGCCGAATTACGTTCCGCCGCCAGGAACCATCATGAAACCGCTGGTGCGATTCTGTTACGAACGCCGGTTCGCGGACTGCCCAATCGCGCACGGATAGGAGACTCCTCCTAACGGAAATCGTGCGAACGCAAGCCATCGAGCGCTGCACCGAGATCGAGCGGCCAAAAGCGCCGTGCGAGCAGATCGACGCAGCCGCCCTTCTTCTGCAGCGTGCCCTCCACGAGCAGCGCCCGCGACTGCCGGATCGTGCGGCGGTAGCGTTCGTACACGTCGGGTCTCACGATCACGTTCACCAGCCCCGTCTCGTCCTCGAGCGTCAAGAACACGAAGCCCTTGGCCGTGCCCGGGCGCTGGCGCGTTATCACCACGCCGCCGCTCCGGCACGAACGATTCGCGGGCACTGCCTGCATCTGCCTGGCCGTCAGCGCGCCGCGCATCTCCAGGAATGGTCGAACGTGTGCGATCGGCTGTTGTTTCGGCGTGATGCCGGTCGACCAGAGATCGAACGCCGTCTCCTGCAGCGGGGCGAGCCGCGCGAAATACGCTTGCGGTTCCTCGATATCCATCCTACGGCCGAGTTCGCCGCGCGCCTCGCGCTCGCCGAGCCCACGTAACGACCACATCGCTTCGCGCCGCGACGCGAACCACGGCGCGAACGCGCCCGCGACCGCGAGGCTTTCGAGCGCGTCTTTCTCGAGCCGCGTACGGATCGCGAACTCGCGCAGATCTTCGAAAGAGCCGCGTGCGAGCGCCGCTTCCAAACGCCGCCGCTGCGCTTCCCCCAGATCGCGCACGAGGTGGAACCCCAAACGCAACGCGCCCTCCGCATCGACGTAACTCCAAAACTCGCTCGCGTTCGCCTCGATCGGCTTGACCGTCACGCCGTGCCGCTTGGCGTCGTTCACGAGCACCTCGGTCGAGTAGAACCCCATCGGCTGCACGTTGAGGATCGCGGCCGCAAAGACCGCGGGATAGTGGCATTTCACATACGCCGATGCGTAGGTGAGCAGCGCGAAACTCGCCGCATGCGATTCGGGAAACCCGTAATCGGCAAAGCCCTCCAGCATGTGGAAGAGTTGGTCGGCGGCGGCTCGGTCGATGCCGTTTTCGACCATGCCTTCGACCAGCTTCGGATAGATTTCGCGCATGCGCTCGTGCGATCGCTTGTGGCCCATCGCGCGCCGCAAGCGATCGGCCTGCCCCGGCGAGGAGCCGGCCGCTTCGATCGCCATGCGCATCCCCTGCTCTTGAAAGAGCGGCACCCCAAGCGTGCGTGCGAGAATCGGTTCGAGTTTCGGATGGGGATAGGTTACCGGCTCGAGCCCTTCACGGCGACGCAAAAACGGATGGATCATCCGGCCTTGAATCGGGCCCGGACGGATGATTGCGATCTGCATCACGATATCGAAAAAACACGCAGGCTTCATACGCGGCAGCATCGACTGCTGCGCGCGCGATTCGACCTGGAAGACGCCGATCGTGTCTGCTCGCCGCAGCATAGCGTAAGTTTCGGGATCGCCGGGGGGAATGCTGTGAAGCCCTAGCAGCGCAGGCCGGCAGAGTGCCTCCGCGGCACCGCTCTCGGTGCGCGCTTGAAGGGCGAAGGCCTCTCTCAAGAGCGAGAGCATGCCGAGGCCGAGCAGATCGATCTTGATGAGACCCAAATCTTGGAGGTCGTCTTTATCCCATTGGAGGACCGTGCGGTCGCGCATCGTCGCCCACTCGACCGGCGCGACGCGCACCAACGGATCGCGCGTAATGACCATCCCACCCGAGTGAATACCCATGTGGCGTGGGAAAGCGTCGATACGCTCGCACAACTCGAGCAATTGCCTGCCGGTTGCGCCGGCGAGCGATTCGCACGTATCGTATTCGCGCGCGACCGCTTCGACTTGCGCGAGCGTCATCCCGATCGCCTTGCCTACGTCTCGAATCGCCGAGCGGGCGTGGTAGGTGACGACCTCCGCCGCCATCGCCGCGTGCGCACGGCCGTACCGCTCGTAGACGTACTGAATTACCCGCTCGCGGTCTTGGTGCGCGAAATCGACGTCGATATCCGGAACTTCCCTGCGCTCCTCCGAAAGAAAACGCTCGAAGAGCAGCCGGCTGCCGATGGGGTCCACCGCCGTGATGCCGAGCGCGTAACAGACCGCCGAGTTCGCCGCCGAACCGCGGCCCTGGCAGAGTACGCCCATCTCGCCGGCCGCGCGCACGATATCCCATACGATCAAGAAGTAGCCGGCCAGATCGAGCTTCGCGACGATCCCCAATTCGTACTCGATCTGACGTTCGACTTCCGGAGCGA
>JAKAPQ010000177.1 GCA_021806945.1 bacterium | reverse complement strand
CGCCGCTGCTGCCGCGCGCGGAACCGGCCGACGGCGGCCGGGGGAGCTGGCGCCCGAGCGTCATCGCGGAGGCCGAAAGCAAGACGTTCGCGACCTTCGGCGCGATGCTCGGCCTCTTGGCCATCAAGGCCCTCGGCGCCTAACAGGTTTCGGGGAGAGCAGCGACCTTCATCGCAAGGCGGGCGTCCAAGCCGACTCGAACTTTCACCCGCTATGAGTTCCAAGACCGTCGTTCTCGCCACCGCCCGCACTCCGTTCGGCCGCCTGGGCGGCGCGCTCTCTCCCCTCACCGCCACGACCCTCGGCGCGGCTGCGCTCGTCGGCGCGATCTCGCGCGCGGGCATCGATCCGACCGAGATCGAGCACGCGATCTTCGGCGAGGTCCTCCAAGCCGGCGCCGGGCAGAATCCGGCGCGGCAGGTGATCTTCAAATCCGGTCTGGCTAAGACCGTGACGGCGGAGACGGTGAACAAAGTCTGCGCGTCGGGGATGCTCGCCGCCGTCTACGCCATGCGGCTGATCGACGCGGGCGCGAACCGCCTGGTCGCAGCCGGTGGAATGGAATCGATGTCGAACGCGCCGTACCTGCTGAAGGAGGCGCGCGCCGGGTACCGCTTCGGCGACGGCACGCTGATCGACGCGATGATCTACGACGGCTTGTGGGACCAGTACTTTCCGATGACGATGGCGGCGCAAGGCTCGAAGGTCGCGAACGAACTCGGGCTGACGAGAGAAGAGCAGGATCGCTTCGCGTACGAGAGCCACTATCGCGCGCGTCTCGCGCATGAAGACGGGAACTTCAACGACGAGATCGTTGCGCTCAAGGTCGCGACCAAGGCGAAGGGCAAGCTCGTCGTCGACGCGTTGCCCAAGCGCGGCGCGGTACGCATGCCCGCGAGCGCCGCCGGCGGCGGCGCTTCCGTCTGGCATCACAAGCCGTCCGCGCAGTTCGCGCTCGACTACGATGCCTACTGGCCGTTCGTTACGGGCGATATCCCGCACGCGGTCGTCGACCGCGACGAAGCCGTGCGCGCCGACGCGAGCCTCGAATCGCTGGCGAAGCTGAAGCCGCTCGAGAGAGACGGCACCATCACCGCCGGCAACGCTCCGGGCGTGAACGACGGCGCCGCGGCGCTGATCCTCGCCGATGCGGAGTATGCGCGGCAGCACGGCTACGACGCGCTCGCGACGCTCGAAGACCACGCGACCGTCGCGTGGGATTCGCCGTACATCTGCTTCACGCCGGCGATGGCCGCGCAGACGCTGCTCGAAAAGCACGGTCTTTCGCGCGAGCAGATCCACGTATGGGAGATCAACGAAGCGTTCGCGGCCGTCGCGATCACGTCGGCGCGCAAGCTCGGCCTCGAGGAGACCACGATCAACCGCTACGGCGGTGCCGTCGCCATGGGGCATCCGATCGGCGCCTCCGGCGCGCGCATCATCGGCACCGTCATCAACCAGCTGCGCAAGCGCGGCGGCGGCCTCGGGATCGCGTCGATCTGCAGCGGCGGCGGCCAAGGCGACGCCGTCCTGATTCGCGTCGGGTAACGGGTTACGCAACTCGTGAGCACGCACACGCTGGTCGCGTTCGATCTCACCGACCACCAGCGGCAGATCGGCGCGCTCGCGGCCGAGATCGCGCATCGCGAGATCGCACCGTATGTAGCGCAGTGGGATCGCGACCACACGTTTCCGCGCGAGTTGTATACGAAACTCAGCCGGGCGGGCTTGATGGGGTTGCTCGTGCCCGAGGAGTACGGCGGCGCGCGCGTCGATTACGTCTCGTACGCGCTGGCGGTCGAGGAGATCGCGCGCGTCGACGCGGGAACGGCGGTGACGTTCTCCGTTCATTCGATGATCTGCGCGGCGATCAACCGGCTCGGCAACGCCGAGCAGCGCAAGCGCTACCTGCCGCAACTCGCCGCCGGCGACGCGATCGCCGGTTTCGCGCTGACCGAGCCCGACGCCGGCTCGGACGCGGCCAACATTCGCGCTACGGCTAAGCGAACCGGCGACGGCTTCGTTCTCAACGGGCGCAAGCAGTGGTGCACCAACGGAAGTTACTCGCGCGTCTTCATGGGCATGTTCCGTACCGGCGGGCCGGGGGCCAAAGGCGTGAGCGCGTTCTTGGTCGATAACGACACGCCCGGAATCACGGTCGAGCGCGTCACTGAGAAGCTCGGCATCCGCACCAGCAACACGTGCGATTTGGCGTTCGACGGCGCGCTCGTCCCGCACGCGGCGCTGCTGGGCGCGATCGGCGACGGGTTCGGCAGCGCGATGACGGCGTTGCAGGGCGGGCGCATCGGCATCGCGGCGCAGGCCTGCGGCATTCTGGCGGCGTGCTTGGACGCGTCGGTGAAGTTCGCCAAAGAACGCATCGCGTTCGGGAAGCCGATCGGTTCGTTCGAGGGCATCTCGTTCAAGATCGCGCAGATGGCGACCGATCTCGATGCGGCGCGCATCCTCACCTATCGCGCGGCGGCGCTCTGCGACGCCGGCAAACCCTTCGCGGTCGAAGGCAGCAAGGCGAAACTCTTCGCATCGACTGCGGCGCGCAAGCACGCGGCGGAAGCGGTTCAGATCCACGGCGGTTACGGCTACACCACGGAGTTCCCGGTCGAGCGTTACTACCGCGACGCGAAGATCACCGAGATCTACGAAGGCACCTCGGAGATCCAGCAGATCATCATCGCCCGCTCGCTGCTGGGACGTCTACCGTAGTAGTTCTGCGTGCGACTTTTGACGCAGCGGTGCGTGCGTTGAGAGGCGACGCGAACGTTGCAGCGAAGGAGCGGCGGCTATGAATTTGATGGAGTACCAGGGCAAGGAGTTGTTCCGGCGCGCGGGCATTCCCGTGCCGAGCGGCGCGCACTGCGGCACCGCCGAAGACGCTGCGGCGTTCGTGACGCAGAATCCCGGAGACTGGGTCGTGAAGGCGCAAGTGCTGGTCGGCGGGCGCGGCAAAGCGGGCGGTATCAAATTTGCCGGTACGCCCGAGGAAGCGCGGGCGCGCGCGAACGAGATTCTGCAGCTCGTCATCAAGAACCGGCAGAACCCGCAAGGGGAACCGGTGAAATCGCTGCTCGTCGAAGAGAAGCTGCCGATCGCAAAAGAAGCGTACTGCGCGATCGCCATCGATCGCACCACGAAGAGGCCGGTGGTGATGGTGAGCAAGTTCGGCGGGATGGATATCGAGGAGGTCGCCGAGCAGCATCCCGAGTCGATCGCGAAGTTTTTCGTGAATACGGCGATCGGGTACTCGCCGTTCATCGGGCGCACGCTGGCATTCGCCGCCGGCCTCGATAGCGGTTACCGCAAGCAGCTGCCGAGCATCCTTGCCGGCTTGTACGATCTCTTCTTTAAGTATGGCGCGAAGCTGGTCGAGATCAACCCGCTCGTGCTCACCTCCGATGGCCAAGTCTTCGCGTCGGATGCGAAGGTGGAACTCGACGACGACGCGCTCTACAAGAATCCGGAGTTCAAAGTTTGGCAGCAGACGCTGCCGCTGGACGCCGACGAGACGCTGGCGACGCAGGCTGGTTTGGGCATTCGCAACTTCCGCCGCTTCGACGGCAACGTGGGGACGATGGCCAACGGCGCGGGCCTCGCGATGGGCACGATGGACGCGGTGCGCAACGCCGGCGGCAACTTTGCGAACTTTCTCGATGTCGGCGGCGGCGCCAACGCGGAGCGCGTGCGCAGTTGTTACGAGTTGATCGTGAACCACACCGGGGCGAAATCCTTGTTCATCAACATCTTCGGCGGCATCACCCGCTGCGACGAAGTCGCTAAAGGCATCGTCGAAGCGCTCGAGACGACGAAATCGCGCAAGATCCCGCTCGTCATTCGCTTGACCGGAACCAACGAAGAACTCGGCCGAAAGATTCTTGCCGACGCCGGCATGACGCCGGTGGAGACGATGGACGAAGGCGCGGCCGCGGCCGTCGGCCTAACGCAATAAACGGAGTTGGAGGAGCAGAGTGTCGATCTACCTCGATAAGAACAGCAAGGTCATCGTGCAGGGAATCACCGGGGCGGAGGGCTCGTATCATACGGGGCGCATGCTCGCGTACGGTACGGAGATCGTCGGCGGCGTGACGCCGGGCAAAGGCGGCCGGACGACCGAGCACGGGCTGCCGGTCTTCGATACGGTGAAGCAGGCCGTCGACGCAACGGGGGCGACGCTCACCTGCATCTTCGTGCCGCCGCCGTTTGC
>JAKAPQ010000176.1 GCA_021806945.1 bacterium | reverse complement strand
ATGGCCGGGTCGTCGTCGCACAGGAGCAGGACCTCGTGTCCTTGCGTAGCACAGAGTTCCTCGCAGACGCGCAGCGCGAGGTCGTCCGCGCCGACGACGATAATGAGAGGCAGCGCACGCATGCTACCGAGTTCGCCGCCCGAGCAAGGGAACATCCAGCCGCCGCATCCGTTGGCCGTCGCGCTGATCGAGCGGCTGCGGATGCGCTCCGGCGCTGCGATCCTCGAACTCGGAGGCGGCAGCGCCCGTAACGCAAGGGCCCTGTTCCGAGCGGGATTCGCCGTCACGACGATCGGCGGCGATTGCGCGATGCCAGCGGGGCCCTTCGCCGCCGCGCTCAGTACCCACGGATTTCTGCACGGGATGCCCTCCGATCTCGCGGCGACGCTGCTCGCCGTCGCCCGCGTGCTCGAAGCCGGCGCTCCGCTCTACGCTACGTTTGGCTCGACCGCAGACGCGCGCTTCGCCCGCGGGCGTAGACTCGGCGAAAACACATTCGCACCTACCGATGGCGACGAGCGCGGCGTTCCCCACCACTTTTTCGACGAACGGCAGCTGCGCGCAATCCTTGGCGCGTCGTTTGTGGTGGAGTCGTTGACGGAGGTCGACGTCGATCGCATCGCCGGCAGTTGGGCACACGCGAACGCCCCCCTATCGGGAAGCATGCACTGGTTCGCGAAGGCGGTGCGCGCTCCCGAGCGCTACGCCGATTCTTAGTAGGTCGGGATCGTAGGATCGATGCGGCGCGCGTAGGCGTCGATTCCGCCCCTTAGGTTGTAGACCCGCGTGAAGCCGTTTGCTGCGAGAAACCGCGCGGCGTGCGCGCTGCGAGATCCCGAATGGCACAACACCACGATCTCCACCTCGCGGTCGAGTTCTTCGGTGCGCTGCGCCAGCGCGCGCATCGGAATATGCAGCGCGCCCTCGATCCGCGCGAAACGCAGTTCTACCGGTTCGCGCACGTCCAACAGCACGAAAGCGCGCCCTTGGAGACGCCATTCGCCGAGTTCTTCGACGGAGATATCTCGCATCGGATCTATGCGCCGGCGCTGGATATGAGATCGCGCATCGGGCTCGAGGCGTTGGCGTAGAGGCGCTTCTCCATCCGGCCGGCGAGAAAGGCCTTCCGCCCCGCTGCGACTGCGTCGCGCATCGCTTCGGCCATCAACGCCGGATCTCTCGCGGCGGCGATCCCCGTGTTCATCAGCAGTGCGTCGACGCCCAACTCCATTGCCACAGCAGCATCGCTTGCGGTCCCGACGCCGGCGTCGACGATCACGGGAACGTGGGCACCTTCCTTGATGATGCGAATCGAGTACGGGTTGCAGACGCCCAGACCGCTGCCGATGGGCGCCGCCAGCGGCATCACCGCCGAGCAGCCGATCTCCTCCAACTGCTTGCATGCGACCGGGTCGTCCAGGATGTACGGCAGGACCGTAAAGCCGTCTTTGACGAGTCTCTCGGCTGCCGCCAGGGTTTCGCGCGTGTCCGGATAGAGCGTGCGGGCGTCGCCGATGACTTCGAGCTTGATGAGATCGGTATCGAGCAACTCCCGGGCGAGCTGCGCCGTCAAGACCGCCTCGTCCGCCGTATAGCAGCCGGCCGTATTCGGCAGTATCGCGTACTTCGCACGATCGATGTAATCGAGCATGCTCTTGCCGCGTGGATCGTCGATAGCGATGCGCCTGATGGCGACCGTCACCATCTGCGCTCCGCTCGCGGCATGCGCGGCCTGCATCGCTTCCATCGTCGGATATTTGCCGGTTCCGACGATGAGTCGCGAGGTGAATTCGTACTTGCCGATGTTGAAGGTGTCAGTCATATCCCTATCCGCCCGCCACGGCCTTGATTATCTCGATGCGGTCGCCGTCCTCGATGCGTTCGCTCCCAAACGAGGACCGCTGCACGACGTGCCCGTTCTTCGCAACGGCGATGCCGGCCGCCGTCGCCTCCAAACGTTCGAGCAGCCGCTCGACCGTCATCCCCGCCGGCATCGTGCGTTGGTCACCGTTGATTGTAACCAGAACCGTCTCGCCGGTCATCTTAAAGCCCCGTATATACCGGGCCCTCGCCACCCTGCGGAGGTACCCACGTGATGATCTGGTACGGATCGGCGATGTCACAGGTCTTGCAATGAACGCAGTTGGTGAAATTGATCTGCAGCCGCCCTTCGAAGCCGTCGCCCTTCTTTTCAAAAAGCGGTTCGTAGACCGCCGCCGGGCAAAAATAGGCGCACGGGTTACCGTACTCTACGGTGCAGCGATCGCGACAGATAGCGGTGTCGGCAACCTGCAGGTGGCAGGGCTGGTCTTCCTCATGCATCGTACCGCTATTGTAGACGTCGGTCACCTTGTCGAAGGTGAGGACGCCGTCGATCGGTGCCCGCGGCGATTCTTTCGGCTGCCAGCCGCGCTTCTCCATTCGCTCGTGGCCCGGCTCGCCGTGCAGCCGATCGGTCGTGCCGAAGCCGCGGCCGCCCGAGAGCATGCCTAAACCTACGTTGAACAGCCCCGCGATGAGGCCGCCGCTGAAGCCTTGATGGAAGTTGCGAGCGGTACGCATCTCGTCGTAGGCCCACGAGGCTTTGAAACCTACCTCGTAGGCGCCGAGCTGCCGCCGGTCGTAGGCGCCGGCCTGCAGCGCCTCCCACGCAGTCTGCGCGGCCAGCATCCCCGATTTCATCCCCAGATGTAAGCCTTTGAGCCGCATGCCGTTCAAAAAGCCGGCCGAGTCCCCGACGATCATCAACCCGTCGGCATAGAACCGCGGCATCGCGAAGAGACCGCCCTCCGGGATCGCCTTCGCCCCGTAGCGCAGCAGCGCCGCACCTTCGAGCAGCCTGCGTATCGCCGGATGCGTCTTGAAGCGCTGAAACTCGTTGTGCGGATCGTTCGTCGGATCTCTGGCGTCCAAGCCCGTCACGAACCCGACGTCGAGAACGTCGCCGGCCATGCCGTAGACGAACCCGCCGCCAAACGTCTCGGCGCGCAACGGAAAACCCAGCGTATGGATCACGCTGCCCGCCCGCACGCTCCCCGGCGCGCACTGCCAGATCTCTTTCACCCCGGTAGCGTAGACCTGGGGTTCGCGTTCCGCATCGAGCTTCAGCCGGCTAACGGCTTGCTTGGCAAGCGTCCCGCGTGGGCCCTCGCCGAGAATGACGATCTTCGCAAGGATGTCGGCACCCGGCTCGTAGTTCGCCTTCGGGTTGCCGTGCTTGTCGACGCCTTTGTCGCCGGTGCGAACGCCGATCGCGCGATCGCCGTCCCAAAGGAGCTCCTGGCCGGGAAAGGCTGGAAAGACCTGCGCGCCCGCCTCTTCGGCGCGCTCGCCGAGCCATCTGGCCATCTTCTGCAGCGAAACGACGTACTTGCCGTGATTGTTCATCATCGGCGGCACGATCGGTGCCTCGATCTTCCCGCTTTCGGTAAGGAACCATAGCCGATCTCCGGTAACCGGCGACTCGACGGGCGCGCTGCGCTCCCGCCACTCCGGCAGCAACTCGTCGAGCGCGCGCGGGTCCATCACGGCGCCTGAGATGCCATGGCTGCCTATCTCCGCGCCCTTGTCGATCACCAGCACTTCGAGCTCGCGCCCGCCCGCTTTAGCGAGCTGCATGAGCCGGATCGCGCCGGCCAAACTCGCCGGTCCCGCGCCGACGAAGAGGACGTCTACTTCAAGCCTGTCGCGCTCTGCCATACCGATCTGGCTTCGCGCAACGGATGCCCGGCACCTTAGCCGTTCTCCGCCGGCGTTCAAGGGCGTCGTACCCCAGCACCGAAAAAGGCTGCCAAGTTTGCTTAGCGCACGAGGCCCTATGAAGATTCAAATCGGCGTCATGGGATCGGCCGGCGGCCGTATCACGCAAGAAAGTCTCGCTTTGGCGCACCGGCTCGGGCGGCGAATTGCGGAGCACGGCGCAACCATCGTAACCGGCGCATGCCCCGGTCTACCGCATGCGGCGGTACTCGGCGCTCACGAGAAGGGCGGTGCGAGCCTCGGCGTCTCGCCCGCGCACTCTCGCGAGGAGCACGTCAACGTCTACGACTCTCCGCTGCAGCCCTACACCACCATGGTCTTCACCGGCTCGGGCTTGATGGGGCGAGAGACGCACAACATCCATAGTTCGGATTTCGTACTCTTCCTCGGCGGGCGCAGCGGGACGCTCGGCGAGTTTTGTATCGCCTACGACGAAGGAAAACTCATCGGCATTCTGACCG
>JAKAPQ010000026.1:10235-19738 GCA_021806945.1 bacterium | reverse complement strand
CCGTGCGCCGGCATCTGGCGTTCGCGTTTGAACGGGTCCCACCAAAAGAAACCGTTCGGAAAGCGGAGCAGCGCAGTCGCCAGCGGTCCGGCATAGCGATGCGGTAACCACGACAGATCCAAGAACGGCGCGACGGCGACGGCCGCATCGATCTCGAGGAACTGCGACGCCCACGCCGCCAGCAGGCCGCCAAGCGAAAAACCGACGACGCGGACGGAGTCGCCCATGCCGCGCGCGATCTCGACGCAATCGCGCGTGAGGTTCTCCAACTCTTCGGCCGTGAGCCGGCCCAGCGCTTCGGTGAGGCGATCGTCGTGCCCGTGATGCGGCAGGCGCGGCACGATAACGTTGTAGCCCCGTGCGAAGAGCAGCCGGCCAAACTCGGCGAACTGCGTGGGAGAGGCGGTCAAACCGTGCAGCAGCACGGCCGCGCGCGGCATGCGGCGCCCGTGATCGAAGACGAGCGTCCGGCCGAGTTCGCCGATGCGTTCGTGGTCGCGTTCGAGAAACCGCGCCAGGCGGTCGTGCGCCATCGGGCCGTATCCTCCGTTCGCCGGCTGCATGAAGAAGGTTGCCGAGCAGAGCGTCCTTAAGTCAACGCATCAAGTGTTCCTCGAACGCAGGCGCGCGCGCCCCTGCGGTCCCTCCCTTCCTTGAGCCCGGACGGCCCGCGGCAGGGCGTAAACACACGCGGCGCGGAGTGGGACCATGCACGTTTACCAGGACAAGGCGCGCGAACTCATCGCCATGGAAGAGACCTATGGCGCGCACAACTACGATCCGCTCGATCTCGTCGTCGAGCGAGCCGAAGGCGTTTGGCTCTACGCCACCGACGGCCGCCGCTATCTCGACTGCATCAGCGCCTACTCTGCCGTGAATCAGGGCCATTGCCATCCCAAGATTGCGGCAGCGCTGTTGGCCCAAGCGGCGAAGGTGACGCTGACGTCGCGAGCCATGCGCAACGACAAGTTGCCGCTCCTGCTCGAGCGGTTGACGCAACTCTGCGGCTACGAGATGGCGCTTCCCGTCAATACCGGCGTCGAAGCGGTGGAGACCGCGATCAAGCTCGCGCGCCGCTGGGGATACGACGTCAAAGGCATTCGGCCCGACTCCGCCGAGATCGTCGTCTTCACCAACAACTTCCACGGGCGCACGCTCGCCGCCATCGGCGCAAGTTCGACGCCGGAGTACCGGCGCGGTTTCGGACCGTTCGCACCTGGGTTCGTATTCGTGCCGTACGGCGATTACGATGCGCTCGCGCGGGCGCTCGGAGAGAACACCTGCGGCATGCTCGTCGAGCCGATCCAAGGCGAGGGCGGCGTCGTCGTTCCACCCGACGGCTTCCTCAAGCGCGCCTCGGGTTTGTGCCGCGAACGTCGCGTGCTCTTTATCGCCGACGAGATCCAGACGGGTCTCGGGCGCACCGGCGATCTCTTCGCATGCGACCACGAAGACGTCAAGCCCGATATCCTCGTCGTCGGTAAAGCCCTCGGCGGCGGTTACTATCCGGTCTCGGCGGCGCTCGCCGACCGCTCGGTGATGGGCCTCTTCCAGCCGGGCGATCACGGCAGCACCTTCGGCGGCAATCCGCTGGGATCGGCCGTCGCGCTGGCCGCGCTGGAGGTCATCGTCGAAGAGAATCTCACGGCGCGCGCACGCTACGCGGGCGCGAAGATCATGCAAGGCTTGCGCGCCCTCGATTCGCCGCGCGTCAAAGAGGTACGCGGGCGCGGTCTGTTGATCGGCCTCGAGCTGACGGCCGCGGCGCGCCCTCTCGCCGAAGCTATGCTGGCGCGAGGGGTCGTGGTTAAGGACACCCACGAGAACGTGCTTCGCATCGCACCGCCGCTCGTAATCGGCGACGACGAGATCGACTTCTTACTTCGAAACCTCCGCGAAGAGCTCGCTACGGCGTAAGAGGTAATCGCCATGAACGACCGCTCGAATTTTCACTGGGACGTCCCCGCCGATTTCAATTTCGCACGGGACGTCGTCGACCGGCTCGCCGGCGAGCCGCGCACCGCTCTCATCTACGTAGACGCGCGCGGCAGCCGTCGCGATTACGCGTTTGGCGAGGTCGCAGATCGCTCGCAGCGCTATGCCGGCGCCCTCCGTTCGCTCGGTTTGGCGCACGGCGAACGCGTGGTCGTCTGCCTCCCGAAGATCGCGGAATGGACCTTCGCGATGCTGGGCATCGACCGCCTCGGTGCCGTTGCCGTTCCGTGCGCCGATCTATTGCGTTATCGCGACGTGCTCTTCCGCGCGAATCACAGCGAGGCGACCACGATCGTCGCGCATCACGGAAATCGCGAGGAGATGGATCGCCTGCGCGGCCAGGCAAAGACGCTGAAGCGTTACCTGCTGATCGGCGAGGATGCCGCAGGCTGGGAACGCCTGGACGCGCTCGCCGAAGGGAGCCTCCCATTCGCCGGAACGCCGACCAAGAGCTCCGATTGGGCGTACGTCGTCTACACGAGCGGCACGACCAAGGAGCCGAAGGGCGTCGTCCACGATCGCGCCTACCAGTACGCCAAGCGCATGCAGGCGCACCTTTGGCTCGACGCACGCAGCGGCGACACGGTCTGGTGTTCGTCGGCGACCGGTTGGGCGAAATCGCTGTGGAACGTCTTGATCGGCCCGTGGTCGCGCGGCGCCGCGACCGTAATCCACGAAGCTGCGTTCAAGCCGGAGGAGCGCCTCGACCTCGTGCGCTCGCTGAACGTCACGGTGCTCTGCCAAGCGCCCACCGAGTACCGCCTGGAGGCGAAGCTCGACGACCTCGGCGCGCGCTGGCAGCTGCCGGCCCTGCGCCACTGCGTCTCCGCCGGCGAGCCGCTCAACCCGGAGGTGCTGGCGCGCTGGCGCGATGCCTTCGGCCTCACGATACTCGATGGGTACGGGCAGACCGAGAACTCGCTGCTGGTGGCGAACCTGCCCGGCGACGACGTGCGCCCCGGCTCGATGGGCCGCCCGACGCCGGGACACGACGTCTGCGTGGTCGACGAGGACGGCGAAATCTGCAAACCGGGCGTCACCGGCGATATCGCGCTGCGCGGCGAGCCGCCAACGCTCTTCAAAGGGTACCTCCACGATGACGAGGAGACCCGCGCCTCGCATCGCGGTCCGTGGTATCTCACCGGCGACCGGGCGTCGGTGGATAGCGACGGCTATTTTTGGTTCGTTGGGCGCGCCGACGACGTGATCGGCTCCGGAGCCTACCGCATCGGGCCCTTCGAAGTGGAGAGCGCGTTGCTGGAACACCCCGCGGTCGCGGAGTCCGCCGTGGTCGGCAGCCCCGATGCCGACCGCGGAAACGTCGTTAAAGCGTTCGTCGTGTTGCGCGAAGGCTACGCCGGCGACGAGCGTTTGGTCCGCGAGTTGCAGGAACACTGCAAACGCGTCACGGCACCGTACAAATATCCACGCGAGATCGAGTTCGTAACCGAACTGCCGAAGACGCGCTCGGGCAAGATTCGGCGCGTCGAGCTTCGCCAACTCGAACTCCGGCGCAAAGGCGCGAGCTCCGCGAGCGGTTACGCCTGACCGTCAGGCGGTTTACGACCGATCGCTGCAAAAAGACCGAAGGCGCAGTAGAACTCGCCGCGGCCATGCGCCGCAAGCAGCTCGCGCACCCACTCGTCGGCCTCCTCGCCGCCGACGGCGCCCGACTCCTTGGCAGACTCAACCGCATCGTCGAGTAGGAGCGCGTAGGCCGCGCCAAACGGCAGCGTCACGAAAAACGGCGTAACGGCGACCTCGTCGAAGCCGGCGCGTTTGAGTGTGGCATACTGATTGCGGCCCGCCCAACCGTTGGCGAGGCGATCGGCGAAGGCGTTGAGGATGCGCCTGGTTGCGGCCCGGCCGGCGCCGGCGACGACGAGCGTCTCCCAATCCTGATCGAGCAGCAGCGCGCGGCCGCCGCGCGCGAGCACGCGAAACGCTTCGCGCGCGGCCGCGTCCGGCTCGCGCAGATGTTGAAAGACGCGCTCGGCGCGCACGGCATCGAACGATGCATCGCCGAACGGCAGCGCATCCGCCGGCGCGAGGACGAACTCGACCTGCGGCGGGGCGCCGCGACGGCGCGCTTCGTCTACCATTGTGGAACTCGCGTCGACGCCGACGCAACGCCCCGAGGGACCCACGATCTCGGCGACGGCGCGTGCGTCGTCGCCGGTTCCGCAACCCACATCGAGCACGCGCATGCCGGCGGCGATCCCGAGCGCTGCGTAGCTGGCGCGCTTACCCTCCGCAGCGATGCGGGCGGCTTCGTCGAGATAGCCGATCAGATTGCGCGAACGGTGCGCGTCCGCGTCGCTGAACGGATGCGTTACATCTTTCGGCGCGGTTTTATCACCTCGTCGAGTACGTCGGGCTTGCCCGGTAGGCGCTCGAGATGCGGGTACCGGGGGCCGCCGCCGTATGCGATCGAGATCGTTCGGTAGGCGTTGCCGTGCTCGACCAGCAAGACGATCGGGGCGTGAGAGGCATGCGCTTCCTTGAGTGCGTCGTAGAGCAGGCCGTCGGAATAGGCTCGCCCGTCCACCGCGACGAGTTTGGTGTCGATACCCAAGCTCGCCTTCCACGCGGGGGAACCGAATCGCACGTCGCCGACGCTGCCGTTGACGGCCGAGAAACCGAGCGAATACCAGAAGTCGTTCTTCTTGACCCAGTGCGACGGCTTTTCGGTGTAGACCAGCTTCCAGCCGTCGGCGGTAAAGCCGTCGGGCGGATGGATCGCGATATCGTCGATCCATTTATGGAAAAATCCCGCCCAGTCGTAAGGCACGACCGCGTTCAGGCCCGCAATGACGTCCGCTCGATCGTAGGTCACGACGATCGGGCCGGTGTCTCTCTGCCCGAAGAAGGCGCGCGCGAACGTATCGAGCGATTTCGTGCCGTGCGAACGCGCGCGGATGATGCTGTCGGCCTTCAGCCACATCAGCGCCGCTTCGGTGTAGAAATCCTCGCCGCGCCGCTCGGCGCCATAGCCGAACGGCGCTTGGTAGATGAAGGGCCCCGAGGTCGCCGTATCGCCTAGCGATCGCCACTTCCGGCCCGGCTCGTTGTCGTAATGCGCCCAGAACGACGCGATCTGATCGGGCCAGTCCTTCGCTTTGCGGATGCCGTCGCGAAACGACATGACGTCGCCATAGTACTGCGTCATGCCTTCGTACACCCAGAGCAGCGAATCGTCGTAGGGCAGCTGCAGATTTTTCGGATAAAGGCCGGCGGGCATGCGGTACTTGCCGTCCCACGAGTGGTTGAACTCGTGTGAGAGCAGGTCGCCACCGCGCTCGAGCGCCTTCGGATCGATCAAGTAGTTGCCGCCCTCGCCGTCGTCGCTGGACTCGTGATGTTCGACGCCCTCGCCCGGTATTACGTCGCTGAGCGTCAGCAAGAAGTGATAGTCGTGCCAGTGACGCGCGCCGTACATCGCCAGCATCTCGCGCACGAGCGCTTTGAAATGATCGATGGTCGCGGGCTTCGCGTCGAGCTCCGACGGCACGTCCGCGCAGGCGTTGAGGGTAACGGTACCGGGATCGGTTCCGCCCCCGTGCCAGAGCACCCACTGACGGAAGTTTACGCACGAGTCGAGCGGCGAGTCGACGAGATGCTCGAGCGACGTCTGCGCGAACGTCACCGTATCGCCGTCGCGCCGCGGATCGTAGAGTGCCGTCGCGTACTTCCAGTTCTCGCCCGGCAACACGATGCTCGGCGCGAAGATCGTATCCTGGATCGTGCCGGTCGATGGGTAGAGCAGATTCTGATTCCACGTGATGACCAGCATGTTCGGCGTGGCCAAGCGCGACGACGAGTACCGGCCGAAGGTGGCGCCAAGGTAGGTGAAGTCGACGTCGATCGACCGCACGCCCTTCGGCACGTTCGTCTCGAACGCGAACATGTCGAGCGGGTTGCGCCGCCAGGGAATCGTCCGGCCGTCCGCCCGGATCGTGAGATCGGCCACGTTGACGATCGGTCCGACCGGCTGATGCTCTCCCGGAATCCACTTCGGATAATAGAGGGTCAGTGGTCCCGGGCGCACGGGAATCGTCTCGTGGGTCCGCACGATGTTCTGCGAGGGCGCCTGGGAGACGTCGACCACCAGCCGGATCGGCTGCGCGGCGGCGGCAGGCATGAGGCAAGCGAGAGCTGCGGCAAAGGCGACCGCGCAGAAAGCGGCCGCGCGTGGGGCGACGTTCTTCATCGTCGCGAGGTTCGCTGCCCCGGCACGGCGGCACTGCCTGCCGGGCCCGAAGCCCCGCGCCCTTGCACCGGCGTGACGCCTCGTGGTATGCTCCGGGGGCCGAAGTAGGGCCCGCAGGGGTCCTCACCGGATGCCCTCGGGCGATCCGGTCTTCATCCAAGGGGCCGCCGGCTGGTTCCGTTCGATGGGGTCGCTTCGGCGGCGCCATTTTTTTTGCCGCCCCGCTTGGCGCTCGTCGCGACCGTCGCGATAGGGGTTAAAAGGAGACTTTGCCATAGCTCGACCGCTCCGCGTAAACGACCAGATCCGTATCCGCCAGGTTCGCGTGATCGACGAAGACGGCTCGCAACTTGGGATCATGCTAACCGAGGACGCCCAAACCCGCGCGCGCTCGGCCGGACTCGATCTTATCGAAGTATCGCCCACCGCGCAGCCGCCGGTTTGCAGAATCGGCGACTACGGTCGTTTGAAGTACGAGCAGTCGAAGAAAGATAAAGACACCCGCAAGAAACAGAAGAATTTCGAACTCCGCGAAGTGAAGCTGCGCCCCAAGATCGAGACGCACGATTACGAAACCAAAGCTCGTATGGCCGAGCGCTTGATACAGGACGGCAGTAAGATCAAGGTTACGATCATGTTTCGCGGACGCGAGATCACCTACACCGTCTTCGGGCGGAAACTCTTGGATCGGATGGCCGAAGATATGGCACCGATTGCGACCGTCGAGCGCGAACCGAAGCTCGAAGGTAAGAACATGTTTATGATTCTAGCGCCTCGCGCGGTACCCGCCGGCCCTCCGAAGTTCTCGTCCCTACGCGAATCGGAGAGAGACGGAAAACCGCACGCACACGCTACGACGGAGGAGCAGCCCAGTGCCTAAGATTCGAACCCACCGCGGAACCGCCAAACGCGTGAAAGTAAGTGCGAACGGCAAAGTAACGCACCGTCACCAGTTCAGCGGCTGCGGCCACATTCTCAGTAAGAAAACGCGCAAGCGCAAGCGTAATTTCCGCAAGGATCAACCGGTGTTCAAGGGCGACCTCAAGCGCATCGCGCCGATGATCCCGTACTTGGTATAGGGAGGGCTCGAACAGATATGGCACGCATCAAACGCGGCGTTCACGGCCTCAAGCATCGCCGCAAGGTCATGAAGCTCGTCAAGGGCTTTCGCGCGGCGCGTCGGCGCAACTATCGCGTTGCGAACGAAGCCCTGCTGCACTCGCTCGCATACGCCTTCCGCGACCGGCGCGTTCGCAAGCGCGATTTCCGCTCGTTGTGGATCAGCCGCATCAACGCCGCCGCCCGCAAAGAAGGTTTGAGCTACTCCGTCTTCATGAACGGCCTCAAGAAATCGGGCGTAACGCTCAACCGCAAGGCGCTGGCCGAGCTGGCGGTTTCGGACGGAAAGGCATTCGGTTCGCTGCTGCAGATCGCCAAGACGGCCGTCGGCAGGTAACTCTAGGAGGCGTCTCCCGGAGGCGTTGGGCCGTTCGCCTGCGCGCTCATCCACAAAAGTGCGAGCAGCGTTTTCATATCGGCGGAGTCGCCTTGCTTCGCGATCGCCCAGGCCTGGTCGAGCGTGAAGGTGCCGACCTCGATGCGCTCGTCGGCGTCGAGATGCTGCGCCCCTGCGGTCAATCCATCGGCGAGGAAGAGGTGCATCCGCTCGGTGCAGAATCCCGGAGTCACCCAAGCCGTATAGAGCGGCACCACGCGCGCCGCGATGAAGCCGGTCTCCTCGGCCAGCTCGCGGGCGGCGGCGGCCGCGGGTTCCTCGCCCGGCTCCATCGTCCCGGCTGGAATCTCCCAGAGCGCGCGCCGGGCCGGATGCCGGTACTGCCGGACGAGGACGAGCCGGCCGGGTTCCCGGCAGGCGAGGATCGCGACCGACCCCACGTGTTCCACGACGTCGACGCGTCCCTGCGTACCTTCGATCCGCACCGTATCGACGCGGACGCGGAAGACGCGCCCGCTAAAGGCTTCGCGTGAATCCACAACCTTCGTTCGGCCGTCCATGACCGATGGATTAACGGAGAAGCGGCCGGACGCCTCGTACACCTCCAACCGTGCGTAACAACCAATCGTCGATCGGCCAGGAACTCCGCTGGCTTCTCCTCTTCGCCCTAATATTTGCCCTGGTCGCGTTCCTGATGCTGCATTTCGTGGTGCCGCACCATTTCAACGACCGGATCGCCATCGCCATCGCGGCGATACTCTCCGGAGTCATCATGATAGCGTTGCGGGCCTGGCAGATGCCCCGCACGCCGATGCGCTGACCGATGCCGACGACGCTGGGCGCGCATCACCCGCGCGTCGAATTCGCCCGCGAACTGCTCTCCAAGAAAGGGCGCCGCGAGCACGGCCGCTTCTCTTTCGAGGGACCGACGCTGCTGGACGAAGCGCTGCGCAGCCGGGTTGCGATCGAAGCGCTCTACGCGACGCGGCGTGCCTACGACGATGCGGCGCAAGTTCGAGCCTTGGAGAGCGCGGGCACGCCGGTCTACCTGGTCGACGAGCGAACCTTCGCGAAACTCTCCGATCTCGATACGCCCTCCGGGCTGCTCGCGGTAGCTCCGATGCTGCTGCACCCTCTCGACGAGCTGCTGGCAGCACCGGGCACCGCTCTGCTCCTGGCCGATCTCAACGACCCCGGGAACGCCGGTACGTTGCTGCGCTCGGCCGAAGCGTTCGGCGTCGACCGGGCGATCTTCGGATCGGGCGGCGTCGAGCCGTACCAGCCAAAGGTGGTCCGTGGAGCGATGGGCGCCATCTTCCGGCAGCGCCTCGCCCGTGCGACCTGTGAAGAACTGCAGGCGGCCGCCCGACGGCACGCTTTCGAGATCGTCGGCACCGCCGCAGCGGGCGAGCCCTTGGGCCGAGTGCCGTTCGGCGCCCGTACGATCCTTGCGGTCGGCAGCGAACGGCACGGCCTGGGCCCTTGGAGCGCCCTCTGCAGCCGTTTGGTGGCCATCCCGATGGCGGGTCCGGCCGAAAGCCTGAACGCCGCTGCGGCCGGCTCGATCGCCCTCTACGAGGCCACCAAGCGAAAATGACCGGCGTCATGGGGCCCCTGAGGGGGCCTTGTCAAGACAGTAGTTCCTGGGCAAAAAGTCAAGACTACCCGCCGCAAAACTCGCGTGGTATACTGCTCCCATTCGCACGGTCGTGCGGAGTCAAACTGCCGAGAAAAGGAGACCCACAAAGCCGATGGCGACCTCCGAATTCTTTTGGACGATCTTTGCAAACACGGGTTCGATAAACGCATATTTGATCTACCGGCACTTGCACCCGACTCCGG
>JAKAPQ010000026.1:0-10135 GCA_021806945.1 bacterium | reverse complement strand
CGCGACGGCTTCGACTCGTTCTTTCTCACGGATCACCTGCTGTTGCGCCCGCACACCTCCCCGATGCAGATTCGCACGATGCAGCAGCACAAGCCCCCGGTCGCGGTCGTAACTCCGGGAAAGTGCTACCGGCGCGACGCCGTCGACGCTCGTCACCTCTACCAATTCCATCAATGCGAAGGGCTGCTCGTCGCGCAAGGCATTCATTTCGGCCATCTCAAGGGCATGCTCACCGGTATGTGCCGCGAGCTCTTCGGGCCCGACCAGCAGGTGCGGTTTCGCCCGTCGTACTTTCCGTTCACCGAACCCAGCGCCGAGGTGGACACGACGTGCCCGGCCTGCCACGGGCTGGGTGGCACGTGCCGCATGTGCGGAGGTTCGGGATGGATAGAACTTGGCGGAGCCGGCATGGTGCACCCGAACGTCCTCTTCGAGATGAAGTACGATGCGGGCGTCGTGAGCGGCTGGGCCTTCGGCTTCGGCTTGGAGCGCTTGGCGATCGTACGCTACGACGTCGACGACATCCGCCGGTTCGTCGAGAACGAGCCGGACTTCTTGCAGCAGCTCGCCTAAACGAAGATTGACGATAGAACGATGCGCGTACCATTAGCCTGGCTGCGGGAGTATGTCGATCTCCCCGCCGACGCTCAAGCCGTCGCCGATCTGCTGGCGTCGATCGGTTTCCCGGTCGACGGAATACGGGAGCGCCCCGCGATCTCGGGTGTCGTCATCGGCCGAATCGCCACGCTCGCGAAACACCCCGACGCGGATCGCCTGCAGGTCGGAGAGATCGAGACCGGCGGCGGAACGCGCCTAACGATCGCGACGGCCGCTACCAACGTGGCGGCCGGTCAGACGATCGCGGTCGCGACCATCGGCGCCCAACTGCCGCACGTCAAGATCGAGCGGCGTAAGATGCGGGGCATCGAGTCGGAAGGGATGATGATCTCTGCGGAAGAGCTGGAACTGCCGGGCGAATGGTTTGAGGACGGCATCATGCAGTTCGAATCCGACCTCGCGCCGGGCACCGATGTGGTCGAACGCTTTCGCCTCGCCGACGCGGTGCTCGACGTCGACGTGACCAACAATCGCGCCGATGCGATGTCGATGATCGGCTTGGCTCGGGAGCTCGCTGCGGTCCAGAAGACCGCGCTCCGCCTACCCGACCTCGCGAACCCCGGCGACCGCGACGACGGCGCCGATGCTCCAATCGTCTCGATCGAATCGACCGGCTGCGTGCGCTTTGTCGCGCAACGCTTCACCGGCGTGCGCGTCGGGCGGTCGCCCGCCTGGATGCGCATCCGTTTGGCTCTCGCCGGCCAGCGCCCGATCGACAACGTCGTCGATATCTCGAACTACGTCATGCTCGAAACCGGACAGCCGCTTCACTTCTACGACGACGCTCGGATACCGAACCACCATTTGACCGTGCGCGACGCGAAGCGCGGTGAGAAGCTGGTCACGCTCGACGGCGTGGAACGCGAGCTCGACCCGAGCGCGCTGGTCGTCGCCGACGAGCGCGAGGCGCAAGCGATCGCGGGAATCAAAGGGGGCGGCGCGAGCCAAGTAAGCGCCTCGACCACCGCGGTCTTGCTGGAAAGCGCGAATTTCGACGGTGCGCGCATTCGCCGCACGAGTGCGGCTCTCGGGATCCGCACCGATGCGAGTACGCGCCACGAAAAAACGCTGCCTCTGATCCTCAGCGACTACGGCGCGGCCCGCGCGGCACTGCTGCTGGCGGAGGCCGGAGCGACGCCTTACGTGCCGCACGCGGTTGGCGCACCCGTCGCCGCGATGCCGGCGATCTCGTTCAAGACCAGCGAAGTCAAGCGCCTCTTGGGATTCGACCTAGACGCCGGCGAGATTCGCGGCCATCTGGAGGCGCTGGGTTTCGGCGTCGTCCAAGAGAGCGCCGAACGCCTGCTCTTGGCGCCGCCGCTCTGGCGGCGCGACGTTACGCTCGGTGCCGACGTCGTGGAAGAGCTCGCGCGCATGGCCGGCTACGAGCGGATCGAATCCGAGATTCCGCAGGTTTTCCCCCACGCTATCGAGAGCCGCGGTTATCGCCTCGAGCGGACGATCGCGCGTACGCTCTCGGCGCTCGGCTACCGCGAGATCATCTCCTACGCGTTGCACGGTGCGAGGGTTTTCGAAAACCTCAAGCGCGCCGGTTTCGCACCGAGTTCGCCCGCCGTCGAGATCCGCAACCCGCTCTCGGAAGATCAGCGCTATCTGCGATACGCTCTCGGTCCGGGTCTGCTCGAGTACTTCGCGCGCGTCGGTGAGCCCGCGCGCGTCTTCGAGATCGGGCATGTATTCTCAGACGGGGACCACCCGTCGGAGAATACTACGCTCGCCTTCGGATACTCGGTGGCGCCCGTCGAGGAGCCGCCCTGGCGCGACACGGCGTTCTTACGCATCATGGGCGACAGCGAGGATCTCGTTTACGCACTGACCGGGCGGCGCGATTACGAGGTAACGCCCGACGTGCGCAACGGCTTGCACCCGGGGAAGACGGCGGTTCTGCTTGTGGACGGGCGCGAGATCGCCAACGTCGGTCAGGTCGATCCCCGGATGGCGGAGGCATTCGGCGTGGCCTTGCCGGTATACGTGTGCAGCATCTCCCTCGATAACATTCCGGACTATCGCACCCCACAATACGCGCCGCCGTCCAAGTACCCGTCGTCCTATCGCGACCTCGCGCTCCTGTGCGAACTCGGGGTGCGAGCCAATCAAATCGAGCGGACCATCGCGCGCGTGCTGGGACCGCTCTGCGTTCGCGTTAGGGTTTTCGACGAATACCGCGGCCCGGGCCTCGGTGAGGGCCGCAAGAGCATTACCGTGCGCGTCACGCTGCAGCGAGCGGATGCGACGATCACCGACGCGGAAGCCGACGCGGCCGTCGTAAAGATCCTCTCCGCGCTCGGTGACGAGCTTGGAGCCACGGTGCGCAAATGAGCTTGGCGTGGCCGGATATTCTCATCCTCGCGATCTTACTGATCGCGGTGCTCAAAGGCTACAAGCGCGGGTTCGTCTCGGAGCTCTCGGGCGCGATCGCGCTCGCGCTCGCGCTCATCACACCTTGGTGGTACAACGGGGCCCTGGACCGCGTCTTCCAAGCGGTGATGCACGTGGGGCCCGGATCCGCGCACGTCATCGGCATGTTCCTCACGGGCCTGGTTACCTACATCGTCGTCATTGCGATCGCCTGGGCTCTAAACGGCGTTGCGAAGCTGCCCCTGATCGGCATCGCCAACGCGCTCGGGGGTGCGGCCGTCGGCTTCGTAAAGGCGACGATCGGTCTGTGGCTGCTGCTCTACGTCGTGCTCTTCTTCCCGCTCTCGCCGGATATACGGGCCGACCTGCACCGGTCGACGCTCGTCGCCTACCTCACCCAGCCCGACGGGCGAATCGACGGAGCGATCGAACGGATGCTTCCGTGGTTCGCGCGGCCGTTCGTAGCGCCGTATTTCAACCGCCATCGCTTATAACTGCCGGCGAGCGGACCGGCCGGGGGCGCCGTTGTATTAACGGGGATGCAGTCCCTCGAAAACATCAAACTGACGGCGTACTCTTCCTGCGCGGGTTGAGCGAGTAAACTCGGCTCGGCCGAGCTGGCGCAGGTCTTGCGCCGCCTACCCGCTACCGGGAACGAACGCGTCCTCGTCGGTTTCGGCACCAGCGACGATGCCGGCGTCTATCGATTGCGGGACGATCTCGCCATCGTGCAGACCGTCGACTTTTTCACGCCCATCGTCGACGACCCGTTCGACTTCGGGCGTATCGCCGCAGCCAACGCGCTCTCCGACATCTACGCGATGGGCGCTACGCCGATTACCGCGCTGAACATCGCAACGTTCCCTACCGATCTGATCGAGTTGCGCGTCCTCGAGCGGATCCTCGAAGGCGGTTGCTCGATCGCGCTGCAGGCGGGCGTGGCGATACTGGGCGGGCATACGATCAAGGACAACGAGCCCAAATACGGCATGGCAGTCACCGGAATCATCGATCCCAGACGCATCCTGACCAACGCGGGCGCGCGCCCCGGCGACGTGCTGATACTAACCAAGCCGATCGGCACGGGGATCTTCGCGACCGCGCTCAAGCGCGGCGAGATCGGCGCCGCGCAGATGCAGCTGGCCGTCGACGCGATGGTGACGCTCAACGACCGCGCGGCGGCGGCGGCGCTGCGAGCCGAGGTGCACGCGGTCACGGACATCACGGGCTTCGGTCTCCTCGGACACGCCTACGAGATGGCGAGCGCCTCCGGCTGCGCGATCGCGATCGACGCGGGTGCGGTACCGTTCTTCGAGGGCGCGCTCGCGCTTATAGGCCGCGACGCCGTTCCCGGCGGAACGCTCGACAATGCGGCGCAACATGCCGTCTTTACGACGTTCGAGCCCGGCGTCTCACCCGCGATTCGGCTCGGCCTCTCCGACGCGCAGACCTCCGGCGGCCTGCTTCTCAGCGTGCCACGCTCGCGCGCGGATCGGCTGCGTCACGACTTGCGCGCGGACGGCGTGCTCGACGCGGTGATCGGCGAAGTGCGAGAAGGCGACGGCATCCACGTCCGCTAGCTACCCCTCCTAGGAGGCGTACGGCCAGCCACGCCATTGCGGCGCTTGCGATCGGCGCGCTTGGCAGAGGCACGGCGGATCGGCACGACGTTGCTGGCACGGCCCTCGCCGTCGCGGCCGAGCTCGACCGGCGAGATGACGCGCTTGCCGAGTGCCTGCTGCAGCACCTCCGAGAGCTCCTCGACCGTAACGAACTCCATCGTGTCGCGCACTTCCTTCGGAATATCGTCGAGATCGCGGTCGTTGTGTTTGGGCAAGAGGATCTTCTTGATGCCGGCGCGCCGGGCTCCCAGCACCTTCTCCTTGAGCCCGCCGATCGGCAGCACTTGCCCGGTAAGCGTGATCTCGCCGGTCATCGCAAGATCCGGATCGACCTTGAGCCCGGTGAGGAGCGAAGCGATCGAAGTAGCCAGCGCGATGCCGGCCGAGGGACCATCCTTTGGCGTCGCGCCCGCCGGAACGTGAATGTGGAGATCGTGCTTGGCGAAGTAATCTTCAGGCAAACCTAACTCGGCGCTTCGCGAGCGTAAGAAGGAGACCGCGGCCTGCGCGCTCTCCTTCATCACGTCGCCCAGCTGGCCGGTCAGAATGAGCTTCCCCGTTCCGGGCATGCCGGTGGTCTCGATGAAGAGAATGTCCCCGCCGACCGGCGTGTAGGCCATGCCGGTCGCCACTCCGACGGAGGCGACGCGCTTCTTGACCTCCGCGAAGAATCGCGGCCGGTCGAGGAACTCGTGCAGGTTGCCGGGGTTGATGCGGCCTTTGAATCGCGGATGCTCGGCGATGCGCCGCGCAATCTTCCGGAAGACGGTGCCGATCTCGCGTTCGAGATTACGTACGCCGGCCTCGCGCGTGTAGTCGTTGACGATCGCCTTGATCGCCGCATCCGTCAGCTGCGCTTGCGAATCTTTGAGCCCGTTGGCCGTGCGCTGTTTCTTGAGTAGGTACCGTTTCGCGATCTGCAATTTCTCGAACTCCGTATAGCCCGCGAGTTGGATGATCTCCATGCGGTCTCGCAGCGGCGGGCTCACCGTATCCAAGCTGTTTGCCGTACAGACGAACAGTACGTGCGAGAGATCGAACGCCAGGTCCAAATAGTGATCGCGGAACGTCGAGTTCTGTTCGGGGTCGAGAACTTCGAGCAAGGCCGACTGCGGATCGCCGCGAAAATCCGCGCCGACCTTATCGATTTCGTCGATCATCATCACGGGATTGCGCGTGCCCGCGTCGCGTATCGCGCGGACGATCGAGCCCGGCATCGCGCCGATATACGTCCGGCGGTGCCCGCGAATCTCGGCCTCGTCACGGACGCCGCCTACCGATAGGCGCACGAACTTGCGCCCCATCGCGCGCGCGATCGACTGCCCGAGGGAGGTCTTCCCGACGCCCGGGGGACCAACGAAACAGAGGATCGGGCCCGTCAGGCGGCGCTTGAGCTTACCGACCGCGAGATACTCGACGATGCGGTCTTTGACCTTCTCGAGATCGTAGTGATCCTCGTCGAGAACCAGCCGCGCCTTCGCGATGTCCAGGTGGTCGACGGTCTCGCTGCCCCACGGAAGCGTAACGAGCCAATCGAGATACGTGCGGATGACGCTATATTCGGGGCTCGCCTGCGGAACCTTCGAAAGGCGGTCGAGCTCGCGGTCTGCAGCTTTCTTCGCGTCCTCGGACATCTTCGCGTCGTCGATCTTCTGGCGCATCTCGTTGGTCTCGGCCTGCTGCGGATCGACCTCACCAAGCTCTTCCTGAATCGCGCGCAACTGCTGGCGCAGGTAAAACTCGCGCTGGTTCTTCTCCATCTCGCGCTGAATATCCGACTGAATCTTGTGGCCGAGCTCGACGACTTCGAGTTCCTTCGTAAGCATCATCGTGAGCTTCCGCATGCGTTTCTCGGTGACGCGCTCCTCCAAAATAGCCTGGCGGTCGGCAGTCTCCAAACGCATGGTCGAGGCAACGAAATAGGTGAGCAGATTCGAATCGGTGATGTTTTGGACTTCCATCTCCATCTCGCGCGGAGCCTGCGGAAGGTAACCCAGCAATTTTTGGAAGAGCGCGGAAAGATTGCGATGCATCGCCCGCAGCGCTTCGGTATCGCGCGTGAGGTCGGGAAGCTCGGTGTAGGCCGCAAGCATGTACGGTTCGGTCTGCGTGAATTGCTCGATCTTGAAGACCGCCTGCCCCGCGACGATGCAGCGCAGCGTGCCGTCTGGAACTTTCAGCATCTTCTGCACGATGCCGATAGTGCCGATGCGGTGTACGTCGTCCGGCCCCGGGTTCTCCGTCTCTTTGTTCTTGAGCACGGTCAGGCCGATCGGTTTCCCCTCGCGCAGGGCCTCCTCGACGAGTTGGATGCCGGGTCTCTTCACGACCGCTAGCGGAATGACGGTGCTTGGGAAGAGCACCGCTTCCTGCAGCGGCAAGATGCCGATCGAGCCGGCAGCAACGATCGGCGACGCTGAGTTGTCTTGCACGGTAGCGGCCATTTAGGCTAGCGTCCTTTTTACGGTCAAACGAATCTCGGTGCGTGCGGTCGGAATGTACTCCGTCTGTGCGATCGGCAGCGCGATCGTCAGCATTCCGTCGCCGTAGGTCGCGGTGACGTCGCCGTACTGCACGGCCACCGGCAGATGGATCTTCTTCACGAACTCTCCGTACGCGATCTCTTTTTGCAGGAGCGAAGCGCTGCGCAAGCGCGTTCCTTGAATGCGGCGGCCGATGATGAAGAGATGGCGTTCGTCCACCGCGATCCGTAGGCTCTCGGCGTTCGCGCCGGCGAGCTCGACCGTCACGATCAGATTTCCGCTGGGTTCGTCGAGAACGACGTCTGCGTTAGGCTCCCAGCCGCCGCCGCGCGGGCGCCGAACCAACTCTGCAAAGAGTCGCTCAAACTCCGAGCGCCGGTTGTCAAAATCCATTGCCGGCTATAACTCCGTCTACGGAATCGGCTGCGGCAACGGCTGCCCGGCAGGCCAGGCAACGCAGGGGTTGACGGCGATGCGCAGAGGAGCCAGTGCCGTGGTCGGGATCCGAACCTGGAAGAACTCGGCGTAATTCGTTTTCACGCCGAATTTGCGAACGGGCGGGAAGGCGTTGACGTGTTCGCCCGGCAGATGCGTCGAGGCGAGCACGGCGTTTATCGCGCTGCTGTCGGCGGCGGACATGTAACGCTCGTGGCGCTGCCCGAGCCACGTCGTACCGTCCTCGCGGGTGTAGACGTAGCCGATCACCTGCCCTGCGATGAGGGTAGCCGTCGAGACGACTTCGTCGATCATCACGACCTGCGCCCCCATCGAATCGCCATTGAGGGTGTGCGGGACGGAGACGATTGAATCGAGGCAAGGGCCGTTGTTGAGGACCACGTTCGTCGCCGGTGCCGCCGCGGCCGGCAGCGGGTAGGGCGTCGGCGAGGGCAGGGGCTGGACTTGGGAGACGAGCGAACCGCTCGCAAGGGCGAGCAAGAATGCGGTCGTTGAGAGAAGCATGCCGTCTACTTCGAGCCGGGCGCGAAAGAACTTTCCACCGGCGCGCGCCGGTGGCGCCCTCGGGGCATCAGCGCATCAGGACGATCTTATCCGCATGGCGCGCGCCCAGAGCCTTCTGGTCGTAGATCACGCGGACGTACTGCCCGTCGTGGATATCCTTCATCTGGTAGGTTGTCTTGCCGTTTTCCGAAAAAATCCGATCGAACCTGGGCAGGATCAGGAAGCTTAACGTCTGGCGCGAGCGCGGGTCGTAGACTTTGATGTTGCTCACCGAGACGTGTGAGACCAGCCCATAGAAGACCGAGGTGGCCGAAGCGGCCAAGGGCACGCTCGCTGAGAAGAGTGCGGTTAGGATTGCGATAGAGATAAAACGCTTCATATCCGGAGTGTACCCGTAAAGGTCCGCTCCCTACCCGGCCGCCAAGAGGAGAGGGTGACGCGTACGATCCTCCTTGCCAATCCCCGCGGCTTCTGCGCGGGCGTCGACCGCGCCGTAGATATCGTCGACCAACTTCTCGATCTGCACGGCGGCCCGCTCTACGTGCGTAAGGAGATCGTGCACAACCGCGACGTCGTCGAGGGATTCCAGGGACGCGGAGTCGTCTTCGTCGACGAAATCGACGAGGTTCCCGACGGAGCCCTAGCGGTCTTCAGCGCGCACGGCATCGCGCCCGAGGTTCGCAGGCGCGCGGCGGAGCGCGGGCTGCGCGTCGTCGACGCCACTTGCCCGCTCGTATCGAAAGTCCATCTCGAGGCGATCCGCTTCGCAAAGCGGGGGCTCTTCGTTCTGCTCGTCGGCCACAAAGGTCACGACGAAGTCGCCGGGACGCTCGGCGAGATCCCGGATCGCATCGCGCTCGTCGAGAACGTGCGCGACGCGCAGACGGTCGCGGTACCCGACCCCCACGCCGTCGCGGTGGTCACGCAGACGACGCTCAGCCTCGACGACACGCGCGACGTTCTGCAGGCCTTGCGCGAGCGCTTCCCCACGCTGCACGAACCGGCCAAGAGCGATATCTGTTATGCGACGCAGAATCGGCAAACCGCCGTGAAGGATCTCGCCCGCGTCACCGATCTGATCGTCGTCGTCGGCTCCCAAAACAGCTCGAACTCTCAGCGTTTACGCGAAAGCGCCGAGCAGATGGGGACGCCCGCGCACTTGGTCGATCGCGAAGAGGACGTCGAGGCCGCGTGGTTCGACGGCGTTCGGACCGTGGGGATTACGGCGGGCGCTTCGTCTCCCGAAACGCTGGTACGCCGCATCGTGGAGCGCGTGCGCACGTTCGGCGACTTCACGATCGAGGATTTCGGCACGCGGGAACCGGCGATCGTCTTCGCCCCACCGCACGAACTCGCTGAGCTGCGGCCCGCGTAGCGCTTTCGTGGCAACGCTCCTACGGCGGCTCGGCACTTTCGACGCCGCTCTTATCGTCATGGGCGGCATCGTCGGTTCCGGCATATTCATGAACCCCTCGGTCGTCGCGCGACGCGTGCACGAGCCGGCGCTCGTGATGGCCGTCTGGATCGCCGGCGGCGCGATCGCGCTCCTGGGCGCGTTCGTCTTCGCGGAACTCGCCGCGCGGCGCCCGGCCGACGGCGGCCTCTACGCCTACATGCGCGACGCCTTTCATCCGGCCGTCGCGTTCGCGTACGGCTGGACGCTGCTCCTCGTCTCGCAGAGCGGCGGCATGGCGGCCGCCGCGGTCACGTTCTCGATCTACTTCACGCCGCTCACGGGCCTGCACGCCGCAGCACCGGTTCTTGCGATCGCCCTGCTCTGCGTGCTTACGCTGATCAACTGCTTGGGCGTGCGCCAAGGCAGCAACGTACAGAATGCCTTCATGGTGCTCAAGATCGCCGCGATCGGCGGATTGATCGCGGTCGGCCTCTTCGCGCATCCTTCGGCTACGGCGGCGATTCCCGTTAGCGGACTCAACACGCAGTTCAAACTGCTCGTCGTGCTCGGCGCCGCGATGATTCCGGTGCTCTTCTCGTACAGCGGCTGGCAGACGTCGAGCTTCATGACGGCCGAGCTCAAGAACCCCGCCAAGACGCTGCCGCTCGGCATGATCT
>JAKAPQ010000175.1 GCA_021806945.1 bacterium | reverse complement strand
GCAACCATCGGCGACGGCGTGTCGGCGTAGGTTGCCGGCATCCACGTGTGCAGCGGCCAGACCGGCGTCTTCACCAAGAAAGCGAAGGCGAACCCGGCGAAGATCCACGGTGCCCACGCACCGGCGAGCGGATGCGCCGCCTGCCCCATGACGTCGGTGGATCCATAGGCCATCCCGAAAGCCGCCGTGGCGAGCAAGAGCGCGAGGCCCCCCGCGAAGTTGTAGATGAGGTAACGCCAGGCCGTATCACGGCGTTCGCCCCAGCCGGCCAGCCCGAAGAAGACCGGCAACAGCATGAGATCCCAGAAGAGCGCGAACGCGAGCAGGTCTTTGGCCGTGAAAACCCCCATCATCGCGCCCTCGAGCAACAGCAGCAACGCGATGAAGTTGCGCGTGCGCGGAACGTTGCAAGCGAGAACCGCGCAGGACGTGCACAGGGCCAGCAGCAACACGATCCAGAACGATATGCCGTCCGTGTTGAAATGAAACGCCGCCGTGAAGGGCCGTGAGAGCCAGCGAACCGTGAAGTCCCCGCCGCCTCGCGCAAAGATCGCTTCGAAAAAGGTCACGGCCGCGACGGCGCACCCTACCACCTTGGAGAGAACCTTGTCGCCGGGAGGCGCGAGGAAGAGCAGCGATCCTGCAACGATCGGCAGTACGATGAGTAAGATCGTCATTTAACGCACGCCTCCAGCAAGCGCATAGTACGCGATGAAACAGGCGGCACCGAAAACGACGATCACCACGTACGCACGCAACAGGCCGGTTTGGGCACTCCGCACGAGCGCTCCCAACCATTGGCTGGAGACCGCCGTCTCCTGTACCGCACCGTCGATGACGCGCGGGTCGAAGAAGCGGCCGAAGATCTCGCCCAGCAACTGAGCCGGCCGCACGAACAACCATTCGATGGCATCGTCGAAGTAGAACAGATGCACCAACGGCGCCGGCATACGCGCCGACTCGCGCGCCAGCCGCGTCGGCGCGTTTGCGAGCGCCTCCTTTGTGGCGTAGCGCAGGTACGCGATGCCGATGCCACAGAGTACGACAACGAGCGCGATGACCGTCGTCAGCCCCTCGCCGATCACCGGCCGCGGCAGGCTTTCGGGGGGGAAGGTCTGCGCGAAGAAGCGCGACCAGGGCGATGCACCTCCGCCGATCAGCACGTATCCCGCGATCGTCGCAAAGACCGCCAGAATGCCCACCGGGACCGCCATGAGCCAGCCCGGCGCGTGCGCGGGCCGACCGCCAGGGCCCGCGTGGCCGGCGCCCGGCGCCGAGGTATCGGCGGTGCCGCGGTACTCGCCTAAGAACGTCACGAAGAAGAGCCGGAACATATAGTATGCCGTGATGCCGGCGGTGAGAATCCCGACTGCATATAGCCACGGATGACCGTGCTGCAGCATACCGTAGATCACGGCGTCCTTACTGAAAAACCCCGAAAAGCCGGGAATGCCGCTGATCGCCAGCACGCCGACCAGCATGCACCAAAATGCGAACGGCAGCTTCTTCATCAATCCACCCATGCGGCGCACGTCCTGTTCGTCGCCGAGCTCGTGGATGATGATGCCCGAACCCAAGAAAAGCAGCGCTTTGAAAAAGGCATGCGTAAAGAAATGCGCGACGCCGGCTGCGTACGCACCGGCGCCCACGCCCATGATCATGTACCCGATCTGCGACATCGTCGAATACGCGAGAATTCGCTTGATGTCCCATTGGGAGATCCCGAGTATCGCACCGACGAGCGCCGTCAGGCCGCCGATCGTGCCGACCAGCATCTGCGCGTCGGGCGAAGCGTTCCACAGCGGCCAGCAACGCGCCACGAGGTAGACGCCCGCCGTGACCATCGTAGCGGCGTGGATGAGGGCGGATACCGGCGTCGGACCCTCCATAGCGTCGGGCAGCCACGTGTGCAGCGGGATCTGCGCCGACTTCGCGGCCGCACCCACGAACAGACACAGGCAGACCAAGAACAGCAGGCTGCCCAGCCGGTCGACGTGCGCGAAGACGTCGCCGAACGAGATCGACCCAATCCTCGAAAACATGATAAAGATCGCAAACATGATCGCAACGTCGCCAACGACGTTGATGACGAAAGCCTTGCGTGCCGCCGCGACCGCCGACGGTTTATGGAACCAAAAACCGATCAGGAAGTACGACGCCAGGCCGACCAGGCCCCAACCCACCAGTAGACCGACGAAATTATCCGAGAGCACCAGCGTGAGCATGGCGAAGACGAAAAAATTCATGTAGGCGAAGAAACGCGCTATCGCACGGTCGGTATACATGTAGCCGATCGAGTAGACGTGGATCAGGAAGCCGACGCCCGTGATGACTAGCACCCACAGCAGCGAGAGCGGATCGAGCAGCAGCCCGAAATTCCATCCGGGCATCCACGAAAAGAGGTGCGCGTGCGCCCCCAGCGCGCCACCGGCGCTCTGCGTCGCCGCTCCCCACGAGAGCAACGTCGCGACGAACGACGCGCCGATCGTAGCGCTGCCAAGCGCGCCCGCCGTACGTTTCAGCTGCGGCCCAAACGCCCAGCACGCAACCGCGCCCAGAAGCGGGAGCAGCCAAATGACGTACAGCAGCGGATAGTAACCGTCAACCCCCATGACGTGATGCATCACGCGAGCAAACTCCCTCTACGCACGCCAGTCTCCAGTAATACCCTCACCCATCTCACTAACGTGAAAATGGCGCATCCGCGCTGCGCGCCCTCGCGCATTTTCATCCGCTTCCCTGTGGCCCTCAAAGGCCATGGGTTACTCATTTCTCATCTCCCGCTATCCGATCGTTTCTCACTTCTCGCTCTCGCTCTCTCTCGCTTTGATGATAAGCCGCGTTACGCACCTCGCCTCGGGCTACCCCTTCATCAAAGCCACCTCATCCACATCGACGTTACGCGCCGTTCGGAAGACTGCGACCACGATCGCCAGCCCGATGGCCGCCTCGGCGGCGGCCACGGTGATGACCAGGAACGCAAAGATATGTCCGGCGTCGTTCATCCACGCGCGCGCGAACGCCAGGAAGAGCAGGTTCGCCGCGTTCCACATCAGTTCGATGCTCATCAGCATGACGAGCGGATTGCGCCGCAGCATCACGCCGGCCACGCCGATGAAGAAGATCACCGCCGAGAGCCCGACGTAATTCGCAAGAGCGACGGGCAGGAGCGTTTGCGTCATTGCGTATCACCTCCGCGTAAAGCCGCTTCGCGCATCTCACGCTCGGCGCGGCGCGCGCGCTTTCGCGACGGCACGTATGGCGCCGCGTCGCCGGCCAGCAGCACCACGCCGACGACGGCGACCATCAAAATGAACGCGGTGATCTCGAACGGCAGCAGGTTCGCGGTGAAGAGCGCCCGGCCGAAGTCGGCGACCGAGCCGAAGACGCCCGGCGCGCCAACCGGACCGACCGGCGCCGCCGCCGCGATCGGTACGGGATGCGCGGGCACGCCGCGCGAGACGCCGTAAACGAACAGGCCCAGCGCGATCAGCGCCAGTATCGCCGCCGGCACCGCGGCCTTCGGCATGCGGTTCGGACCCATCGAGAACGGCGCCACGCCGCTGCTGAGCAACGCGATCACGAACAGAAAGAGGACCAAAATCGCACCGCTGTACACGATGATCTGCACGACGGCCAAGAACTCCGCCGAGAGCGAGAGATACAGGATGGCTAGAGCGGCAAAGTGCAGCAGCAAGCCGACCACGCTGTGAACGGGCTTCTTGGCGGCGACCACCCAGACGGCGCTGCCGATCAGTACGATCGCGAGTCCCCAGAAGAGGATCATCCGGCGAGTCCTTTCCGCTGCGTCTTGAGAATCTCACCGCGCTTCGTCGCGGAGTAGCCCGTTGCGATATCGATCGTCGACTTGATGTCGGCAACGCGTCCGAGGTCCTCCGGAATCCCGCCCGGACGCTCGTCCGGCGGCCGGCCGACGCCGGCCTCGGGCGCCACCAGCAGCCGGTCCTTGGCATAGATGAACGCGCCGCGGCGATAGTCGGCCATCTCGAAGCGCGGGGTCAGCACGATGGCGTCGGTCGGGCACGCCTCCTCGCACATCCCGCAGAAGATGCAGCGCAGCTCGTCGATCTCATAGCGCGCAGCATAACGCTCGCCCGGCGAGCGGCGATCGGCCGGCGCGTTCTCCGCGCCGACGACCGTGATGGCGTTGGCCGGGCAAGCGCTCGAACAGAGCTCGCAGCCGATGCAGCGTTCCTTGCCGTCTCCGTAGCGCCGCAATTCGTG
>JAKAPQ010000174.1 GCA_021806945.1 bacterium | reverse complement strand
CATGAGCGCGCTGCGCGAGCGCGGACTCGATCGGGCGATTCTGACGGCGATCGAGGCTGGAAAGCCGTTTCTCGGCATCTGCGTCGGGATGCAGATTCTCTTCGATGGGAGCGATGAGTTCGGCGCTAGCGGGGGCCTGCGAGCCTTGCCCGGCACGATCTCGCGCTTCGAGCGCGCGCCGCGCATCCCGCACGTGGGCTGGAACGAGCTCGAGCCGGTCGCCGCGCATCCGCTCACCGCTGGATTAGAGGCGGGAGCGTACGCCTATTTCTTACATTCGTACCGCGCGCTCGTCGGGCCCGATACGGTAAGCGCGGCGACGCACGGCGAGCGGTTTGCTGCGGTGGTCGCGCGCGGCAACGTCATGGGAACGCAGTTTCACCCGGAGAAGAGCCGTGGCGCCGGAGCGCGATTGCTGGACAACTTCTTGCGGATGCTCGAGCCTGCGGCGGAGACCGTTTCGTGCTCGTGATTCCGGCCATCGACCTGCGGGGCGGCAAGTGCGTGCGCCTGCAGCAAGGCGATCCGTCACGCGAGACTGCATACGACGGCGATCCGGTCGAACGGGCCAAAGCCTTCGTTGCGGCCGGCGCCGAACGGTTGCACGCGATCGATCTCGACGGCGCTTTCGGCTCGGGCGAAAACCACGACGCCATCGCCCGCATCTGCCGCGCGGTCGACGTCCCCGTGCAGACGGGTGGAGGCATCCGAACGCTCGAGCATGCGAAGGCGCGCCTGCGCGCGGGTGCGGCGTATGTGATCTTGGGCACGCTGCTGACGCAGGACGAGCGCGCCGCCCGAAACGTCGTCGGCGCGCTCGGCGAGCGTGCGATCGCCGGCATCGACGCCCGCGGAGAGTTCGTGGCCGTGCGAGGCTGGCAGGAGAGCGTGGCGATCGGTCGCGACGCGCTTGTAAGACGCGTCGCCGCCTGGGGCGTCAAGCGCGTGATCTTCACCGAGATCCGGCGGGACGGAACGGGGCTGGGCTTCGATATCGACGGTTTGCGCGCGGTGGCGAATGCGGCGCCGATCGCGATCACCGCCAGCGGCGGCGCGAGTACGCTCGAGGATCTCAAGCGGCTGCGGCGCGAGGCTCCACCGAGCGTGGACTCGTGCGTCGTCGGGCGCGCGCTCTACGAAGGTACGATGGAACTGGCGGAGGCGATCGCCGCGGTAGCGTAACCTGCGGGCGATGCCGTCACGCCTCGGAGTAGAGGCGCGGAATCCCCGGCGGTATGCGGGTCACGATCTCATAATCGATGGTCTCGGCCCACCCGGCCCAGTCGCCGGCGCCTACCGATGCGCCGCCGTCGGTGCCGATGAGCGTGACGGCGCTCCCGGGATGCGCGTTCGGCGCGTTGGTGAGATCGATCGTCGTCATATTCATTGCGACGCGTCCGACGATCGGGCAGCGCGCGCCGTCGACGACGAACGCGCCGCGATTGGAGAGCAGGCGCGGAATGCCGTCGGCGTAGCCGGCGGGGACTACTCCCAGACGCATCTGGCGCGGCGCGTGGAAGCTCGAGCCGTAGCCGACGGACGTCCCCGCTTCGACGTCGCGCTCGGCAACGAGCGTGGTCACATAGCTGAGCGCCGGCCGCAGCTCGAAGCCGTTCGCGGCCATCGCTTCGCGGGTCTGCGGCGAGGGCCACAGGCCGTAGAGCGCGATGCCGATGCGCGACATATCCAAGCGCGTCTGCGGCCAAAGCATCGCCGCCGCCGAGGCCGCGATGTGCCGGATCGGGCGAATCTCGCGTTCGCGCAGCAGAGGTTCGATGCGGTCGAGCACGCCCTGCAAACGATCGAGCTGCGCGAGCGTGAACGGAGAGTCCAACTCTTCGGCCGAGGCGAAGTGCGAGAATACGCCCGCGAGCGCGAGCTCCGGGACGCGTGCGTAGTCCTCGATGGCGTCGACCGCATCGTGCGGTTCCAATCCCAGCCGAGCGATGCCGGTGTTCACTTTCACGTGCACGCCGAACGGAGAGCCCCGCCGGCGCGCGGCGCGTGCCAGCTGCCGCGCGTAGGATCCGGTATCCCAGAGCGCGGCTTCCAAACCGGCTGCGAGCGCGGTATCCAGGTCGTCCGGCGCGATCGGGCCCAGCACGACGATCGGGCGCGTAATGCCGCCATCGCGCAGCGCGAGCGCCTCTTCCAACGCATAGACGCACAGGTGCGAGGCGTACCCTTCTACCGCGAGCGCAGTCTCGATCAGGCCGTGGCCGTAAGCGTTGCTCTTGACGACGAAGGCGACCCTCGATGGGCGCACGAGGTTCTGCAGCGCGCGGGCGTTGTGATGCAGCGCGGCGAGCGATATGCGAACCGTGCCGAACACGCTACGCTCGTGCGTCGTAGGCCCGCATCTGCGACCGAACCGCCAGCGCGACCGGCAGACCGAAGAAGATGCAATGCGCGACCAGAGCGTCGGCAAACTCCCACATCGTCGGTATGCTGAAGGCATTGTCGCCGAGCAGGACGATCTGCATGACGACGTAGACGACCGCTCCGAATACGATGCCCGAGATCGCCGCATGCGCGTTGATCGAGGAGCGCGAATTTGCCAGATAGGCATAGCCCGTCGCCCACCCGATGCTGACCGCGGCGTGCATCAGCAGGCCGAGCCACGCGTACTGCGGCGAAGTGAAGGCGACCTTGCCGACGGCCGTCGATGCAATCCAGGTCCACACCGCGAGCATGCTGCCGTGCTGCGGCAGCACCGACGTGACGTAAAGAAACGCATCGATAAGGATGCCGCCGGCGATTCCGGCGACGGCGCCCTGCGCGAGGATGCGGCCCCAGGCCGGTTTCGTGACGCCGGTCACGATGCGGGCGTTCGGCTCAAGGCCGTCGTGCGCAGGAAAAGGGCGTACCAGTCGCGCTGCTGCAGCAACTCGTCGTGTGCGACCTGGGTCGTGAGCGCGAACGTAGGCGCGCGCGTCTGCAGCGCCGCAAGCGTCATTCGATGCGCGAGAAAGACGAAGATGTTCGGGTGCGGCGCCTGAAGCATCCCCATGAGAGCGGCATTGCCGGTACTGGTGTCGCGCGTGAAGAGGCTCAGCAAGTGGTTCTGCTGCGCCGAGGCCGCCCAGCCGGCGAACGCGTCGTAGTAGCCGTACGCTGCGTCGAAGAGCAGTACGTCGCTCACCAGCGCGTTCATCCCGCCGCGCGTTAGGACGCCGCCCGCGCCGCCGTAGCCGCCGCTATGCGCCGTCAGCGCGATGCGGCCGATCGCCGGAGTGCGAAGGATGCCGCGCCCTACGAGAAAACGGGCGACGTCGTGCATGAAGCGCGAGAACCCGTCGTCGTCGAGCTCCAGTTTGCCGAAACCGGAGTCGGGGGCGTCTTTAGGTCCCTGGGGCACGACGAGGACGGCGTTGAGGCCGCTCGCCAGGAGTTGCTCGCGCAGCCTGTAGCGCGCCAGCACGTGGGCCACGTCGTTGCGCCATCCGTGGAAGTGAACGACGAAGTCCGTCGCGGCGCCGGCCCGGAAGCCGGGCGGCACGTAGAGGGCGACGGTCGAATCGCTGTAGTGCGCGGCCGCTCCGTAGTGTACGCCCTCGTAGTCGTACCCGTGCGAGCGGCTTGGGTCGGGGTACGGGGCGCTCTCGAACGGCGCGAAGATGGTCGTTCCCGGTGGTTCGGCCGAATCCGGATGGGGGGCCGGGGCGGCGGCCTGAGCGGCCATCAGGCCCGTCAGGGGGGCAGTCCCGAGCGTGGCGAGGAGAGCACGGCGCTTCATGCGCCTGATATCCGCCGCCGAGGCACGGAATCCCCGGCTTGAGGCGCGCCCTTCCCTGCTTGCACTCTCCCCCAAGGTCTGCTAAAATATGCAACGCTAGCACTCCACTGTTATGAGTGCCAGCCAGCCGGAGACCCCTCGCCAAGCTCGGGGCACCGGCCGCCGAACGTTCGAGCTGGCCGCATCAGCACACCATATTTCTGGAGGTTTTCCGTGAATCTCAAGCCGTTGGGCGACCGCGTGGTCGTCGAGCACGTCGAGCAGCAAGACAAGAGCGCCGGTGGCGTGTTCCTGCCCGACACCGCAAAGGAGAAGCCGCAAGAGGGCATGGTCCGCGCGGTGGGGACGGGTCGCATACTCGAGAACGGGACATCGCTCCCGATGAGCGTGAACGTCGGCGACCGCGTGATCTACTCCAAATACTCGGGTAGCGAAGTCAAAGTTGACGGTATCGACTACCTTATCATTTCCGAAAAAGATGTCCTCGCCATCGTCGACAAAGTTCCGGCTGGCGTTTGAAGGAGTTTGAAAGAACATCATGGCTGCTAAACAACTCGTATTCGACGAAAACGCCCGCCGCGCGCTAGAG
>JAKAPQ010000173.1 GCA_021806945.1 bacterium | reverse complement strand
CGAGCGCGCTTACGACGCGGGGGTCGAACTGCGTTCCGGAGGCCGTTTCGATGCGGTCGAGCGGGCGGCGATGATCTTCGCGGGTTTTTTCGCGGGCACTCTGTTCGAGCGCATCGTAGGCGATGCATGCCGAGAGCACCATGGCGGCTGGCGGGATCGCTTCGTGCCGGAGGCCGTCGGGTTTCCCCGTGCCGTCGTACCATTCGGCGCGCGCGCGCAGCAGCGGCGCCGCCGCACCGAGGGTGGTCGAGCGTTCGAGGAGTGCGGCGGCAGCGACCGCGTGCTTCGCGCGGTTCTTCACCCCTAGACGCGCCATCGGCCCGAAGCGCTCCGCTTCGAGGATCGCTTCGTCGAGCTCGCCCGCTGCGAAGAAGCGCACGGCGCAAGCGAGCTGGGCGCGATCGCTCGGCGAGAGCTGGAGCGCCGCCGCAGCGTGCTCGGCGCGCTGGAGAACGCGCCTCCAGCGTCCCGGGGTGCCGTTGTGCGCGTCTATGCGGTCGGCGAGGGTATCGACGATCTCGCCGGTCGTAGCCAGCTTCGAATCGAGCGCGTGCAACGGAATGCCGACCGGCTCGATCTCGCCGCCGCAGGCGTGATACCACATGATGAACGTGCGCGTCTGTTCGGGCGCAAACGCCTGGCCGCTCTCAGCGGCGATCGTTGCGAGCGCTTCTTCGCGGTCCCCGAATCGCACGTACGTGCAGGCCAGGTGGAGCGCCTGCGCGGCTCTGGGGATGCCGTGCCAGCGGAGCTGATCGGGGTACCCCGTACCGTCCCAGCGCTCCGCGCTCCAGCGCACGAGGTCGGCGGTCGGCCGCGGCAGCGCCCGTATCGATTCGCAGAGTCGCGCACCGCTGACGGGGATATCCCAGCGATGCATCTCGGCTAAGCGTGCGGGCAGCTGCTCGCCCTTTCCAAAAGCCGGATTACCAAGCGCGCCCAGATTACGAAGCAGCGCGGCGAAGTACAGCGCGTCGGCCTCTTCCTGCGAGAGCTCGGCGAGCCGCGCCATCGAGACCGCGAGCGATGCGATGCTCGGAGTCGCTTCGGGCGGGGATCCGGCGGCAGCATCGGCAACTGCCCCAAAGAGCGATAGCACATCCGCTAGGGCCCCAGGTTCCGGGCTCGAATTGGCGCCTACACGCTCGAACAGCGTCATCGTCATCCATTCGTTTTACAATTGCCGTGCAGAAACCCTCACATATTACGAGTACCGGGAACGTTTCCATGGTGGACGTCTCCGGTAAGCCGCCTACGCTGCGAACCGCTCGCGCCCAAGCGCGCGTGCGGATGAGCGCCGCCGCGCGCGCTGCACTGGTGGCAGCGACGCTGCCCAAGGGAGATGCGTTCGTTACCGCACAGATCGCCGGGATCATGGCCGCTAAGCGGACCGCGGAGCTGATACCGCTCGCCCATCCGATTGCGCTCTCCAGCGTGGATGTTTCGTTCGTCTGGGACGACGACGGCCTGCTGCGGGTCGAATCCGCGGCACGCACGACGGCACCGACCGGGGTCGAGATGGAGGCGATGGTTGCCGCGGCGGTGGCGGCGCTCACCATCTACGACATGACCAAGGCGCTCGACCGATGGATCGATATCGAGTCGGTGCGGCTGCTGGAGAAGACCGGCGGAAAATCCCTTCGGCAAGATCGGGATGCCCTTCGCCAGGCTCAGGATGACAGGGGATGAGGAGGGGGCGGGTGGCGTTGGTCGTGCTCTCTGACCGGGCCGTTGCGGGGCTGCGCGCCGACGGATCTCTGCCGGTTATGCGCGAGCGGTTGGGGGCCGCCTATGAAATCGTGCGCGAACGCATCTTGCCCGACGATGCGGGCGCGCTGCAGGCCGAGCTGATCGATGCGTGCGACGGTGGCATCGTCGATCTGGTCCTCACGAGCGGTGGGACGGGGCTCTCTCCACGCGACCGGACGCCGCAGGCCACCGAGGCGATCGTCGACTATCTCGTTCCGGGCATCGCTGAGGCGATCCGAGCGGCGTCGATCCGCATCGTCAAGAGCGCGATGCTCTCGCGTGCCGTCGCGGGCGTGCGCAACCGGACCTTGATCGTGAACTTGCCGGGCAGTCCCAAGGCCGTCGCGGAGGCGCTCGACGAGATTCTGCCGGTACTCCCCCACGCTCTCGCGCTGCTGGCCGACGAGGTCGTCGACGGCTAAGCGCATGGACTTCGGCCGGGCCCAAGCCTACCTGCTCGGAACGATCAACGAGACCGCTTCGCGCCGCGAGCCCCATCGGCTCGATCGCATGCGCGCCTTCTTGCGCGAGCTCGGCGACCCGCAAGAACGCTACCCGACCGTTCACGTCGGCGGTACCAGCGGAAAGGGTTCCACGTCGACGATGATCGCCGCCGCCTTGCAGGCTTCGGGAGTGCGAACGGGTCTGCATACGAAGCCCCATCTTCGCTCGATGGTCGAACGCGCGCGGGTCGACGGCGTTTCGATCGCGCACGAACGCTTCGCCGAGCTGTTGACCGAGATGATGCCCGCGATCGAGCGCACGACGGCCGCCCACGGCCGGCCGACGTATTACGAAACGCTGCTGGCGCTCGCGTTCGCGCACTTCGCGCGCGAGCGGGTTGGCGTGGCCGTCATCGAGGTCGGCATCGGCGGGCGCCTCGACGGCACCAACGTGCTGCTGCCGCAGGTCTGCGTCATTACGAACGTGGGCCTCGATCATACCGAGATCTTGGGCGACACGTTGGAAGCGATCGCCGGCGATAAGGCCGGAATCGCCAAACCCGGTGTCCCGCTTGTCAGCGCGGTCGAGGATGCCGGAGCCCGGCGCGTCATCGAAGCGTACTGCGCGGCGGTCGGTGCGCCGTTCGTTCACGTCCTCGATGCGACGCGCGTTCTATCCAAGGACGAGCCGGGATATGGGCAGACGTTTGCGGTTGCCACCGCGCGCGCTCGATACGAGATCGCTCTTCCGGTGCTCGGGACGTTCCAGGAACGCAACGCGGCGACCGCGATTCTGGCGCTCGAGCAGTTAGACACGGAGCTGCGGCCTTCGCCGGACGCCGTGCGGCGGGGATTGGCAAACGTCGTGATTCCGGGCCGCATGGAGTACTTTGCCGGCTTCCCCGGCGTCGTCTTCGACATCGCGCACAACCCGGACAAGGCCGCGCACCTGGCGGCGTCGCTGCGCTCGAAGTTTCCGGATCGCCGGTTCGTTTTCGTCATCGCCGTGAGCGAAGGCAAAGACGCGCGCGCTATCGTGCGCGCGTTCGCGGACCTGCGCGCCCGGTTCGTCTTCACCACATTCGCTACGGCCGGGCGCGTCGCAACCAAGCCGCAGCGTTTGGCGAGCCTCGCCGAGGCCCAAGGCCTCTGGGGGAACGCGATCGGGGACCCACGCGAGGCGCTCGCGGTCGCACGGCGCAACGCGGCCGCCGACGAGATCGTCGTCGTCACGGGCTCGACGTTCGTCGTCGCCGAGCTGCGGGAATGGTGGATCGAGAACGCGATTGCTCGAGAGCCCGCGCGCTGACGTGGAAGCAATCGGCCGGGGAGCCCTGCGCCTGCGCGGCAGCGAACTGCGATGGGGAACGCGGACCTACGTGATGGGGATCGTCAACGTGACCTCGGATTCGTTCTCCGGCGACGGCCGCCCGCGCACCGGCGACGCCGTCGCTCACGCGATCGCGCAGTTCGAGCGCGCGAGCGATCTGCTCGACATCGGCGCGGAGTCGACGCGGCCGGGGCATACGGCAATCGATGACGCGACCGAGATCGTGCGGCTCGTGCCGGTCGTGCGCGGGGTGCGCGCTCGGCTGCCGAACGCAATCATCTCTGCCGACACGTACAAACCCGCGGTCTTTCGTGCCGCGCACGAAGCGGGCGCCGACGTATTGAATTCGGTCTGGGGGATACCCGACGCGCTGCTGGCGGCCGCTGTCGAATGCGGCGTGCCGGTCGTCATCACGCATAATAAAGAAGAGGCGCGGTACGACGGCAACGCGATCGACGAAGTGCTCACCTTTCTCGAAGGCGCGGCGCATCGCGCGGTGCGCGCGGGCATTCCGGCAGAACGCGTCATCCTCGATCCGGGGATCGGCTTCGGCAAGACCGCCGATCAAAACATCGCGGTGTTGCGCGGCCTGCCGCGCTTGACGGCCTTGGGGTTTCCGACGCTTTTGGGAACCTCGCGCAAGTCGACCGTCGGGCGCCTGACGGGGCGCGGACCGCAGGAGCGCACCTACGGAACCGCCGCGACGCTCGCACTCGGCATCGCCGCCGGTATCGACATGGTGCGCGTGCACGATGTCGCGGAGGCGCGCGATGTCGTGCGGGTAAGCGACGCACTGGTACGCGATTGGAGGCCCGACGGATGGACCGCATAACGCTTCGCGGCATACGCGCCTACGGCCGGCACGGCGCCAACCCCGGCGAGCGCGAGCGCGAGCAGCC
>JAKAPQ010000172.1 GCA_021806945.1 bacterium | reverse complement strand
CTGAAGACGAGCTCCGCGTAGAGCGCGTTGCCCCAGCCGAACTCGGCCCGCGTGTAGCGCCAGTATCCGTTGGGGTAGAAGCTTTCGTGGATGAGCCCATCTTTGCTGTCGGTCTCGGCGAGCGTCGTGATCGCCTCTGCGGTCTCTTGCGCCGAGGTTGCCGTGATCGCTCGCGCCACGATGCCGAGGGGCCATACGTAACCGTAGGGAGTGTGTGGGCTTCCGAGTCCCTGCGCGTAGCGGCCGCCGAAATACCATGGGTTCGCGGACGAGAGTGCAAACGCGCGCGTGTTGAGATAGACCGGATCGAACGGCGAACACCAGCCGAAATACGGCATCGCGGTAAGGTTGGGGATGTTGGCGTCGTCCATGAACGCGTCGTCTCCGAGGCCGTCGGTTTCGTAGACCCACATCCAACCGCGGCCCGCGACCCACACGCGGCCGTAGCGCTCGATGCCCGTCTCTACGCGGCCGGCGAGGGCTCGCGCTTGCCGGGCGAGTTTCGCGTCCGCGTACCCATCGATCGCGAGGCGTTCGATATCGCGTAGAGCGACTACCGCGAACATCTCCTGCGGGATATTGAAGCGGTACTCGACCGGATCGTCCGACGGACGGAACGCATCCCAAATCATGCCCGTGTTCGGATCGTACGCATCGCTCGTGTAGACGCGATACGGATAGGCGTAGCTGCCGCACGTCGCGTGATGCTCTTCGCACAGCCAGGTCTCGACGATCGTTCGCAGCGCGTCGTGCACGTCGCGCGTAAAGAGGCGCCGGTTGCCGGTCTGCCGCCAATAGGTCCACGCCAGGATCGCGGGCCATGCATCCGAGTCGACCTCCCACTTCCGCTCCCAGACATGGTAATCGGCTTGGAATGCATTCGCATACGGATCCGTCAGGATATTGCGCGCATCCCGTTGGATGACGCCGTCGAGCCGAACCGACAAGACCGGGAATGCGCGGGCGAAGCGCACGTACGGAAGCGATTGCGCGGAAGAATCGCGCAGCCACATCGCGGGGATGTCGCCGGTCTGCACGTACGTCGTTCCGTCGTCTTCGCTGAAAAAGTCGGTGAAGAGCGTGTGGAAGAGCGTCCGAGCCTGGATCGGGCGAACGCGATGGCCCGTCAGCGGAACGAAGAGCTGCCGCGCGCCGGCGGGCAGCACGCCGGTCGCGAGCGCAGCAGCGATGCCTACGGCAGCTGCAGCCGACCGAACCCATCGTCGCCAGTTCAACGGACGCTCCTTAACCGCTAATTCGCTCGGCGAACGGTGAGCGTAACGATGCGGCCGCCGCGACCGTATCCGACGTCGATCCAGACCCGGCCGCGCTCGAGCGTTACTCGGTAGCGGTAGACCTCGATACCGTCGCGCCGCGAGCGTGCGACGAACTCAAAGAGCTTGGGCGGGCCTAGGCCGGCGAGGCTGCCCCGTAGGCGCGCGAGCCTTACCGGCGTGAGGCTCGCCGCCGGCGAACGCGGGTCGAACCGTCCCGAGATCAGATCGCCCACCAGCGAGCGAACGCGCGCCGTCACGCGCAGGTTTTCGTTCTCCACCGGCGCGAAGCGGCCGGCTGCAAGCCACGCGTCCTTGGGCGGTTCCACCGCGGCCAGGATGCTCTGCGCGAGCGGCGTCATGTCGGTCGCGTCCTCGTCGCTCAGTACGGCGATTGCGATGCGCGCGCCGGGCACCAACACGTCGACTGCCGAGAAACCGTCGACGTAGCCGCTGTGCTCGTAGACGCGCCACCCGTACATGCGCGCGATGAAGAAGCCGAAACCGTACCCGTCGCCGGCTCCACCCGACGGCGTTCCGGGCGTGAAGAGCATCGCCGTCGAGCTCGGGTCGAGGACGCGATAAGCGAGCAGAGCGGCGTCCCAGTTCAAGAGGTCGCCGACCGTAGACGAGAGCGCGCCGGCGCTATAGACCGCTCCGGCGGGCGTCGGCGGTGCCGGTACGTTCTCCGCACCGTTCCAGCGGTAGCCGAGCGCGAGGCCGCGCGTGCCGGCCGGCGGCGCGCCGTAGAAAGTATCGTGCAGCCCGAGCGGACCGAGCACGTTGCGCCGTAGGTAGCGCGCGAACGGTTCGCCCGCGGCCTTCTCGATCAGCATCCCCAGGATTACGTAGTTCGTGTTGCTGTACTCCCAGCGCGTCCCCGGCGCGAAATCCAGCGGCAAGGAGCGTACGAGGCCGAGCAGATCCGTGGGGGCGTAGACGCGATCCGTTGCGTCGCGGTCGAACCCCGGGCGATCGGCGTAGTCGGGGATTCCACTGGTCTGGTTCAGGAGTTCGCGCACCGTGACGTTTGCGGCGTTAGGATAGGATGGGAGCAGCGTTCCCATGCGCTGGTCGAGCGCGAGTCTTCCGTCGCGAACCAGCTGCAGCACCGCCGCCGCGGTGAATTGCTTGGTAATCGATCCGATCGCATACCGCGTCCGCGGCTCCGCCGGAAGTTTGCGCGCGAGGTTGCGCTCGCCGTACGCGCGCTCGCAAAGGATTCGGCCGTTGCGACTCACGCCGAGCGAGATACCGGGCACGTGCCCGCGCCGCATCACGAATCTTGCCGCGCGGTCGATCTGCGCGACCCTTCGCGCGGACAACGTGCAGGCCAGAACCGGCGGGGTGAGCAGCGGAAGCATCTCACCGTCCATTCGGCGGGGCGCGGGCCGGCCTTTGCCGGGCAGGTCCGTCCGCCGAGCTGCCACAATCCTTGTAGCGCCTTGAATGACGCCGACGGGGATGCCGTTTTGCTGCGCGACTTCGCGGCTCGCTCGCCGCGAGCGCTCGCGCGCGCCATATCGGTCGCCGAGACCGGGCGCGGCGCCGAACTGATACGCCGGCTCTACGAGCGGGCCGGCCACGCCATGACGATCGGCTTGACGGGTCCGCCCGGCGTCGGAAAATCGACGCTCGGGTCGGCGCTCGTTCGCAAGGCCCGCTCCCTTGGCAAGAGCGTGGGCGTCGTATCGGTCGACCCGAGCTCGCCCTTCTCGCACGGTGCGCTGCTGGGCGACCGGATTCGGCTGGCCGAGCACTTTACCGATGCGGGTGTCTTCATTCGCTCGATGGCAAGCCGCGGGCACCTGGGTGGGTTGGCCGGGGCGACGGCCGACGCGGTGTTGCTGATGGACGCCTTCGGTAAAGAGGTGATCCTGATCGAGACCGTCGGCGTGGGCCAATCCGAGATCGAGATCGCGGAGCTGGCTCAGACGACGATCGTCGCGCTGCAGCCGGGCAGCGGCGATTCGATCCAAGTGCTCAAAGCCGGGATCATGGAAGTCGCGGACATCTTCGTCGTCAACAAGGCCGACCACCCGATGGCCAACCAGCTCAAGCGTGAGATCCGCTCGATGATGGAGATGCTCGCATTTAGCGGTTGGGTGCCCGAATTGGTCGTGACGCAGGCGATCTCAGGCGCGGGCATCGACGACCTGTGGCGAGCGGTCGAACGGCACGCCGCCTACCTGCAGAGTTCGGGCGAGATCGTCGAGAGGCGCCGCGAAGCGTTCGCGCACCAGGTCCGGCAGCTCGTGCTCGGAACGCTGCAGCGAAAGCTCGACCGCGAGCTCGCGAGCGAGATCGTGGCCGGGGCCGATCCCTACGCCGCCGCGCGCAGCATCCTGCGCACCTTCGGCGTCGATACGGAAGAGCCGGACGAGGGGGGGCGCCCCTCGCATCTCCGGGCATCGGTCAAAGGTTAACGTAGAGCGGCTGGTTCTTGGGAAAATACACTCCGCGCGTTGAAGCGTCAGGGGGCGCGGACCGGTGCGCGGAGCGCGTCGCCTTCTTGGAGGGGCTGATTTTTGGCCAAAATGATCGATCGACCGAGCGGTCTCGGCGCGCAGCCGACCGCGGAGTTCGAGCAGCAGAGGGAGCGCTGGGAATCTGCCGGCGACTTCCGCAAGCCGCGTAAGGGGCCCGGTTCGGGTGCGCTGGACCGTACCATCTCGGACCTTCCGCTGAAGGCGCTCTACGGCCCCGAAGATGTCGCGCATCTGGACTTGGCTCGCGATTTGGGCTATCCCGGCCAGTACCCGTACAGCCGCGGCATCCATCCGTACATGTATCGCGACCGCCTCTGGACGATGCGCCAGTTCGCCGGTTTCGGCAACGCGCGGCAGACCAACGAGCGCTACCACTTCTTGCTCGCGCAAGGCCAGCACGGGCTCTCGGTTGCCTTCGACATGCCGACGCTCATGGGGTACGACTCCGATGCGCCGCAGGCGCGCGGCGAGGTCGGTAAGTGCGGGGTCGCGATCGACTCGCTGGCCGACATGGAGACGCTCTTCGACGGCATCGACATGGGCGATATCACGTCCTCCATGACGATCAACGGACCCGCCTGCATCGCGCTCGCGCAATACGTCGCCGCGGCCGAGAAGAAGGGCATTCCGCGCAAGATTCTCGGCGGAACGGTTCAAGCCGATATCCTCAAGGAGTACATCGCGCAGAAGGAGTGGATCTTTCCGCCGCG
>JAKAPQ010000025.1 GCA_021806945.1 bacterium | reverse complement strand
AGAACCGTTTGGCCTCGTCGGAGATGGCATGAACGAGTATTGCCCGGATGCCGCCGAGAGCGGCCGCCTGAAGCGTCCGCAGAACCGCGTCGCGGAGAAGCGCGCGCCCTAGACCCTTGCCTTGGTACGCCTTGTCGACCGCAAGTCGCCCAAGGACCATGACCGGTGTTTGTAGCGCGACGTCGCCCGTGGCCAGCGCATAGTACGCGATCACGCGGCCTGCGGCGCACAGCACATATGTCCGTGAGGCGCCGCCGTCTTCATTGGCCAGGGATCGCCGCTTAAGCCACTCGTCAAGCGCCGGGACTCCGGAGTCGAACTCCGAAAAATCGTGCCCGGTGTTCAGATGCTCGGGCGCGTTGATGCCGGCTCGGCTCACCGATCCCAGGGCGCTCTAGAAACAAGCAGCCGACGCAGCTTGGCATTGGCAGTCGGCGGCTTGTCGAGGGCTGCCGTGAAATGCTCGTAGGCCTTGGCGTCGAGATGGAAGAGCTGCCGATCGAGCAGCACCGCCGTGGCTTCTCGGCAGGCTGCGTCGAGCATGAACTCCGACCGGTTTTTCCCGGTCGCCTCAGCCGCCCGGTCGATGAGGGCGCGACGTCGCTCGTCCGCCCGCAGATTGATCACCGTGCTCGCCATCGCCGATACCATCTGTACATACATGGAGTATACACCAGCGTGTGGACAATGTCTATACCGCGGCAGCCACTGCGAAGCCGACGAGAACCCAGTAGGGTACGCCGACTTTCGGGTAGATCAGCAGGCCGTCGTAGACCTGGTCTTTTCTGCTCACTCGCAACGGCGCTCCGGTTGGCGAAGCGTGCTCGCGCCACTTGACCGTGGTGCCGATTTCGGCCTATACTCAAGGCGATAGCCGAAATCGGAAGGAGGGGCGAGGATGCCGCTTACGACTATGCCCGATATCGACGAGGCCGCCGCTCTGCGGATCTTCGTCCGTTTGGCCGAACGTTGGAGCCTCACGACCGAACAGCAACGTACGTTGCTGGGCGGCGTGGCCTCGTCGACCTACTCCGATTGGCGCCGACGCGGCGCCTCGCGCATGGCACCCGACACCCTGGAGCGGACCTCCCACCTCCTGCACATCGACCGCGACCTGCGCTCGATCTTCAATCCGCGCGACGACCTTGCGCGCTCTTGGCTCAGGCAACCGAACGAGAATCCACTCTTTGGCGGGCGGAGCGCACTGGACCGCATGCTCGCCGGCAACATGGAAGACATCATCACCGTCCGGCGCTACCTCGACGCCGCTCGTCTCGGATGATTCCGGCGCCACCGGCCATCTCGGTCGCGTGGCCAAACTGCCACCATCTCCTCTCCGAGGAGATTCCCCTCGCGACGTTCTTTGAGTCGCTCGCAAACTCGAACGAACTCGAGACGGCGTTTGCGTTGCTCGCCCTTACGGACCCGCTTGAGCGGCAACGCTTGGGTGAGATCTCGCTCGTCTCGCCAGAGGATGTCGTCGTCGGCCCCGGCGCGGACATCATCATGGGAGCGTTCACACACCCGACCTCCGACCCCAAGGGCACCCGCTTCGCCGATACGACGTGTGGGGCGTTCTACGCAGCACGCACGCTCGAGACGGCCGTGCGGGAACGCGCGTATCATCGCGCGTTCCTCTTCGCGAGTACCTCCATGCCGGCGGCCGACGTCTACCTCCGCGACTACACCGTAGATGTCGTGGGGACGCTTGCCGACGCGCTCACGGATGCCGCCCGCTTCGCCAACGTGTACGATCCGGCCGACTATACCCAGAGCCAAGGGCTCGCGCGAGAACTACGGTCTGCTGGCATCTCCGGCATCGCCTACGCAAGCGTGCGCCATCCGAGCGGCGTGTGTGCTGCGGTGTGGCGGCCCAAAATCCTCTCCAACTGCGTGATTGGCACCCGCGTCACGCTCTCTTGGGACGGCTCACGGATCGTCGGAGCCGCCACGAGCGTGCCGCTTTTTTAGCTGGGCACGCCCAGGAATAGGAGCGGAGCGCCTTCTTGCGCTACAGGCCGATGCTCTCGGCCACCTGAAGACGGATCTCCTCGACCTGCTCAGGCGTGATCTGTGATGCCGTCACGGTCCCGACCCGCTGTTTCGACGCGGTCGTAACGGCGTGAGAGACGGCGTAACAGGTTTTCGCGCAGCCGTTCTCTGGAGAAGGTGCGATCTCCACAGAGAGCGCCGGGATCACGTACGCTCGGTCGTCGGTCAGGGGCACCACCAGCACATTGGGATAAAGCTCGTCGAAGAGATCGGGGCTTTCGATCACGACGCACGGGCGCAGCTTGTTAGGCTCCTTTGGCAGGGTGGAACGGCCCCATTAGACCTCGGCGCTTGGCGTGCCGACGCTCTGATAAAACTCGTGGGCCTCACGAGATGAGCGCGCGCGTTCGCCGACGAGCCGGCTCTGGGTACGGATCTCTGCCTTGCGCACGGCTTTCGCGCGATCTGTGGCAAGTTCGCGCAAGTAGGTAGCCAACCCAACGCCGTGCTGGGCCGCATCGCGCTCTAGCGTGCTGCGCACGTCGTCGTCGAGTCGAACCGAAACCGGCTGTGCCGTTGCCATGATACTTTCATTGTAGCGCGTTCCCGTAATACGTTCAAGTAAGTCAGGCCGAAGCAGTCGCCCTGCACCGGCCGAGCGCGCTTGCGCTTGAGACCACTTCCCGGACGGTCCAAAGCGCCCGGAAGGCCGGCGAATTGCATGAGCAGCGGCCCTTCCGCCGAACCTTTCAGCATGGCCGCCGATCTTGCGTATAACGTCATCCTGGTGCCCGACGACGGGGCTTTTTCGGTTATCGTGCCGGCGCTGCCCGAAGCTCACACCTGGGGCGAAACGCCCGAGCACGCGCTACAAATGGCGCGCGAAGTGATTCAACTTTGCGTCGAGGTGAGGCGCGAGGACGGCGAGGAAGTTCCGCCGAGCGACGCGGCGCAGCCCCAGATCGCCACCGTCAGGATTCCGGCGGCTTAGCGCGCACGATGAGCAGACGACTTGCCGCCGTTCGAGGAACGGTGCTACTTCGTGCGCTGCTGCGCGCCGGTTTCGTAGAGGTTCGCGTCGTGGGCTCACACCACTTCCTGCGCCACCCGAGCGGGCGCGCAGTCTCCGTGCCCGTGCATGGATCGCGTGATGTTCCGCGCGGCCTGCTCGCGCAAATCCTGGACGACGCGGGCCTCACCGCCGACGAACTGCGCAACCTGCTTCGGCCCGGCCCTAGGAGGTAGTCTCCGACTTTAGACCACACAGAATCGGCCGCAATCCTTTGCACAGCAACGGTTGATGGTCGTTACGCATCGAGAAGCGTGAACGTCGGTAATCGTTCGGCAGTGCGTCTGTCGAAGGTGATCGTTGTCATGCAGGTCTTCTCGCGGTTGATCTCACGAAGGAGCGTATCTGCTAGATCGGCGCCTTGCCGGTAGGCTGCGAGTGCGACCCGAATGGCGTCGTGGTCCTCGAGCCTCCTGCACCGGCTCAAGCGCGCTTGCGCTTGAGGCCACTTCACTATATGATGTGACTACAAGGAGGGCGCCCCATGCCGGCGGTCGGTATCCGCGAACTGAAGACCCATCTCAGCCGCTATCTCGCGCGCGTGAAGCTCGGCGAGCGCATCGTCGTCTCGGATCGCGGACGAGCCGTTGCCGTCATCAGCCCGGCAGCGGAAACCGCGCTCGACAAAGGGATCGATGCGATGCTGCGAAGCGGGGCTGCGCGATGGGGGGGCGGCAAGCCGCGGGGCCTGAGTCGTCCGATCCGTTTGAGTCGTGGCCCATCTCTGGCCGAGACGATCCTCGCGGATCGCCGGTGATCGTATACCTCGACACGAGTGCGCTCGTTAAGCTCTATATCGACGAAGCCGGCGCACCGATGGTCCGGCGAGCGGCGCGCGGAGCCGAGCTTATGGCCACATCCGAAATCGCCTACGTCGAGATGCGGGCGGCCCTGGCCCGGCGACACCGTGAAGGCGACCTGAGCGCGCGGGGCCACCGGCGCGTGCTCGAAAGCCTTTATGCCGATTGGGCGGAGATGTTTGTACTTTCACTTGGTGGCGCGTTGATCAAAGATGCGGGGAATGTTGCCGAGCGTTATCGCTTGCGCGCGTACGATGCGATTCACTTGGCTTCCGCACTTCTGTTGCGCGAACGAATCGATGCGGTGCCCGTCTTCGCATGCTGGGACGATGACCTCTCGGCGGCGGCCGCAAGAGCGGGCTTGCAACTTTTACCGACGGTAGCGAGCGCAAGCCTCGGCGTTCAGGCCGAGGTGAGCCCGCGGCGGCAAGGGCGATCAGCTGTGCTTGGGCGCCTTTGCGATAATTTGTTTGGAGATTTTAATGGCCGGATCCCCGACCGGCTGAAGCTTCGAGATATTCCACAAGCCGACAGCGGTCCAGTCTGGGCTGTAGTACGACCACCATTTTGCCCCGACATAGCCGCCTAGATCGAAGATCTTTTGGGCCCAGGCGTGTGTGACGTCGCGGCCGCGTGTGACGATGCGCGAAGGCTGGTCGATACCGAGCGACCGAAGCGCATCGATGTCGTCCAGGGAAAAGATTGGTGCGTCATTCGGAAGTTCATACGTTGCTATCGCGAGTGGCCCAAGCGTTTCGGTGGCAACGGCGGCTTCGGGTTCTGGTGTGAGGTAGAGCGCTTTGTAGAGCGTCATGTTCATTCATGCCTTAGCGGTGGCTGAGGCCACGGCGCCGCCGCCCACGTTAGGCGGTGGATTATGGCCGGGCGGGATTATTGCCAAACGGCACCTCATGGTGTAAAATAGCATCAGGAGGCTTTCCCCAATGGCTGTAGCCGAAAAGAAGCAAACGGGGCAGATCGCCCTTGCCGCATTCCGGCGACTTGCGGAGCGCTGGAATCTTAGGATCGAAGACCAAGAGGTTTTGCTGGCTGTCCCAAAACGCACGCTCTACAATTGGTACGCGCGGCCTGAAGGCGCGACGCCCGATCGGGACAAGATCGAGCGGATTTCGTATATGCTCGGCATCCTCGGCGGGCTGACCGCCATCTATGGCGACAATAGTCGGGCTGACGAGTGGCTGCGCCGTGAAAATGATGCTTTCGGGACGCAGACGCCTCTGCAGCGGATGCTCGGCGGGAACGTCGGGGACCTTGCCGCGGTGCGTGCGTACGTCGATCGGTTCGCGCACGTCGGTTGGTGAACTGATTGATAGCTCCGATAGTGCCGCTGTCTTGGTCGGACGGCTATCGGATCGTCTCGTCGCGTGAGGCTCCGATCGCGGCCTTTTCCGGTTTGGTTGAGAATCCCGCAGATCTTGAAGCGCTGTTGGGAATTGAGGCGATAACGAACCCGCTGGCGCGCCTAGCCCAAAGAGGCATCGCGGATATCGCGCCAGAGGAGCGCGTTATCGGGGGCGGTGCGGCGCTCATTATGCCACCGTTTGTCATCCCAACAGTAAGCCGGTTTTCGGACGGGTCGTACGGCGTCTTCTACGCCGGCGACGAGCTGAAGACCGCTGGCGAGGAACGGGCGTACCATCTTGCCGACGATCTGAAGAAATCACACGAGAGCGAGATCGTACTTCGGGCGGAGGGATATGCATACACGGTGGGCATTGACGGTCAACTACATGACGTACGGCGATCGGCGGATCCACCGCCTCCGCCCGGCGTTTACAACCCGAATAATTACGCGATTGCGCAGCAGCACGGGCGATCGCTACGGGGAGCCGGTGCGAACGGGCTTCTGTACGAGAGCGTTCGACGTCCAGGCTTCGAGTGCGTTGGCATCTTCCGCCCCAAATGCGTCCGCGATCCAAGACCCGCCGGCGTCGTGTATTTCGATTGGGACGGTCAGAGTGTGAGTGTGTCGGTGGTCTAATGCGGACCGTTCTGCCGCCCAGAGCCTTGGCCGGCTCGGCACATCGGGGACATTAACGAATGCGAACGTTCACGATGCGGGCCGCTCCGGCGATTGCTGGGTGGTCGAGCGCGAGTTCTTCGATTCCGGAGTCCGTGATGATGCTCTGGTTCCACAGCCCGACGACGGCCCAGCGTGCATCGCAGTACGACCACCATTTAACGCCAGTGACACCCCCACGCTCGTAAATGCGTAGCGCCCATGCTTGGGTGACGCTGTAGTCACGGGTGATCACGTGCGAGGGGCGCAAGCCACGACGGAGTAGTTCCTTCGGGTCATCCAGATCGCAGAGCGGCGTTGCATCCGGGACCTCGTACCAGGCGAGTACGCGGCGATGCCCGTTTTTCAGCGGACGCAGCATGCTCGCGCTCCAGTTCATGCGGTATCTGCCCCGGTAAAAAACCTCGGCGCAAACGCCGCTTGGGCTGTCTCCGATGTAGAGCACCCGGTACGCACCGGGATTGTCAATCCGATTGCTGCCTTGCGGCGGGATGTAAAGAACGCCGCCCGGTTCGGCCGGTGCGGCGCTCTCGGAAAAGTAAAGGACGCGGTAGAGCTTCACACGAGCACGCCCGCGTAGAGCGACTCCAGCGCTTGCGTCACCGGGGCCGCGCCTTGCAACACCAGCGTGTTGAGCGGAGTGCTGTTGCCTAACAAAGGTTCGGGCGAGATCAGCCAGGGTCCGACTTCGTCCTCGTGCATGACGCGCAGCGCGCGCTCGAGCACGTATTCAACCTCGCTCACCCGGCGCGCCAGTTCGTAGCCGATCGCTTCGGTGCCATGCGCGCAACGGCTGAGCTGCCCCTTATCGACGTCGAGCACCTCGGCCGCACCGACCAAACCCAGTGCCTTGATGACCCGCTGGAGTTTCGGATCGACGCGCAGCTGCTCCGACGCCCCGGGGCGGATGGTAAGCGTTCGCGGGGCCGGCTCCCAGGCGGCCAAACGGCTACGGCGATGCTGGGGGGCAACTTTGATGACGGTCTTGGGCATCGTTTGCATTCCTCTGATCTGATTCTACCACAACAGGTTCTGTTGAGTAAGTCCCCATGTCAACACTTGTTGTTGAGGATGCTCTCGTACCGTTGTGCTCCTCTCGCACGATCGCGTAGAACCGAACGAATCGCTGGGAACTTTCCCGCCCGCAGTAGGCGCAGCAGGGCCGAGGTCCGAGGTGAGCACGAATCCGCTCCCCGTCAAACGCCATGGCAAGCTAGGAGGCGCGAATGGAGGCGCTCAGGGCGGCGCGCGGTGTGCGGAAAACCTCTAAAGGCCGATGCTTTCGGCCACCTGAAGGCGGATCTGCTCGACCTGCTCAGGCGCGATCTGCGATGCCGTCACGGTCCCGATCCGGTGCTTGGATGCCGCCGTAACAGCGTGTGAGACGGCGTAACAGGTCTTCGCGCAGCCGTTCTCTGGAGAAGGTGCGATCTCCACGGAGAGCGCCGGGATGACGTACGTGCGGTCGTCGGTCAGGGGCACCACCAGCACGTTTGGGTAGAGCTCGTCGAACAGATCGGGGCTTTCGATCACGACGCACGGGCGCAGCTTGTTCGGTTCCTTCGGCAGGGCGTCACCGCGCCAGTCAATGAGCAGGATTTGTCCCGGGTTGAAAGGCCCCATTAGACCTCGGCGCTTGGCGTGCCGACGCTCTGATAAAACTCGTGGGCCTCACGAGATGAGCGCGCGCGCTCGCCGACGAGGCGGCTCTGGGTACGGATCTCTGCCTTGCGCACGGCTTTCGCGCGATCTGTGGCAAGTTCGCGCAAGTAGGTCGCCAGCCCAACGCCGTGCTGGGCCGCATCGCGCTCTAGCGTGCTGCGTACGTCGTCGTCGAGTCGAACCGAAACCGGCTGTGCCGTTGCCATGGTGCTATTATTGTAGCGCGTATTCGTAATACGTTCAAGTAAGTCACGCCGAGAGCGTCGTCCCGGTACAAATCGCGGGCTCCCCCGCACCGGCCAAGCGCAGTGCTCCAGCCATATTGCGTTTCCCGCCGTTGGCTCGTGGTGAAGCACCGCAGTGCCCCGGGGGGTTCGCAACTGCTGCCCTCAGCGTGAAATCCACGCGGACGGCATCAAACGGGAAGACGATCTTTCTGCTGGAGGAACGCCACAGGTCTCAGAATCGGCGCCGGGATGCGCCCGGCGAGCGCGAGCAGAGCCCCATCGCCGGTCACGAGCGCATCGGAAAGCGCGGATCGTCTTTCGGGACACGAGCGATGTCAGCATCGCTGCGGGGCTGGAGCTTGCCCGGGATAAGTTTGGGAAAACGCAGGTCGTGAACGAGAGCGGTTAAATGCCAAGGAGCACCCGGGCGGATCCGGACGCAGGTCGGCGAGCACTTCGACGAAGCACGTGACGAGCGAATCGGCGAAATAGCCAGTACGGAATCGATACTTGAGGTCGTCCCAGCGCCCCGGCCTGCCGGCCTTGAGAATCGCTAGCGGTCCATAGGCAAGCGGATCAGCGCCCCAGCTTATCCTATAGATGAGCCGCGGCAGCGGTACGCGATGAAACGCCAACGGTTGGCTCTAGGATGTCGCAAAACGCACGGCGGACCGCACGACGGCTGTGCGCGCTTCGGGCGTGTTCTTATCAAGGACGCTGATCGGCGAATCGAAGTCAAACTCACGCTTCTGACCGATGAACCAGGCCTTCGCCGCCTCCGACCCGCACAGCGTCCTAATGATGTAGGCAGCGCGCCACGCGGCGCGGAGCGACGCCGATCGGCGTGGCGTCTTTCCTTCCAGCCAGGGACGAACGAATCGCGTTTCATGAACGCCGCCAGCCATGGCGGTCACGCCCAGTCCGATCCAATCAACCAGATCGCGGACCACAGCCGAGATAGGCAGGCGGTCGGCCTGGTCCATTTGGTCGAGGACCTGCTCCCGGTCGACGGGAGCGTGAATCCTGGCTGCTTCTCTCAAGATGGTTTCCTCGGCTACAAGTATACCCCAGGCTCTAGCCCATTGTACAGCACTGGGGCCAGCCCGGGATGTGGCGCAGACGTACTGATCGATGTCGCGGCTTGGAAACGCCGGCAGGCTTTGCAGATCGCCGGCCTCATCGAGATGGAATATAATGCGCAGGCAACGTGGAGCGTGTCCAAGGTGTGGACACCGAGCCGGGATACGTGTCGGCGAGCGACATGGGCGTATGTTTCGAAGGCGATTTCTGGCAGATCGACCTGTTCCGAACATGGGCCGCGAAAATTGCCTTTGTCAAGCGATGCGTTTCCATTGTGGAGCAGCCGTTGCCCCTATTCGTAACGCTTGCTGACGCGAACCCCATTCTTTAAGTACTTGCCCGCGTACGTGTCGGCGTCGGTCTTGTAGGGGATCTTCTAGCTCACGCCGAGATCGCGTAACGCCTGGCGAACGCGCAGACAATCGCGTTCATCGTCGACATCATACGTGTAGACACAGATCAGGCGAGTATGATTTGCGGCAGCGTTCGGATTTGGCTTCATTGTCGCCACCTTGGCGCTACTGCCCAACACGCCGCTCTCGGTAGCCGCCTTGATCTTCGCCCACCACTCATCGATTTCCGCAGTCTTGATGAAGAGCATCCACTTGCCGCCGCGCTCGCCATGCTCGGGATACGAATCTGCTTCGCCGCGTTCGGCAAAAATCCAGTACTGCTCGAAGACCTCCGACGGACGGCGGTCATCGCCGGCAATGACGTCGACTGAGCGGCTCTGTTCCTCAGCGCGAACGCTCTCCGTCGACCTCAAGCGATAGCCCAAGGCGCGATACCCGGACTGCCGCTTCTTGGCCATGCGTGCCAGAACCGGGACCTCAGCGTCGATGTAGTCGTACACTACAACATCACGTTTACTCGTGTGATCGCGATGCAGGCGCCCAACGTACTGCGCGAGGGTTCCTTTCCAAGAGATCGGCATGGTGACGAACAGCGTGTCGAGCCGCGGATCGTCGAATCCCTCGCCAAGGTAACGGCCAGTGGCCAAGATGAGGCGCTCCTCGCCGTCTGGAGCACGCAACGACGATTCGGCCGATCGGCGCTCGGCCGCGCTCATGCCTCCACGCAATACGGTGATGTTTCTCGCCGCTCCCTTGAACCGAGCCGCAAGGTACTCGAGGTGATCGCGCCGTTCGGTCAGAACCAGCGGGTTTCTTCCCGCCTCCAACGCCGCGAGAACGTCGTCAATGATGCGAGTGTTACGTTGCTCGTCCTTCGAAAGGGCGGCGAAAATCGCGGGCATTGACGCTCCTGGCGCGTGTAACTCCGGCGGCAGGCGAAACGGCGTCCGGCGCTCCTCGACAACGTGCTCGAAGCCGCGTTGAGCCGCTTGCGCCCGCGGGTCGACCCGATATCGGGCCGGACCGCATTGCATGAAGACGATTGGGTGGTGGCCGTCCTTGCGCGTGACCGTTGCAGAAAGTCCAAGCACGAAGCGCGCCTTCGAGCGGCTCGCCATCTTTTCGAAGGTCGAAGCGGAAATGTGATGGCATTCATCGATGACCAAATGCCCGTAGCCGGCTATCGCGTCAGAAACTTCCCCTTTCCGCACCAGGCTCTGTATCAAGGCAACGTCGATCCGTCCCGTCGGCTTGTGGCGTCCCCCGCCAATGGTTCCGATCTCACCGGCATCAACGGAGAGAAACGTCTTGAGTCGCTCGACCCATTGCGTGAGCAACTCACGGCGATGCACGAGGACCAGTGTGCTGCAGCGGCGGTTGGCAATCGCGGCTGCAGCCACCACGGTCTTGCCGAAGGCCGTCCCGGCCGCCAGCACGCCGCAGTCGTGTTCGGTCACGGTCTCAAGAGCTCGCTGCTGGTCCGGTTTCAGCTTGCCAAGGAAACGCAGAGCAAGCGGCGTCCCCAACTCACGGCGATCCTCGATTGCCGCGCGGACGCCGTTCGACCGCAAGAGCTCGATTGCTTCATCAAGGCATCCTCGTGGTAAGGCGACGTGGTGGGGATGGAGCTTCGCGCATGAGACGATGCGCGGCTTGTCATAGGTGGGGAGCCTCATTGCTTGCGCTCGATAGAATTCGGGATTCTGAAAGGCCGCCCAGCGCACGAGCCGCGTTACCATTTCGGGCGGAAGGTCCGTACGGTCCACATAGATCCCGTCAGCCAAGGTCACGTTGACCGATGTCGGCAGCGTTCCGACGATTGGCCGTGGCTTGGAGCGCCGTGATGGCGAAAGGAGCCACGGCTCCTCCAACTCTTCGTCGTCGATTGGCAGGCGAACGCCGAGAACCTTTCCCGATTCCTGAGCCTGGAGAACGAGCGCCGCAACGTCGGCTCGCGGCATTCGTTTCAACGAGGCGAGAAATGCCCACTGATCCTCGTACGGTTCGAGGCGATCGTCAACGAATACGCTGTTGCCCCGATCGCGAGAGCGGCGTGCAAGTGGGAGAGCGATGAGATTGCCGAAGCCTCCCGCCGGCATCGCATCCTGACTTGGGAAGAGGCGATCGTAGGATTCGAAGCCGATCTCGGGGCGCCGCTCCATCGTCTCGGTCATGAGCGCTGCACCGAGTTGACGAGCCTCGCGTGCTGCAATGAGCTCCGCAAAGAAAATCCAAACATGTCCGCCTTGCCCTGATCGAGAACGCTCAAACGCAGCCGGGACGTTTCGAGCGCGGCACGTTTCAAGATATGCGCGTGCATCCTCTGCCCAATCCTCACCGTCGAAGTCAGCTGCGAGAAACCAGCATCGGTCGTCGGGCAGCAACGGATAGACGCCCATCACGTAGTCGGCGCCTCGCCTGTGTGAGTTCGAGGATCCGCGGAGGTGACGGTCGATGGCGTCGTCGCTTACGGGAATGAACGCTTGATTTGGGCACGCGCCGCGCTTGATCTTGGGCTTGCCGCAGACCCCGGCGACCCACTGGTTGGCGCAGGCCGGCGCATACCCTGAGCGGCCGTCCTTGCGGTTCTCCCAGCGGAGCGCAAAGATGTCCGGGCGACCCGCAAACAGTCGGCGGAAGAGCCCGATCTTTTCACCTGGGGGCAGGGTAGGCCCAGGTGTCGCCGGCGTTCGAGCCGGTCGAGACTCCTCGAGCAAGGTCGTAAGCTGCGCTTCGATCGACGCTCGCTGCGCGTCCATGTCGCGAAGTTGCTGCCGGAGGGAATCTATCTGCGAATCTTTGGCGATCTTAGGCATAAGGCATGTGCGCGATTCCAGGACGGGGCTCGAACAATCCTTGGGAGCGCGCATGATTTGACGATAGGGTAACATATATGTTACCCTATCAGCAGATGCCGCTGATCGTCGTTGAATACGTCCGGGAGGACGGCTCCACACCTTACGAGGCCTGGTTCAACGATCTTCCCGCTCAAGCGGCCGCGAAGGTTGCAACCGCTAGGGCGCGGCTCGAAATGGGCAACACCTCAGCCGTCAAATGGATCGGCGTCATCGGCGAGTACCGGATCGATTGGGGGCCCGGCTATCGGGTCTACCTTGCGAAAGACGGTGAGGAGATCGTGATTTTGCTCGGTGGCGGCACGAAGCGGCGTCAACAGGTGGACATCGAACGCGCGAAGGCGCTTTGGGCGGAGTATCGGGCGCGGAAGACCGCGTCTGTGAGAGCGAAGGGGGAAAAGTGAGCAGATGGATTTGACTAGAGATTCCCGTAAGACAGTTGTCGAGCGTGTGAAGCATGACCCTGCCTTCGCCAAGGCGCTCCTCGACGAGGCGCTTACGCTCTTTCTCAATGGCGAGCCGGACACTGCGCGGCTCGTGCTGCGTGATCTCGTGAGTGTAACGGTCGGCTTTGAGCGACTGGCCGTTGCGACCGGCAAGCCGTCGAAGAGCCTGCACCGGATGCTGTCACCAAAGGGCAATCCGAGCATGGATAATCTCGCGATAATCATTGGTGCAATTCGCAAGAAACTCGGCGTGAAGCTTGCTACTCGTGCTGTGAAGGCGGCCTAAGAAGTCGCGATTCGATTGTTTTCCATCGCAGTCTTGCAGAGCGTGAGAACATGAAGCGCCGGAATGACCTTGACGCAATGATCGGTGAGACTCTCGTCGATTGTTACAGCGACTCAGAAATGGTGACGGCAATGATGACCGCCGTCCAAGACTATCTTCATCTTCCTTTTACAACGAGGGTTCTGGGATTGACTGTGAACGTCGTCGCCGTCGAACTAAACGATGCGGAGGAAGTTGTTGCCCTCTGCAAGTGCAATGGGAAACGTCAACGTATTCCCCTCCTTGATCTCCCATTACCCGATCCGCCGCCTGCAGGAGCCGAATGGATCGCCGCATACCGGCGTTTTGCACGGCATCGGTAACTGTTCAGAGAAATCGTCATACCTGAGAAAACAACATCGTGAGCGAGTTTCAGCACTACGAGTTTCAAGCGATTGACCGTCCTCCCAGTAGCGCCACGCAACGCGCGCTACGCCGCATCACGACGCACGCGGAGATTACGCTGCCCTCAGCGTGAAATCCACGCGAACGGCATCAAACGGGAAGACGATCTTTCTGTCTTCGGTCTTTTGCAGAATGCCAGCATCGAGCAAGGCATGCACATCGCTATGCACGGCCTTGACGTCGCGTGCGACACGCAGGGCTGCTCCGCGGATGGTCACGGGTCCCGCGCCGGCCAGGGCCGCTAACAGCTCCCATCGCTTCTGGGTGAGCACCTTGAATAGCAACGCCGGGGTGTCAAAGCTAATCAGCGCGCCCTGTGCCTTGCCCCCAAAGGCGCGTAGGACGCGCCGCCGGGTTTCATCGCGGGAGCACACTTCCAAAGAAACGGTACGCATATTAAAGCCTCCTACGGTCCACATCGTTCCAGAAATCGGTGAGCAGCGATTCGATCGTCGTAAACCGATAACTCATCTCTCGCTTACCGGCATGCCGATGATCGCCTTTCCCGGTCTCGTTGTCGTAACGCACGACACATTGACCATTCACCACGAACGCCAGCCGGTATTTGAATCGGTGCGCGCCGCCCGGCACCGTTTTGGGGAACTTCCAGACCACCAGCTCAACAAACGCGTTCTCGGCGACCACCCGGCGTTCATCGAGCATGAGCGTGGCCTTCATGTTGGAGAGTATGACAACACTTTGGTCCGTTGTCAATCACTCCAACGGGGGTCGGGCGAAGCCGCCCGGCAAACCCTCGTACACTTGGCGCGTCTGCGGTAAAGCGGGGAGGCGACTCCCCGGGCGCTTTATTACGATTGTCCTCGATTCGGGTGGCGTCGGAGCGTTACCGGATGCCGCCACCTACGGTGATGCTTGGGTCGTCGCCGTTGTGCTCAACGTCGTTCTCTCGCTCGCATGGCTGCCGACGCCCGGTGTGCGCGGGCTGCTGCTCGCCGGCTCCGCCGCCCTCGGCGGGGAGGAGCTGCTCTCCGAGCGCGCCGGACAACCGTGAGGCGCCGATCGCCTGAGCCTCGTACATTGATGCCAGCTCGTCCCGATCGCGATTCGCTAAGCGTCGTTGTCTTCAATAAGCGCCGATATATGGTTAACAACCCAATCCGCCAGCTCAGGAACGGTCATACCGTTAGCAACGCGGTTTAGGAAAAGGTCTGTAGCCTCGTCGTCGGTAGCGTGCATTGTGTATCCGTGAATCTGTAGAAACAATTTTCCGCAAATCCAGGCAATGCGCTTATTTCCATCAACAAATGGCTGATTTTCTGCGAGCGAGTGCATTAGCGCCGCTGCTTTTTCAGGAATGGTGGGATAGGCATCTACGCCAAATGCGGACTGCTGCGGCCTTCCTGCAGCAGAAGAGAGGCCATCGGCATTCCGCAGCTTCGGCTCTCCAATGACCTCCCTGTAAAACGCAATAATGTCCGCCTCGGTGAGGTATTGCAAGTTAAGCGTCTGCCAGCGCTTTCAAGATAGAGGCGTCCTCTTTCGCGATAGCCCGAACCAGCGCTAGCATATCCGCGCGAGAGACCGGATGGCGTTTAGAGTACTCACGGAGCGACTCCCCGACGATCTCGTTAACGGATCTCTTTTCGATCGTCGAGCGAAGCTTTAGCTGTGCTGCCGTCTCTTCGTCAACCCGGATATTCAACTGCTTCAGCGCCATAACGCTCTCCCTTACTGCCCGTTGCCGCGACCTCAATCTGCAGCCTCCCCAGGTAGCATAGTACCATGCTGCTATGCTATGTCAATATGCCACGGCTTCGCGCCTGACGTTCAGATCGGCTGAAAACAGGCGCTGCAGAAACCGCGGCGGTCTGCCTTCGAATTCGGATTGCGCCAGAGGCCACAAGACAAGCGGTTCCATGCGGCCGGCGAGCGACTCCGCTATGCGGGGCATGGTCAGCACGTTTGGCGGACCCCGTCAGCAGAAATCGCCCGGGGCGCCGGTCGGGATCCACCTCTCGCTTTATCGCAACGAGGAGCTCGGGGGTGCGCTGCACCTCGTCGATGACGCTCAGCGCGTCGGCGGGAAGTCCTTCCAGAAACCCCTCCGGATCGGCTCGCACAGCGGCCAGCATGCTGGCATCATCGAGGGTGGCATAGCCCCGCGGGGCGGGGGGCTTCGCCGGCAGAGAGCCGTATGGGAGCGCCCGGAGGCGTTGCGGCGGCTTGCCGGGCGAGGGTCGACTTTCCAGCCTGGCGCGGGCCCGACAGGAGCACAACCGGCGTGTCGGAGAGGGCAGCCTGCAGGCGCTTGGCTATTCCGCGCTGGGAAATGCGGCAGTTTTCGGTAGGCCCTTGGCAAATCCCCCGTCATATGGTTGCAAATCCACCATTTAACGGTTGTATATCCACCACAAAGTTATCGGCCTCGCCGGCCGGATGGAGCCGGCGCAAACCGCAGCGCATGGGTCTGGAACTGCTGTGGAGTGTTTGCAGCGCGGACACGTTGCGCGCGAGAGCCGCCGGAGAAGGCGCCCGAACTTGCAAACAGGCAAATCCAACGTCTCAAGGAAGCGTTGGTCCCTGAAAGTGAATCGACTCGCTCGGATCCGCGAGCTTTCGCGCTTCTTCGAGCGCCTCGAGTTCGACAACGTCCTGAACATCTTTTGGTCTACGCAAGGCACGTTTTGCGAGCAGCAACCCTTCGATCGAGAGCACGGGCACGGGAAGACCGAGATCGCGCGTCTCGGCATGTGCTTTAACATGAACTACTCCACCCTGTACGCATCGCGTCAGGTGGAGTAGTTCATGCTTCGCGCAAGGCTTCTTCTAAGCGGTCTTCAGTCCGGCCGCCTCGGCGAGCTTGGATTGGCGCTCGTCAAACGTCCAAAAATCCTGCGCATGTAACTCTAATGCGCAGGCAACGGGCACGCGATAGAATGTCCGTTGTGTCTGGAGAATTGCCACGCAACCAGCGGTAGTGCAGGTTTTTCAGATATAATCGAATAATTAGTCGACTATGCCTTCGCGAGAGTTCCGCCCCACGTACCGAGCCTGCCGGGATCTGCTTCTGCAGCGGCTCTCCGAGCCTGCACCGTCGCGCATCCAGCTCCTCGCCGGTCCACGCCAGGTTGGCAAAACCACGCTGCTCCTCGAGCTCGCTGAAAAGTTGGGAAGCGTGGCCATCTATGCTGCGGCCGACGGTCCGGAAGCGTCATTGCCGGGTTTTTGGGAGCGCCTGTGGGCTCGAGCCGAGAGTTGCGCAAAGGCCGATGGGCGCGCCGTCGTGCTGCTCGACGAGGCCCACGTCTTGCACGACTGGGCGACCCGCCTCAAGGGCGAATGGGACCGCCTGCGCCGCCGCAGGCTCGCCGTGCAGATCGTCGCGACGGGGTCCTCTGCGCTGCACTTGGGGCTCGGCTCTCGAGAAAGCCTTGCCGGCCGTTTCGAGCGGATCGTCCTTTCGCACTGGTCTGCAGCCTCGTTGGTGGATGTGTTTCACGTAGATCCCGGCGATGCGGCGGAGATGCTCGTCCGCATGGGCGCGTATCCGGGGGCATTCGCCTATCGCGACGACCTGAACCGCTGGGCCGCATACGTACGAGACGCGATCCTCGAACCTGCGATTGGGCGCGACCTTCTCGCCCTCGCACCGGTCCGTAAGCCGGCGCTCCTACGACAAGTGTTTGCCCTGTGCGCTTCGTCACCGGCGCAGATCGTTTCTCTCCAAAAGATCCAGGGGCAGCTCCAAGATCCCGGCGCAATCGAAACGGTCGCGCATTATCTTGCGCTTCTGGAAGAGGCGTTTCTCGTTGCGCCACTCGTGAAGCACTCGCTGAAAACCCGCCGGCGCGCTGCTCCCCCGAAACTCGTGACGTTAAGCAACGCGTTTCTCGCGATCACGCATCCGCATGGCATGCCGGATCGCGAGCGTGAGCCGGCGCGCTTCGGCATGTGGGTCGAGAACGCGTGTCTCGCGTTCGCGTGGAATGCAGGGCAACGCGTGAGCTACTGGCGCGAGGAGCCGTTCGAGGTCGATGCTGTCATCGAAGGCAATTGGGGCAAGTGGGCGGTCGAGATAAAAACGGGAGCGGTATCGCCTGCCGATCTTCGCGGCCTGACCGAGTTTACTCGCCGCTACACCGACTATCGCGCGCTCGTGCTCTGCGACGCAAACCAAAGAGACGCGGTCGAACGCCTGGGCATTGAGGCGCTGCTATGGCCGGAGTTTCTCCTTCACGGTCCGCGCCAAACTCCGAGCGGGCTCCTGCGGCACCACATGGCCGAGTAGCCGGTCTCGCTCGCCACAGTCCCACCGTCTTCCCGGCTTGCTTCGTCTCCACCGAACTGCTATCATGAATGATAGCATGGCACAGGTCATTATCCGGAATCTCGAAACCCAGACGGTCGAACGCCTTAAAGCGCGCGCGAGGCGGCGCCACCATTCCCTTGAAGCGGAGCTGCGCGAACTCTTGAACGAAAGCGTCGCCGGCGACGAAGGCGACTTCATCACCTGGGCACGTGAACACCGCCTGCCGAGGATTCCTGGATTCGATGCCGCGAGCGTGGTTCGAGAGGGGCGAGCCGCCCGCTTGGAGGCACTCGATGACGCAGTTCGCCGCCGTCGTTGACGCAAGCGTCCTCATCGCTGCCTTCGTTAACGAAGCGCAGACGCCGGCTGCCGAACGCGTTCTCGCGCTCGAACTGGACCTCGTTGCGCCCGACCTGCTCCTGCCGGAGATCGCCAACGGCCTCTGGCGCTATCTGCGCCATGCGCCCGATCTCGTTGCGCGCGCTGCCGAGTTCGTCGAACGGGTGCCTTCGAGAATCCGCTTGATGCCCTCGGCTCCGCTCGCATCGGTGGCCCTTGAGATTGCCTGCGCGCTCGATCGTCCGGCGTACGACGCCTTCTACCTCGCGCAGGCTCGTCGCGAAGGCGTTCCGCTGGTTACGCTGGACCGGCGCCTTCAGCGCAAAGTGCAGGGCACTGCCTATGCGGGCCTCGTCGTCTCCGCCGAGCAGTTTGCGAAAGCGTACTCTGCACTGCGCAGCTCCCTTCCTAAACGACGCGCCTGAGGCCATGGGCATCATGGCGCGTAGGCCCGAGCCCTTGGTGAGCGAGCGCTGGGATTCAGAGCCGAGTCGTGGATGCGGATGCAGATGACGGTCAGTTGGGCGGATCAAGCCGATCGCCAACGGCGCCCGTGGTGCCGGCCACGGTGTAACGCTCCCGTAACGCAGCGGTGCTACGCTCGTATTAAGACCAGCCAACGGGGCGCCATCGACCCCGGTCAGCGGACAGATCGACCGTTGCTCGGGACCAAGTTCATCTGACAGGAGTCACCGAACATGAAGCACATTCTCGCCTTCACGATCGCCGCCGTGGCCGTCCTCGCCGCAACAGCATGCAGTAGTACCGGTACGTCACCCAATCCGGTGCCGACGGCGACCCCGCTCCCTCAGCATGTGTACGTCGCAAACTACAACAACATGTCGGCGTCGAAGACGGGTAACGTCGTCGTCTTCACTCTCCCCTTGAGCAGCGGCGAATTGCCGTCGGCCACGATTGCCGCGCCGCAGAGCGGTGCGGGTGCGATGGGGATCGCGCAGAACGCCGGGCAGCTTGCCGTGAAGTGGGGCGGCGTGCAAGTCATCTCGGTGTACGCGAAACCGATTACCGATACGTCGGCGCCGCTGTTCTCCTTTTCGGCTTCCGATACGAGCTGTGGCGGCTGCAGCCTCAATCTGTTTTCCCTGGCCTACGATTCGTCCGGCAATCTTTACGGGGGGACGCAGTTCGGGCAGATCGTCGAGTATGCGGCACCGCTCAGTTCCTCGAGCACGCCCGCGATACACGTTTCGCTTCCGAATAACGGATCGTACCCCGTCGTGGCCGTCAGCGGCACGACGCTGGCCGTCGCGACGTTCTCGCCCGCGGCCATCTATCTCTATTCGCTTCCGTTGAGCAACAGCTCGACGCCCATAGCGACGATCGCCCCGGCGTCGGCGACATACGTGAACGTCGCCTTCGACTCGACCGGCAATCTCTACGCCGTGAACTGGCACACGGGCATCGAAGTCTACAAGCCGCCGTTCGGCAACTCCAGCACCCCGGTGTTTACTATTCCGGAGGCGATGCCGGGAGCGCCGGGCGCGCTCGCACTCGATGCCGCGAACGACCTGTTCGAAGAGGTGGGCAATTCGGCTGCGAGCATGGAGCTTGGCGAGTATCCAGCCACGCTCTCCGCATCGAGCGTCGTGACGAACTCGACCGCCTCGGGACTTGAGGCGCCCTATACGGAGATCGCCATCGGCGACTAACGGCCGCGCACCCGCGGCGCTCGCCCTCGGCGTAAGCGATTCTTAAGTCCCCGGCAGCGCGTCTGTCGAAGGTGATCGCTACGGCAAATTTGAGGTTTGAGTTTGCGCCCCCGGACTACAAAGCGACCAGGCGGCTGTAAGCGCAAGCCGCATCCTGCTCATGACCGCGGTTGAAACCAAAGGATGCTTCGGATATAATGACATCGTGAGTACCGTTCGCGTGGGCGGCGTCCGGTTTCGGATTCACCCGCAAGACCATGAGCCGATTCACGCGCACGGGCGCTATGCTGAAACGGCCGTTATCGTCGTGCTGCGTGCTGACCGAACCATTGAGAAAGCGGATCGCCAGGATGCGATCATCCCGCCCAGCGCCAAGCACAGCGACGTTCGGAAAATCTTAAACGCGGCGCGCAATCACTACGACGAGATTGTGGCTGCATGGGAGCAGATGCAAGGTGAAAACTAAAACGCGAGCCCGCGTCACGACGACCGACGCCGAGATCGACGCCGCAATCGCACAAGCGAGCGTGTATGAACAGTACCGGCCAAAAGCCGTTGCTGCAACGTATCGCGCGAAAGACGACGTGATCGCGATCAAGCTTGCGACCGGCGTTGAACTCGTGATTCCGCGTAAGTTGATGCAGGGCTTGGAAAAGGCGGATCCGCGGTACGTTTCCAAGATCGAGATCGACGACTTCGGTTCGTCGCTGCATTGGGAAGCGCTCGACGTCGACCACTACGTTCCCGGCCTGATCGACGGCGTGTTCGGCACGCGTAAATGGATGGCTGCGATCGGTGCGGTCGGTGGCGCTGCGCGCACCGACGCAAAGGTGCGCGCAGCGCGCAAGAACGGGCGCAAGGGCGGGCGGCCGCGCACCCGCGCGGTCGCGTAGAACCGAACGAATCGCTGGGGCCTTTCCCGCCCGCAGTCGGCGCGGCAGTGAATGCTGCCAAGCTGATGGAGCGCGAGGCCCTCGATGCAGAGATCGCACGATGGTGCGCACGGCATGCGAGCGTAGACGCGTCGGTTGACGCGGAGTTTGCGCACACGCCGAACGATGGCCTGGAGTAGATGCCCGAGCGTCAGCGCGAGCATGAGTGCAGGCGAAACGAGGTCTTCATCCTGGACAAACTGCACGATGCCGTCTGAGGCGTGGCGCGATTGGTGTTGATGGTCGCTACGCATCGAGAAGCGTGAACGCCGGTAATCGTTCGGCAGCGCGCCTGTCGAAGGT
>JAKAPQ010000171.1 GCA_021806945.1 bacterium | reverse complement strand
CCGCCGCGAGGTGCGCACTCCCTCGAATCGACGTCACCGCGCGGCGCCCGATCTCTCGTCCGAGCCCCGGATAGGGTGGCGGCGCGTCGAGCGCGAGGGGCTCGGCGAGCGAACCGCGCAGTTCCGCAACTCGCTGGTGGGCCTCTTCCAAACGCGCGAGCGGTAAACGTCCATCGCGCACGGCGTCGACGATCGCTGCCGCACTCTCGCGCGCGAGCGCGATGCTATGGCTGACGAGGACGCAGTCGGCGCCGGCAGCCAGAGCGAGCACGGCGCCGCGCGCCACCCCAACCGACTGCGCGATGGCGTCCATCTGCAGACAGTCGGTAAAACAGACGCCGCGAAAACCGATCTCTTCGCGTAACAAGCCGGTGAGAATCGCCTGCGAGAGCGTCGCGGGAGAGTCGGGGTCGAGCGATTGCAGAACGATATGTGCCGTCATGACGGCCGGCGCATCGGGCAAGAGCTCTGCAAACGGCACGAGGTCGCGCGCGCGAAAGGTCGCTTCGTCGAGATCGATCACCGGCAGATCGGTGTGCGAGTCGACCGCGGTCGATCCGTGCCCGGGAAAATGTTTGTACGTCGGGACGACGCCGCCCGCGCGCATCCCTCGAGCGAACGCCCCGCCCAGGCGAGCGACGCTCTTGGGGTCGCCGCCGAAGGAGCGCGTTCCGATCACCGTGTTCATGCGGAAGAGCGCGAGGTCGAGCACCGGCGCAAAATCGAGGTTGACCCCGGCCCGCCGCAGATCGAAGGCGATCTGCGCGCCGGCCTGTTCGGCAAGCGCCTCGTCACCCGCGGCCGCGAGCGCCATCATCGGGGGAATCTCTTCGATGCCGTCGCGCAAGCGCATAACGCGACCGCCCTCCTGATCGATCGCGACGATCGGCCGGCCGGCGCACGCGCGAATCTGGTCGGTGAGCGCGCGCGTCTGCGCGACGTTCGCGACGTTCCGGCCAAAGAGTATCCATCCGGCGAATGGAATCTCCCGCATCGTCGCTTCGAGGACCGCGTCGACGCGCGTGCCTTCGAACCCAACGCAGATCACGCCCTCGGCTAACCGCCGCACGTCTTTCATGGAATCGCCTCCCCGCTTACTCTATCGAAACGTCGCACGTGCCGTGCGGGCAACGTAACGCAGACCCGCTCGCCACAGCCGGGAAGATCTTCCCCATCCGCGCTCGCGCGCGCGAGCAACTCGCCACGCGGCGTCCGCACCCGAACGTACCGTTCGGCGCCGGTACGCTCGCACGCCACGACCTCGCCGCCGAGGCCGCCGCCGCGCGAAAGCCGTACGTACTCCGGACGGATGCCGATCGTCTGAACTCCATCGTCGAGCAGATTCATCGCCGGCGATCCCAAAAACCTGGCGACGCGCACGTCGGCCGGAAAATCGTAGACGCGCTGCGGTTCCTCGCATTGGACGATGCGGCCATCGATCAGAATTGCCAAACGATCCGCAAGAATGAGGGCTTCGGCATGGTCGTGCGTCACGTAGACCACCGGAGCGGGAAAGGTGCGCCGAAAACCGACGAACTGCTCGCGCACCCGAACGCGCAGCTGCGGGTCTAAGTGCACCAGCGGCTCGTCCAGGAGCAACGCGCGCGGATCGGCCAGAACCGCGCGCGCGATCGCGGCACGCTGGCGCTCTCCGTTTGAGAGACGCGCGGGGCGATACGCGAGATGGGCATCGATTTCGAAGGCTCGCGCGATCTCTCGTATGCGGGCGCCGGCCTCCCCGGAAGCCGGCCGCCGCCGCAAGGCGAAGGCGAGGTTCTCGTAAATCGAGAGGTGCGGGAAGAGCGCGTCGTCCGCAAAGACTAGCGCCACGCGCCGGCGGTGGGCGGCGAGTGCCGTCACATCCGCATCGCCGATGCGAACGACGCCCGAATCGGCCCGGTCCAACCCGGCGAGCACGCGCAACAGCGTGCTCTTGCCGGCGCCGGAAGGCCCCAACATGACGAGCGAACGCCCATCTTCAACGGTGAAGCTCACGCCGTCGAGCGCCGCGGCTCGCTCGCGAGCATCGCGATACCGCTTGCGAAGGCCGGTGGCAGAGAGCGCGGCCACGCCTCTACGCTACTGGATGCGGATGATCTGCGCCACCAAAAGTCCGCCGACGCGGCTGACGTAGACCTGCACGTGCGCGCCGGGACGAAGATCCGTGAGCGTGGCGTAGCCGTTGCCGCGGCTAAAGATGCTCGTGCTGGGCAGAACTTGAATCGCCATGCGTCCCCGCGGCCCGGCCACGAAGATCCGACCGGAGGCATAATCCACGCCTACGACGGTCACGTTCATGGTGCCGCCGTCGCGCGCGGCACCCGCATCGGCTCTATAGACTTCGTGGCCGCCGGCCTGCTCGTTGCGAGCGGGCGGATCTCCCAATGCCACGGCCACGCTGCCCGTAACGAGGGCAGCGCTCAATGCAATCGCGGCGAGCCTGCGCTGGAAAGTCATCTCGCTACGTACAACGGGAATCTCCACGTGGACGTTTCACTTCGCCGCCAAGCCTCTGCACCGCTGCCTGCGTCAGCGCAGCCTCACGAAATAGTCGGCTCGCGCCCGCGCGCCGTCCTCACCGCCGCCGCGCGCCCGCTCCATCAGCCGGCGCAGATCGGCGACCGCGTCGTCGTCGGCGCGCTTCCCGGCCAATACCAGGCGCAAAGCCAGGAGCGCAAGATCGGGCGTGCGGGCACCGAGCAGCTCAAAGCCCTCGTAGAACGGCGCGGCCCCCGAAAGGCCGGAACGGTGCGCGAGCAGATCCGCCACGACCTCGACCCTATTGCCGGCACGATCGAGAAGATACCGGTCGAGTAACTCGAAATCCACGCTATGATCTTCGCCGCGCGTACCGCAGTGCTCTGCGGCTTGGCGCTCTTGACGGTCGGGATGTCGCCCGAGCCGCCGCTGGCGACAGTGCTAGCCGAGATGCGCGCCGCGAGCGGGCTCGCCTATCGGTACCATGTGGTGAGCCTATCGAAGCGTGACGACAACGGCGATAGGGCCCTGTTGCGTGCCGACGACCAAGGCAAGCGCTTCTTCATTCGCAACTGCAGCGGGCCTATCTGCATCGGAACGTATTTCGATGGGCGCCGCCTCTATTCGGTCGACATGAATGGAACGGCGCTCCCTCGCTCGCGTCGCGCCGAGCGCTACTTGCGGGGGCTGATGGCGGTCTCAAGCGGAGCCTTCCTCGGACCGAAGTTCGAGGCACGGGGCGGCAGCATCGCCGACGGCGGCAGCACCGTCGCCGGCGGACGAACCTACCGCAAGCTCTTCGTCGCGAGCAGGGACGCAATCCCAATGGAGGTGTACGTCGATCCCCGAAGCTGGCTCGTGGCCGCGGTGCGCGACATCGACGGAGACACGTCGATCGCCTTTCGCGACTACCGCCGCGTCGGGGCGTTGATGCTGCCGTTTCGTATCGATCAAAACGGAGAGCCGATCGAAGTTTACGCGCAGCGCCGCATATCGGAGCGACCCTTTCGAGCACCGCACGGGCTGGTTCCCACATTCGCCGCGACGCCGCTGCCGATGCCCATCGCTGCGGCCGGCAGGACGCCGGTCGGCCCGTGCAGCCTGCAAGGCGTGCGCAGCCGCTGCCTGATCGACACGGGCAACTCGGGGCTTGCCATGAGCCTCGAGCTCGCCGAACGCCTGCACGCGCCGGTCATCGGCGGGTTCGAGGTCAGCGGCCTCGGCAAGTACGCGACCGAGGTGGTGCGGGCGGGCCCGCTGCAGGTCGGCAGCGTGACGTTCCCGCGCGCGAACTACGTCGTGCTCGACGACATTCACCGCTACGGGTACGACGTCGTGCTCGGAGCCGACATCTTGGCGAGCACCGCCGTAACGATCGATTACGGAGCACGCGACGTCTGGTTCGGTGCCGTGACGACCCCAGCCGGCGCGGCGACGATCCCAATGGAGTTCGAGAACTTCGTGCCGGTCGTTCCCGTAACGCTCGACGACCTCACGACGCGGCTGGCCGTCGATACGGGCGACCAGTCGACCATCAACTTGGCGTATCCCTATTACATGCGGCACAAGGCGCTGTTCAAGGCAACGCGAGCTCGCACGGTGAGCGGCGTGGGCGGAACGAGCGTCGAGTTCATCGGCGTAATCCCTAACGTTCGCATCGGAGATTACACCGTCGCCTCTTCGCATATCGGAGCCACCCGAATTCTCAAAGGCACCGCTCACGGGCATCTAGGCGGAGGTTTCCTCTCGCACTTCCGCGTGACGATCGACTACCCGCGGCGTCGCATCATCTTGCTCGCGCGCCGCGGAGACGCAGCAATCCGCCGCAACACGCCACCATAAAAAGAGCCCGCATAAAGCGGGCTCTTTTTGTTACCGGGAGCGCCGGTTAACGATAGCTAGGTTTGCTGGCGAAGCAATCGCGGCAGTAGACCGGTTTGTCGCCGCGTGGCTGGAAGGGAACTTCCGCGACGCCGCCACATTGGCTGCAGGTCGCCTTGAACATCTCGCGTTCGCGACCGGCGCCGCCGCCTCCGTAACCGC
>JAKAPQ010000170.1 GCA_021806945.1 bacterium | reverse complement strand
TTCCAGCATCACGAGATTCGTGTTCGGGTCCGGAACCACCGCAACGTGCAGGTACTCGACCTTCGGCTTACCGCGCCAGTACGACGGGTTGGCTCGATAGGTGAGCGAGTCGCCGCGGCGCCAGCGCACGAACTCGTAGGGGCCGTCGCCGACCAGCGGCGCGGCATCGAACGGCGCGCGCGCCAACGGCTCTTGCTTGCGCAATATGTGCGCGGGCAATACGAACTGCGGGGTGAAGCCGTACGAAAAATAGGTCTGTACGGCCGGAGCCCAGGCGCGCTTCAGGTGAAAGACGACGGTGTACGGACCTCGCGCGTAGGCCCGGTCGATCAGGTCGTAGCCTTCGTGCGAGCGCACGGGATTACGCGGGTCGAGGATCGCGTGCAGCGTGAAGAGCACGTCTGCGGAGGTTACGGGAACGCCGTCGCTCCAGCGAACGCCCTTGCGCAGGTGGTACACGATCGTGCGCCCGCTCCGCGAGATGCCGCCGTTGCGGCGCGTGGGGATCTGCGCGAGCAGTTCCGGAACCGGCTTGCCGTGGGCGTCGAGATCGATGAACGGCTCGAAGGAGAGCCGTGCGAGCTGCTGCTCGACCGAGGCCGAATCCTGGCGGCTGAATAGCGGGTTGAGGTTGGCCGGATCGGCGGCCAGGTTGAACCGCACGGAGTTCGCCGGCGGGGCGCCACAAGCCGTAAGCCAAAGCAGGGCAAGCAGGATCCCCGCGCATCTCATCCCTGCCCCTTCGCGTGGGATAGGCCGGGGCCTTGCCTCTTCGGCCTTGCTCCGAATAAACAGACTATGCTATAGTGATAAAGCCGATGGCTATTCGGCAATTTGAGGATTATGGCGAACATCACGGTGGAGACGGGCGAACTCGACGAGCTCGACCTACGGCTCTTAGACGCGTTGCAGCGCAACGCTCGATCGACCTTTGCGGAGCTCGGCGCGATCGTGGGTTTGAAGCCTCCGGCCGTCCACGACCGCGTGAAACGGCTCGAGGGCCGTGGCTACGTGCGCGGGTATGCGGCCCAGCTCGACAACCGGCTGCTCGGCTTGGAACTCACCGCGCTCGTGAGTTGCTACACCACGCCCGATTGCGGGTACGAAGCGTTTACGGCCGCTCTCTCGGCGATGCCGGAGGTCTGCGAAGTGCACAGCGTTGCCGGAGAAGAATCGTTCGTGCTCAAGGTTGTGACGCGGTCCACCGGCCATCTCGACGAACTGCTTTCGCGCTTGAAATCCGTTACGGGAATGGCACGCACGAAGACCACGATCGTGCTCTCGACACCCTTCGAGCGCGGCGGAATCTCGGTTCGATGACGCATCGCTTAGGAACGCACCGGGTCCTCGATCCTCCGGGTGCGATGCCGCAGACTGCCTGGAGGCTCGACGACACGCCGATCGCGCTCGACAACGAGATCCTGTGCGACGTCGAGACGCTCAATATCGACTCCGCGTCGTTCAAGCAGATCGCCGACGCATGCGCCGGCGACGCGGCTAGAATCGCGGACCACATCGCCTCGACGGTACGCGAGCGCGGAAAGCAGCACAATCCGGTTACCGGCAGCGGCGGTATGTTCATCGGCTGCGTACTGGCGATCGGCGAACGGCTGCGCGAACGCATCGACCTGCAAGTAGGCGATCGCATCGCTTCGCTCGTCTCGCTAACGCTGACCCCGCTGCGCATCGAAGAGGTCGGCCGCGTCGACGTGGAGACCGGTCGCGTTTGGGTGCGCGCCAAGGCCATCTTGTTCGAGAGCGCCCTGTGGGCGAAGTTGCCCGAAGATATCCACGAGGACGTCGCGCTCGCGGTGCTCGACGTCGCCGGTGCGCCCGCGCAGGTCATGCGCCTAGCCAAGCCGGGCATGACGGTCGCGGTCATCGGCGCTTGCGGCAAGTCCGGCATGCTCTCGTGCGCTCAAGCGCAAGCGCGGGTCGGGCCGGCGGGCAAGGTGATCGGCGTGGCCCCGCACGCGTCGACGCCTTCGGCGCGGATGCTGCGCGACGCCGGTTTCGTCGACGCGTTCGTCGAGGCTGACGCGCGAGACGCGCTAGGCGTCAGCGCGCGCGTCGCGGAGATCGCACCCGAGCTTGCCGATCTGGTGGTCAATTGCGTGAACGTCCCGGGAACCGAGCTCACCTCGATTCTCTGCACGAAAGAATACGGGGTCGTCTACTTCTTTTCGATGTCGACGTCTTTTACCGCCGCGGCGCTCGGCGCCGAAGGCGTGGGGAAAGACGTAACGATGATCGTCGGCAACGGCTACGCGAAGGGCCACGCCGAGATCGCACTGCAGACTCTTCGCGACAATCCTCCGATCCGCGAGTATTTTGAAACAAAATACGCGCCCGGCAGCCAACCACTATCGACGATAGGAAGAACACGCTCATGAGCGAGATCGTTCACAAAAAGCCCCCGGCCGAGGCCGAGTCATTCGCGTACAAGGACCTTCGGCAAGGCGAGTTCTGGCGCCACGTGCCCGCCTATCGCGAGGTCGGCGAGGCGACGTTCCTCGATCATCTCTGGCAGCAGAAGCACGCCGTCAAGACGCCGGAGGAACTGCTCGGAACGATCGAAAGCCTCGCCCCGCCGGAGTTTATCGCGGATGCGAAGGCCGGGTTCCGCCTCGCTCCGATGGCCGTTCGCGTCTCTCCGTACGCGATCTCGCTGATCGATTGGCACGCACCCTACGACGACCCGATTCGCCGGCAGTTCATCCCGGTGGCGAGCACCCTGTTGCCGGACCACCCGCGGCTGACGCTCGATTCGCTGCACGAACAGGACGACTCCCCGGTACCGGGTCTGGTACACCGCTACGTGGACAAAGCGCTCTTCCTGCCGCTCAACACGTGCCCGGTCTACTGCCGCTTCTGCACGCGCTCCTACGCGATCGGTCCCGACACCGAGAACGTCGACAAAGTCGCGCTCGCCAAGACGCCCAAGCAGTGGGAAGATGCCTTCGCCTACATCGCACAGCGCCCGGAACTCGAAGACATCGTCATCTCGGGCGGCGACACCTATCAGCTCGCGCCGAAGAACATCGAGTTCATCGGAAACGCTCTGCTCGACATCCCGCACGTGCGACGGATGCGTTTTGCTACCAAAGGCCCGGCGATCATGCCGATGAAGATCGTGACGCACGTAGAATGGCTCGACGCGCTGTCGTCGATCGTGGACCGCGGGCGCAAGCTCGGCAAGGACGTCGTCCTGCACACGCATTTCAATAGCGCTCAAGAGATCACGTGGATTACCGAGCGGGCCATGCGGATGCTCTTCGAACGCGGCATCTTCGTTCGCAACCAGTCGGTGCTCATTCGCGGCGTGAACGACACGCCCGAACGCATGCGGATGCTCGTAAAACGCCTCGGGCATATCAACGTCCACCCCTATTACGTCTACATGCACGATATGGTGAAGGGCGTCGAGGAGCTGCGCACGACGATACGCGCGGCGACCGAGATCGAGAAGTTCGTTCGCGGCAGCACCGCCGGCTTCAACTCACCGACGTTCGTGTGCGACGCCCCAGGCGGCGGCGGCAAACGCGACGTACACTCCTACGAGTACTACGACCGCGAAAACGGCATCGCCGTCTACGCCGCGCCGAGCGTGAAGCCCGGTAAGGCGTTCCTGTACTTCGATCCTATCGACCGGCTCTCCGCAGATGCCCAGGCGCGCTGGGTCGTTCCCGAGCTGCAGGAGCAGATGATCCACGAAGCCGTGCGTAAAGCGGGCATCGGAGACGAACAACTCGTGCTCGCGTAGCGGCTCCTAGCCACCGGCCTTCTTGACCCGCCGTCCCTGCTCGGCGAAAAACGTCACGATCTTGTCGCGGTGGTCGCCTTGAATCTCTACGACACCGTTCTTGGCGGTGCCGCCGGAACCGCAGAGCCGTCTCAAGGTTTTCGCGACGGCGGCGAGCTCGAGCGGCTCCAGCCCCGTGACGATCGAGACGACGCTCGCGCGCCGGCGCTCCCGTCCCACGCGCAAGATGCCGTCGTCGGGGGCCGGCCGCGGCCGCTGCGGCGAACGGCCGGCACGTTTCGTCTCCTCGGGCATGCGGAGAGCTTCTGCAGGCCCGCGGCGCACGCCCGCCAAAGCGCCCCAGCATGACGACTCGCAAGTACATCTGCGTGTTCTGCGGCGCGCATACCGGAAACGCTGGCAACTACGTTCGGATCGTGCGCGACGTCGCCGGCCGGCTCGCCGCAGCCGGTTTCGGCATCGTGTACGGCGGCGGCCGGGTCGGGCTGATGGGCGTGCTCGCCGACGCCGCGCTCGCCGCGGGTACCGAAGTCATCGGCGTCATTCCGGAGGCCCTTGCGGGCAGCGAGATCGCGCACGGAGGCCTGACCAGGCTGCACGTCGTCGGCAGCATGCACGAACGCAAGGCGTTGATGGCCGAGGCGAGCGACGCCTTCATCGCCCTACCCGGCGGCTTCGGAACGATGGACGAGCTCTGCGAGATCCTTACGTGGGCCCAATTGCAGATACACGACAAACCCGTAGGTCTGCTCAACGCCGGTGGTTACTACGACGAG
>JAKAPQ010000169.1 GCA_021806945.1 bacterium | reverse complement strand
GCGACGTGGGCCGGTACGACCGTCCGCTGCTCTACGATCCGTCGCCGATCGGCGCCGCCGACGCGATCGTCTGCGAATCGACGTACGGCGACCGCGTGCACCCGCCGGATTCGCTCGGAGCCTTCCGCACGGCGCTGCTCGCCGCCGCCGGCCGGCGCGGCCCGATCGTGATCCCGGCGTTTGCCGTAGAGCGCACGCAGGATATCCTCTACTCGATAGGGCGCTTGCAGCGCTCGGAGCCGGCGATCGCGGCGATTCCGGTATATTTGGACAGCCCGATGGCAGCCAAGGTAGATGCACTCTTTCGCACCTTCCCGGAGGCGCACAAGCCGCTAGCCGACGTCGCCGCCGACGGAACGTTCGGCTGCCGGAATCTCACGGTGGCCGTTACGACCGAGGAGTCGAAAGCGTTGAATGCGCTCGGCGGCACCCATATCGTCGTCTCGGCAAGCGGGATGGCGGCGGGCGGCCGCGTTCTGCACCATCTGCACAACCATCTCTCCGACGTGCGCGCTACGATCGTCTTCGTCGGCTACCAGGGGGCCGGCACGCTCGGTTTCGCGTTGGTGCATGGTGCCCACATCGTAAAAATCTACGGCGATTCGCTGCCGGTGCGAGCGGCGATCGTTCCTCTCGCCGGCTACAGCGCGCACGCCGACGAGAACGATCTGCGGCGCTGGCTTTCGACGTGTTCGACCAAGCCGCACCTCTACGCCGTGCATGGCGAACCGGAGTCGGCCGCATCGCTCGCGACGCTCGCCCGAGAGAGCCTCGGCTGGCCTGCGGAGGCCGCTCGGCGCGGCACGACCGTCGAAATATAGCCGCGAAACACCCGCCGCTTTCGCAAAGTAGAGCGTTTGAGAAGGATGGCCGCAACATGCATGACGACCCGCTCGACAAAGCCAAGCAGGCAGCCCAAAACCTCGGTAAACAGATCGGCGACGGCATCGAGAGGCAGCGCGAGCGCCTCTCACCGCAGGCGCGAGAGGCTCTGCTAGAGACGCAGGCCCAGACGCAAGAAGCGCTGAGCCAGATCGGCGGCCTTTTGAAGGTCGGCGCTCGAAAGGCAAGAGCCGCCGCCGAAGCTGCCGCGCAAGCGATTCGCGACGACATCGGCAAGCGCCCCGGCTAGGAGGCTGCTAGCCCCGCAACCCGAGGCCGAGCATTACGCTGTAGCCCACGTCGAGCGCCCGCTCGTCGATATCGTAGCGGGCGCTGTGCTGCGGATACGTCCCGAGCTGCGGACCACGAGCGCCGACCAGGAAATACGATCCGGGCCGCAGCTCCTGCATGTAGGACATATCCTCGGACCACATGACGATCTCGTGCCCGTCAACGACATTGGCCGCGCCGAGCGCGCCGCGCCCAACTTCGCGAACGACCTCGTTGGCGGCCACGTCGTTGACCGTCGTCGGGTAGCCCCAGAGGTACTCAAACTCATAGGTTAGGCGCAGCGAAGCGCAGAGGCCGGCAACGATGCGCTCCATGCGCTCCGGCATCGCGCTGCGTACGGCTTCGTCGAACGTTCGCACCGTCCCGAGCATCTCGGCTTCATCGGGGATGACGTTGAACGTGCTGCCGCTCTCGATCTTTCCGACGGTCACCACGACCGGCTCTCGCGGGGCTACCTCGCGGCTCGCAAGCGTCTGCAGCATCGTAACGAGGTACGAGGCGGCGACGATCGGATCGACGCTGAGGTCCGGCATCGCACCGTGCCCGCCGCTGCCTTTCAAACGCAGCACGAAGCGATCGGACGAAGCGAAGAAGGCGCCGTCGCGCACCCCGATCTTCCCCACGTCTAGGCCGCTGTAGACGTGCAGCGCGAAGACCCGGTCGACGTGCGGGTTCTCGAGCGCGCCGTCGTCGATCATGAGTTTGTTACCCGCCGCTCCCTCTTCGCCGGGCTGGAAGCAGAAGACGAGGGTTCCGGGAACCTCGGGCCTGCGGCGAGCGAGCTCTTTGGCCGCACACGATAAGACCGCGACGTGCGCGTCGTGGCCGCAAGCGTGCATCACGCCCGGCTTCGTGGAGGCGTACGGCACGTCGTTGAGCTCGGTGACCGGGAGCGCGTCCATATCCGCGCGCAGGAGCGTCACCGGACCCGGGCGCCCCCCGCGAAGCGTCGCTAGGATCCCCGTCCCGGCAACCCCGGTGCGGATCTCGTCGAAATCAAAAGCGCGCAGCTCGCGCTCGACGAACGCCGCCGTTTCGACCTCCGCCATCGAGAGTTCCGGGCAACGGTGAAGATGCCGCCGCACGCGGACCAACTCGTCGTGCGGCACGCCCGCTAAAACGCTCACAAGGCCGCTTGCTTAGGCGCGGAAGGAGACGTTTACTGCTCGCAGGATTTCCGGCCCGCGGCGACCGATGTAGGCTGCGTGGCGGCAAACATGCGACCCGAGCTGGGCCCCTTTGAGCGGCACGGCCTAAGCGACGGGCAACTGGCTGCGATGCTGCGGACGATGCTGCTGCAGCGCACCCTCGAAAGCCGCGGCTTCCAGCTCAACCGCCAAGGAAAGATTCCGTTCGCTTCGGCGAGCGAAGGGCACGAGGCGCTGCAAGCGGGGGCCGCCATGGCCTTTCGGCGCGGCCACGACATCCTCGTCCCCTACTATCGCGATCTGGGCCTCGCGCTCGGCATCGGGCTCACCGCTTACGACGTCCTGCTCTCGCTCTTCGCGCGAGCCGCGGACCGGTCGGGCGGGCGGCAGTTTCCCCATCACTATGCGGCACGGGCCCTCGGCCTGCAGACCATCAGTTCGCTTATCGCCGCGCAGACCTGCCACGCGCTCGGAGCAGCCTACGCAATCAAGTTGCGCCGGGAGGCCGGGCGCGCGGTCTTGACGACGTTCGGCGACGGCGCGACCAGCGAAGGAGAGTGGCACGAAGCCGTCAACTTTGCCGCGGTTGCGAAACTGCCCGTCGTCTTTCTTTGCGAGAACAACGAGTGGGCGATCAGCACACCGCTCTCCAAACAGATGGGCCAGCCGGACGTCTACAAGAGGGCAGCCGGCTATGGGATTCCCGGCGCCGTCGTCGACGGTTTCGACCCGATCGCGTGTTACGCGGCGGTCGCCGAAGCGATGGAACGGGCCCGGTCGGGCGGCGGGCCGACGCTGCTCGAGGCGAAGTGCTACCGCTTCCTCTCGCATACGACCGACGACGACGACCGCACCTATCGCACGCGCGAAGAGGTTGCCGAGCGCCGCAAGGACGACCCCGTGCCGAAATTCGAGCGCTTCTTGATCGCCCGTGGCATCTTGACGCAGACCGATATCGAAGCCTTGAAGTCCTCGGTGCTGGCCGAAACGAACGAAGCTACGGACAGAGCTGAGGCGATGCCGTACCCGCCGCCGGCCGCTGCGTTCGAGAACCTCTACGAAGGCCCGTGGGAACCGTGGCAGTGACGCTTTTTCTTCGCCCTAAAAATCGCTCCGCGGATAATGGCACGCGGCTTTTTCCGCAACCTGCTCGAACAACCGCTCGCTAAGGACAAACGCGATGGCAAAAACCGACCCCACTCAAGTGCGCAACCCACTGGAGCGTCAGGGTCTGTCCGACGACCAGCTGAAGGCGATCTTTCGCAACATGCTCCTTCAGCGGCAGCTCGACAACCGTGGTTTCCAGCTCAACCGTCAAGGCAAGGTTCCGTTCGCGCTCGGGAGCGAAGGCCACGAGGCGCTGCAATCGGGCGCAGCCATGGCCTTTGAGCGCGGCAAGGATCTCTTGGCTCCCTACTACCGCGATCTTGGGCTTGCGCTAGGCATCGGCTTGACGCCCTACGAGATCATGCTCTCGATCTTCGCGCGCGCCGCCGATCACAACGGCGGGCGCCAGTTCCCAAACCATTACTCCTCGAAAAAGGCCGGATTGATCTCCTTCTCGTCGATTCTGGCCGCCCACATCCCGCATGCGGTCGGCGCGGCCTTCGCGATGCAGTACCGCAAGGAGCCCGGCCGAGCGGTGCTGGTTACCTGCGGCGACGGCACGACCAGCGAAGGCGAATGGCACGAGTCGATGAACTTCGCGGCGGTCCACAAGTTGCCGCTGGTCATGCTGGTCGAGAACAATCTATGGGCGATATCGACCCCCCTGAGCCGACAGATGGGGCAACCGGACATCTATAAGCGGGCCGAAGGGTACGGCATCCCCGGCGAGCAGTTCGACGGCTTCGACCCGATTGCGAGCTTCGGAGCGGTGAAACGCGCACTCGACCGCGCGCGCGGCGGCGGCGGACCGACGCTGCTCGAAGGCGTCTGCTACCGCTTCCTCGCGCACTCTACCGACGACAACGATATGACCTACCGCACGCGCGACGAGGTAATCGCGCACCGCAAGGACGATCCGCTGCCGCGCTTCGAGCGCGTATTGCTAGAACTGGGCATCGTCGACGCGCCGGAGATCGACCGAATGCGTAAAGACGTCCTGCGCGAAACGAACGAAGCCACCGACCGCGCGGAAGCGATGCCGTTTCCGGCCGCCTCGGAACTCTACACCAACCTCTACGAAGGAGCCTGGGAACCATGGCAGTAAGCGCGTCGTCCAAGGTGAT
>JAKAPQ010000168.1 GCA_021806945.1 bacterium | reverse complement strand
CTCTTTCGCGGTGTCGGGAAGGAAAATGCCGCCGACGCTCTTCTCTTCTTGCTCGACGTGCTCGATGACCACGCGGTCGGCCAAAGGCTTCAGGTTCACGGAAAACCTCCAAAAGTGTGATTCGAAAATGAGTTTCGAGATGGTTCTGGCACTCTTAGCATATGAGTGCCAACGTCTCGGATATTAGCAGAGACCCCCGGCGAGTGCAAGCGGTTTCACGGGATGAGGGTTTGGTTAAACTCCATTCGGGGCGTGCCGAGTGGGCTGCCCGAAGCGTTCTACCGGTAGCCGACGCCGAGTAAACGGTCGGCAAAGGAGCAGCAGCATGAAACGCCTCGCATTGATCCTCATCGCCGCAATCTTCACCCTGAGCCTCCTCGGGGCGCGCCCCGCCACCGCGGACATCAATATCGGCATCTCCATCGGCACCCCGCCGCCGCCGATCCCGTACTACGCCTACGAACAGCCCCCGCCGCCGGCTCCGAACTGGATCTGGATCCCCGGCTACTGGCGCTGGGACGGTGAGGACGGCGGCTACCACTGGATGCGCGGCCGCTGGACGCCCGCGCCCGCCCCCGGCCTCTACTGGACCCCCGGCTACTGGGCATGGGACGGCAACGGTTACTATTGGAACGGCGGCTACTGGGGGCAGAGCGTCGGCTACTACGGTGACGTAAATTATGGCTGCGGCTACTACGGCCGGGGCTATGACGGCGGCGAGTGGGACGGCGACCGCTTCCGCTATAACAGCTACGTGACGCATGTCGATCGGAATACCATCGGCAACGCGGTCTACTACGACCCGCACGTCGTGCGTCGCGCGCCGCAGGAGGGCCGCCGGAGCTACGTCCAGGTCAGCCATATAGCGGCCCCGCGGAACGCCCGCTCCCAGCGGCAACAGCCGCGCTACCAGCCGCAACGTCGGCAGCCGCAGCCGCGCTACCAACCGCAACGCCGGCAGCCGCAGCCGCGCTACCAGCCGCAACGCCGGCAGCCGCAACCGCACTACCAGCCGCAGCGGCAGCAGCCTCAACCGCGCTACCAACCGCAGCGGCAGCAACCGCAACCGCGCGGCAATCAGGGGCACGGCAACCAAGGCCCCAGCAATCGGGGCGGCGGTAACCAACAACAACACGGTCGCGGCCACGATAACGGCGGTCACGGCCACGGTCGGCCGCCCGCCTAAGCGCGCGCATCGCAAGCCGAACCGGAAGCACGGTCGCCCTTTGCGGCGGCCGTGCTTTTCGCTTCTCGCGAGCGTGGTTATGCGTGAAGATCGTCGTTTGGGGGAAGAATCAAGTGGGTTTACCCCAGATTGAAGGCACTCCTATGAAATCATCCCGCGCGCTCTTCGTCGCGATGCTCGCCGCCGTTGCATTTTTTATGCCGCGACCGGCAGCAGCGATCACGTTGAGCCAAATTATCTCGCTCATCGCACCGCCGCCGATTCCAACGTACTCCTACCAGCAACCGGCACCACCCGCGCAAAATTCGATGTGGATACCGGGCTACTGGAACTGGAACGGCAGCGCCTATAATTGGGTCGCAGGGCGATGGACCAACGCTCCGCGCCCCGGCCTCGTCTGGACGCCGTCGTATTGGCAAGCAACGCCCGCCGGTTACGTCTATCACTCCGGCTATTGGGGAAATAGCGTCGGATACTACGGCAATCTCAACTACGGTCACGGATACTTCGGCAACGGCTACGACGGCGGTAAATGGCAGGGAAAGACGTTCCTCTACAACACCTACGTCACCCACGTCGACGAGCACACCGTCCATGCGGTCTATTTCGATCGAAACGTCTATCGGCGTTCGCCGCAGCAAAATCGCGCGAGTTTCGTCGGCCGCATGCACTCGGCAAATCGCGGCCATGCGATGCAATCGATGCACGTGAACCACGGCGCGCCTCCCGCGAAGAACTCCGAGCGTGGAAAGCCGCAGAACGGCAAAGCCGATAACCACGGCAAAGGAAACGGCGGGCACGGCCACGGCAAGCCGCCGCGCTAGGCGAGACCCGCGTCGAGCACCCGACTATTGGTTCGGAATAAAGTGAAAAACCGAAACCGTGTAAATGATACCGCCGGAATATGTATAATCGGCGGTATCTTGCAATATCACCGAGATCGAACCGTCGGGTGAATCCCAGCGCGTTCGGTGCGCGGACATAAATGTCGCCAATGCTGTTTTACGGTTCATCCGCTGCACGTAATTTGCGGGGAGATCTTTCGTAATCGAGGCACTGACGGCATCGTACGTCGGCGAATTGCCAAAGACCGTCGGCGAGTCGCAGTGCAACATCCAGTTCGAATCGTTGTGTTCCTGGTTTGGATGGAAGAGCGCTTCATCGACTCCGCAGGTTGAGTAGCGCTGTGCGAGCCGGAACGACGTCGCGTAGTGCCCGTAGAAATACGTTCCAAGCCCATTATCCGTTCCGTGCGACATCGGCCGCTTGCGAATCGCCGCAAAGTTCGACGGCGCCTCTTTGAGGCCCACGGCGACCTCTCGCGCAAAGGCACCGAGAAAGGCTTTGCGCTGCGCGGGCTTCATGCCCGAAGCATAGAGCGCGAAACGCTGGTGTGCGGTAATATAATGGCGTACCGAGACCGCAACGCCGACCGAAGCCGGCTTCGAGCCCGACGCCGCTTGCACGAACGGCGTTGCGACGACGCGGCGGCCGTTCGATGCGGTCCAGGTGGTGATGACCGCACCGGTTCGCTTATCGAGTGCGCCGATCGCCATGAATCCTTTGAGCGACGGCGCGAGATATTTTGCCGCGAGGTTGGAGGCGCGAACGATGCTCGTCGTCGGTGGGAAATACCATACGAAGTGCACCGACCAATACTCCCGTTGCGAGGGAGCCGCAAAAGTGTGGCTGATAACGGCGTGCGGCAGCGAGAGCACGCGCAAACCGTAACTATCGTAAAACTGGTCGGCTTCGGTGCGTTTTCCACGGAACGGCGCAAAGTTTTTCGTCATCGTTGCAACGAGATGCGGCATCGCTCGCTCCAGATAATTTTTTGCCGGGGCTTTGGCCGCAAACGCGGGAACGGCGAAGAATGCGGCGACGGCAAAAAGTACGGCGATACGCAGGCGATTCCGAAGGGCAAGAAGCTTCATTGCGGCACCTCTCTTTCGTTCGCTGCCCCGCCTTCGTTAGGAAGCAGGCGTTCTCTTCTTCCCTGCCGAGGCGACGCGCCGCGGCGATTACGAGGTGGTCAGCTTGACCTCGACGGCGATTCCCTGGCGGACGCTTGCGGTAACGGTGCAATAATCTTCGAAGAGCGCGCGGCAACGTTCGAAGCGTTCGCGCTGCTCTTCGGGGATATCCGCATGAAGCTCGACCTCGATCGCTCCGATCCGCAATCGCCCGCGCTCGTTGCGCGCCTTGTGAATCGAAACGTTCGCGCGCAAGCCGTCGACCGACGCATGCGCTTTCCCCACGCAGAAGAGCAGGCTCGAGGCCAAGCAGCTTCCCACCGCCGCGCCGAGCATCGCATCGGGGCTCGGGCCCCGCGCCTCGCCCAGCGGCGGCCCCTCTTCCGCGATGAACTCGGGCACGCTCGTGCCCTCCACGCGAACGAGAAATTCGTAGCCTTCGCGTCGCTCTAGGGTCACCTTCGTCGGTTGGGGTTCCTCGAGATGGGCCATATCGATCTCCTCGCGCCTTCGCGCACCGCAGACACCGCCGGATACTCCCTTCAAACGCGCTCGCGCTCGCGCACTCCTGCGCGGCCGCGGCGGCGAGGCTAGTGGGAGCGAACGAGCGCCCAGGAGAAGAGCGCCCGCATGCCTCCCACCACACGCCAGTACCCGGCGATCCTCACCCGCGGCATCCTCGCCGGCGTCGTCGGCGCGATCTTGATCGACGGATTCCTCTACGTCACCCAGGTTCGCCCGCAGGGCGGCACCATGGCGCAATTCTGGAGCTTCGTCGCGATGGCGGCGATGGGAAAGACCATTCTTTCCAATCCGCTCGCGCCGCTCTACGGTGCGATTATCCACCTCCTGGTCTCGCTGGCCTGGGGCGTCGCGTTCGCCTGGGTCGCCGCGTCGCAGCCCTTCATCGCCAAACGCTGGCTGCCGTCGGGGCTTGCCTACGGCGTCGTCGTCTATCTCGCGATGGATGTCGTCATGCTCGCGGCCGGAGTGTTGCAGAACCCGAAGACCCCCAACGATCTGATCTTCCAGTTAATCGCGCACATGGTGTTCTTCGGGCTTCCGATTGCATGGATCGTCGCTGCGATGACTCCCGCCTCCACCGACGCACAAGCGTAGCGTGAACGGCGCTCTCGAGATATCGCTCGCCGCGTTGCGCGCGAACGCCGACGCGCTTCGCGCGCTCGTCGCACCGACGCACGCAGCGTTCGTCGTCAAAGGGAATGCTTACGGTCACGGAGCCGTCGAGGTCGCCCGAGCGATTGAAAAAAACGCGCGCTATCTCTGCGTTTACACGATCGATGAGGCGCTCGCCTTACGTGCCGCCGGGATCGCCGCGCCGTTGCTTATACTTGGGCCGGTTCCCGCCTCCGCACTGCGCAGCGCGATCGAAAACGATTGCGAGCTGCCGCTTTGGGACGAAG
>JAKAPQ010000167.1 GCA_021806945.1 bacterium | reverse complement strand
GCCGCGACGCAAACGAACCTCACGCAGAGCATCGACCAAGCGCGCCAGGCCGTCGACGGGATCAACATCGACGAAGAGACGCAGAATCTCATCAAGTATCAAAGCGCCTATCAAGCGGCGGCGCAGACGATCACGGTCCTCGACTCGCTGGTCAATACCGTCATTACGTCCATTGGAGGGCTGAAGTAATGCGAATAGCGACGTCGTCGCTCTACGACCAACAGATCGCAGCGATCGATAACCTGGTCGCCCAGCAGGCGCAGTACGGCAATACGCTCAGCACGGGCAAGCAGTTGAACCAGCCTTCGGACAACCCGACGCAGATCGCTCAGGACCTAGGGCTGCATACGGCGATCTCAGAGGAGAACCAGACCTCGACGAACATCCAGAACGCCACCGCGGAGATGACCACGGTGGACGGCTCGCTCTCGTCGCTTACGAACGTTTTGCAGTCGGCGCGTTCGCTTGCCGTGCAGGGTGCCACCGACGCGCTCAGCCCGGCCCAACAGAGATCCCTGGCAAGCCAGGTCGACGGTCTGTTGCAAGAGGCGATCGGGCTAGCCAATACGCAGTACGGCGGCACGTACGTCTTCGCCGGAACCGCCGCGCCTTCGTCGCCGCCGGTGAGCGGGAACGGTCAGCCCGTTTCGAGCGTCACCTTCACCGGTAATTTCGAGGCACAGCAGCAACGCTTCACCAACGGCCAGTCGACGAAGACCTCGGTGACCTTGCAGCAGGCCTTCAACTATGGTGCGACCGACGGCTCGCCGGACGTCTTCCAGACCCTGGTCAACCTGCGCGATACGCTGGCCAATGGGAGCATCGTCGATCAAAGCGGGGCCCCGCTCAACAAAGCCGGGACGGTCATCACGGCGGCGACCCAGTTGAACTCCCCGAGCCTGCGAACGGCCCTCGTGCCCGATTCGGCCGGAAAGATATCGATCCAGATCGCCTCCGCGGCGGCTCCGAACGGCGTAACCCTGACGTTCGGCGCGACCTCGACCATCGCGAACGTCGTCTCTGCGATCAACGGCTCGGGCACCGGGGTCACGGCGACGTTCGACGCGCAGACGCAGCGCATCTCGCTCGCGGCCGCGCAGCCCTTCCAGATCGCGGACGTGCCGAGCCCGGGCGCTTCGACGAGCTCGAATCTCGTCGAAGCCTTGAGCGTTGCCCCACAGGCCGACATGGTCAACAATCTGTCGACCCAGATCGGCGCTATCGATCACGTCCTGAACGTCGTAACGACCACGCGCGCGCAACTGGGGGGGAATATCCAGACGCTTGGCGCCCTCGGCACGACCACGAGTTCGCAAGTGGCCAACGATACGGCGGTTCAATCGAGCATAGAAGATGCCGATATTGCTAAGGTGGTCTCCCAATTTTCGCAAACGCAGACGGCGTTGCAGGCCGCCTATGCCACGACCTCGCGGCTCGAGGGCAAGACGTTGATCGACTACCTACCCTAAGCCGAAGGCATGAGGAGAACGATGACCGCAATGGAGTCGCCCCAGACGACGAGCATCCAAACGCAGCGTTTCGGCGAGGTAACGTTCGAAGCGAACGATCTCATCGAGTTCCCCTGGGGGCTGCCCGGGTTCGCGCACCTGCGCCGCTTCCTCGCGCTTACGCTCGACGAGCAGCCGAACTTCCTGTGGCTGCAGTCGGCCGACGACCCCGCCGTCGCCTTGCCGGCAGCCGACCCGTGGCAGATGTTCCCCGACTACGAACCGAAGCTCCCCGCGTATGCCACGGCGGCACTCGAGTTGCGCAACCCGGACGATTTCTCGCTCCTTTGCGTCGTGGTCGTGACGAAAGACGCGCGTGAGATGACGATGAACCTGCTCGCGCCGATCGTGATTAACTTGAAGTCGCGCCGCGCTCGCCAGGTCATGCTGGAGAACTCGGGATACTCCGTGCGCCGGCCGGTACCCCGAACGGCAGAGTCCGCCGTCGCCCCAGGCTGACCCCGGGCGCCAGGTGGCGCCGCCCGTTCGCAAGAAGCGGCCAGGTCCTAGACCATCTCTTGGGCGGGCTCGGAGCCAGTCCGAGCAGCCAAGGAGGGCGACCCATGCTTGTCCTGAGCCGAAAAGTCAACCAGTCGATCATGGTGGGCGACAACGTCCGCATCGTCGTCGTCGGCGTGGACCGGGACCAGGTCAAGCTCGGCATCGAGGCCCCGCGGGAGATCTCGGTGCATCGTTCCGAGATTTACGAAGAGATCCAGCGTGCCAACCTGAGCGCGGCTTCGGCGGCCAAGATGCAGACCGAAGTGACCGCAACGGTCCCGGCCGTTACGGTCGGGACCGCCGTTCTCCGGCCGCGCAGCGCAAAAAACGCTAAACTCACCCGGCAGGCGGCCGATACCCTGATGGAAGGGGACAGGAAGTTCCCTCCAGACTAGTCAGTCACGCACGCGTGTGATCACGGAGGAGATATGTCACAAGGACTCAGCATTGCCAACAACTTGTTGGCAAACAGCGTTCAGCTGAACCTCAATCGCAATCAAGCGGCTCTGCAGAACGTCGTAACGCAGCTCTCGAGCGGACTGCGTATCAATACGGCGGCCGACGATCCGTCTGGGCTTGCCATCGCAACCAACCTGCAAACGCAGGTCGACGGATTCCAGCAAGCCATTCAAAACGTCCAAGACGCAAACAACGCGGCGCAGGTCGCGTCGGGCGCGTTGCAGACGACCACCGACATCTTACAGCGCATCCGGAGTCTCGCGGTAGAAGCCGCCAGCTCCATCAACAGCCAAAACGACCGCCAGAACCTGCAATCGGAGATCTCGCAGCTCCTGCTCGAGGTCAACCGCATCTCGCAGAACACGAATTTCAACGGCCAGGCCCTGCTCGACGGTAGTCACGCCGGTTTCCAGGCCGAACAGAATTCGTTCCTCAACATCACCGCCAACTCGGCGCTCGCGAGCAACAACGGCACGCTCTCGAGCGGCTTCCTGGTGGCCTCGGCGGTAGCGGCCAACGCCAACTTCAACACCACGGTCGGAGCTTCGCAGGCCTTCGGCACCGGCACGTACGCAACCGTCGACGGTACGATCGAATTACAGGTCGTCAACACCGGTACGTCGATAGCCGTTCAGGAGACCTTCATCAACAGCGCGAGCGGCGCGATCTCGGTCTCTTCGACGCTCTACGGGGCCAACGGCGTTTCGGCGGACTTCGAGAACGTCTCGATCACCGTCGGCAACCTCACTTCGGCCGACGTCGGCGTGACGTCGTACATCAAGATCAGCCAGAACGTGGCTGCTCTGACCAACCCGAACAACCCGGCCTTCAACTTCCAGTCCGGTGCCGACGAGGGCGATACGATCCAACTCGGTATCCAGGCGACCAATACGCAGACGCTGCGGATATCGAACGTCAACGTCGCGATCTCGGCCGCCAACAACCCGTCGCTCGGAGCGGAAGATGCGATCGGCCAGGTCGACAACGCGCTGCAACAGCTGCTGACGCAGCAGGCGCAACTCGGCGCGGTCATCGTGCGCCTCAACGAGGACGCGAACAACAACAACATCGCCACGGTGAACCTACAGGCGTCGGAATCGAATATTCGGGACCTCAACGTCGGCCAGGCAACCACCGAGTTTACGAAACTCCAAGTCCTGGTCCAAGTCGGCACCTCCGTCTTGGCCCAGTCCAACGCCAACGCGCAGTCCGTACTCGGTCTGTTCCGCTAGCGTTCGACGCGACTCCGAGTCGTAGGGAGAGCCTGCTTCGGCAGGCTCTCTTTTTCTATCCGGTCTGCCGAAATTAGATAGGATGCCGGTTCGAATAAAGACTGCGAACGCGACCCGCTCCGCGCCCCCTTCCGGGGCCGGAACCTTGCCGCTGGGCCTGCCTCGGCCGCCGGGCGAGCGGCCCCAAAAACCTCCAGGCTTGAGCCTGTGCATGATCGTCAAGAACGAAGAGCGCTTTCTCGAGCAGTGCCTGCGCAGCGCGGCCGGCGTGGCGGACGAAATCTGTATCGTCGATACCGGTTCGACCGACGCCACGCTCGAGATTGCAGAGCGTTTCGGCGCTCGGGTCGAGCATCGTCCGTGGCGCAACGATTTCGCCTGGGCGCGTAACGAAAGCCTGGCGCTTGCGACCAAACGCTGGATTTTGGTGCTGGACGCCGACGAAGAGCTGTTGCCCGAATCGCACGCCGCCCTCGAAGAACTCAAACGAGCGCCGGCGTATCGGACCGCCGTCTGGCTGCGATGTTTCAACAAAGCCGATGACTATCGCGGCACGGGCACGATGTCGCACGCCTTGATTCGCATCTTCCCAAACAGCGACGAGATTCGATTCCGCGGCCTCATCCACGAGTTTCCAACCGTGGGCGATAGTCCGACGGGGCTGGATGGCGTGACCTCCCCGGTCGCCATCCTGCATCACGGCTACCTCAAAGACGTGGTCTCGGCTCGCGACAAAGGCCGGCGCAATCTCGAGATCGTCACCGCCGCCACGGAGCGCGAACCCGACGATCCGTTCCACTGGTTCAATTTGGGATCGACGGCCTTCTTGATGGGCGATTTCGAGGCCGCGCGCGACGCCCTCGAACGGATGCGCGATCTCAACGGCCGGCGCGCGCGCGGATTCGTCCCGAACGGCCTGGCGATGCTCTCCGAAGTCTACTG
>JAKAPQ010000166.1 GCA_021806945.1 bacterium | reverse complement strand
GCACTGCCGGGTCCTTCATCATCCAGCATCGGGAGAACACTTTGGAAATCGGGATCGACCTTGGGACGGCCAACGTGCTCGTGCACGTCAAGGGCAAGGGCATCGTCTTACGCGAGCCGTCGGTCGTCGCAAGAGACATGAATACCGGCAGGACGCTCGCCGTCGGTGAAGAGGCGCGCCAAATGCTGGGGAAGACGCCGGCGCACATACAAGCGATCCGCCCGTTGCGCGACGGCGTCATCGCCGATTTCGAAGTAACCGAGGCGATGCTCAGTTATTTCATCAAGAAAGTGATGAAAAATCGTTCGTTCCTCTCCTCGATTTTCCAGCCGAAGCCGAGCGTGGTTATCTGCGTGCCTGCCGAGATCACGAGCGTCGAGGAACGCGCGGTCAAGGACGCTGCCAAACTCGCTGGTGCCAAGTACGTCGAGATCATCGAAGAGCCTATGGCGGCGGCGATCGGTGCCGGCCTGCCGATCGACGAACCGAGCGGAAACATGGTGGTCGACATCGGCGGCGGCACGACCGACGTGGCGGTCATCTCGCTCGGTGGAATCGTCGTATCGCAGTCATTGCGCGTTGCGGGCAACAAGCTCGACGACGCGATCGTCCGGTATATCCGGCGTGTCTACAACCTCATGATCGGCGAGCGTACGGCCGAAGACGTGAAGATCAAGATCGGCAGCGCGTACCGGCTGGAGTCCGAGCTGTTGATGGAGATCCGCGGGCGCGATCTCATCAACGGCTTGCCGAAGACCGTAAAAATCACGAGCGAAGAGATTCGCGAAGCCCTCTCCGAGCCGGTCGGCGCCATCGTCGAAGCGGTGAAGTCGGTGCTGGAGAAGACGCCGCCGGAGCTGGCGGCCGATATCATCGACCGCGGCGTGATCCTGACCGGCGGCGGCGCGCTCTTGCGCGGCATGGATAAACTGCTGGCCGAAGTCTGCGGCATTCCGGTGATCGTAGCCGAGGACCCGCTCTCGTGCGTCGCACTCGGGACCGGTATGCGCGTGCGCATCTGAGCGGCGCGCGGCGTTACTTCAACGTCGTGTTGCACGCGCATTTGCCATGGGTGAAGCGCGCGGGCGAGTGGCCGTTCGGCGAAGAGTGGTTCTATCAGGCGATGGACGACGTCTACCTGCCGCTGTTGGATGCGCTCGCGCGGCTGCGAGCCGAGGGCGTTCGAGGCGCGCTGACCATCGGCGTGACCCCGGTGCTCCTCGAGATGTTGCGCGACCCGTACCTGACGGCGAAGTTCGACGAATATCTAGCGGCACGCGCGGCGCTGCTAGAAAGCGACACCGTGAGGTCGAGCGGCCCTCGGCAACGCGAGCTCGCGCGGGATTCCCGCGATCGGGTGCTGGCCCTGCGGGATCGGTGGATCCATACCTACGAACGCGATCTCGTCGGCGCGTTGCGCGAATACGTACGAGCCGGCGACGTGGAGATCCTCACCGGAGCGGCTACGCACGCTTATCTTCCGCTGCTGTTCGACGAGCGGAGCGTCGCGCTGCAACTGCGTACCGGCATCGAGACGACGCGTAGCGCGTTCGGCGTCGATCCGGCCGGTATCTGGCTTCCCGAATGCGGTTACCACCCGCGGTTGCAGGCGCAGCTCGAAGCGCTGGGCATCCGCTATTTTTACGCGGACGCCCGCGCGGCGGCGCCGTCCGGCGCATCGCCGCTCGTACCGCTACGCCTGCCTGCGTCGCCGTTAGCATATTTCGCGAGCGATCCCGGCGCGCTGCGTTTCGTGATGGACGCCGAAGATGGATATCCGGCGGATCCCGCCTATCGCGAATTTCACAAGCGCCACGAGCGATCCGGGGCACGGTACTGGCGGATCACCGGACGCGATGCGGAGCTCTCCGAGAAAGACCTCTACGATCCGCAGCGCGCGCGGGAGCGGGCGGCGGATCACGCGGCCGCCTTCGCCGCGATCGTACGCGAACGAACCTCGGCGGCGAGCGCCGGCGCGCCGTATATGAGCCTGGCCTTCGATGCGGAGTTTTTCGGGCATTGGTGGAGCGAGGGGTTGCTTTGGCTCGAGGCGCTGCTCTACGCGGTTCGCGATGGCGGCGCCGCGACGTTCTGTTCGCCCTCGGCGTATCTCGAGCGGCACCCAGCTATCAAGGAGTACGCGTTGGCCGCATCGTCCTGGGGCGAGGGCGGCGACGATCGCACCTGGCGCAACGATGCAACGGCGTGGATGTGGGAAGAACTCCACCAGATGGAGATACGATCTATTGAAGTCGCGCGCCGGGCAAACTCATGCGGGCCCGAGTTCGAGCAAGCCGCACGCGAGCTCATGCTCGCGCAGTCCAGCGACTGGACCTATTACGCGACCAAGGGCGGTGCGGGCACCTATCCGCAGGCGCGTTTCGCAACGCATCGCGATCGCTGGGCCGCAGCGTGCGCGGCGGCCTGTAAAAGGCCGGTAAGCTCCAAGGAGTTAGCCGATGCGTACCGCGACGACAGTTGTTTCCAGCGGCTCGACGCCTCGCCGTTATGCCGGGTGCAAGCGTGAACGTCGCGCGCGTGATCGACGCGCGCGCGGAGCGCCTGGTGCAGGTCGTCGAAGCCGTGGCCGCCACGATCTTTGCGGGCGGCGTCGCAATCTTTCCGACCGATACCGTCTACGGCATCGGGTGCGACCCGTACGACGCAGGCGCGCTCGCGCGCATCTACGGCGCCAAGCGGCGACCTCGGAACAAGCCGCTTTCGCTGCACGTCGCGACGGTGGCCGAGTTCGTCGAGTACGCACGCGACAACGCGCGCGCCGTGCATGCCGCGCGCCGCCTTATGCCCGGGCCGGTTACGATCATCGTCCGCCGTCCGACGTTCATCGCCGAAGACGTCACGGCGGGTCTCGCGACGCTGGGCTTTCGGGTGCCCGACGATCCGGTCTGCCGGGCGATCTTGGAACGCTGCGGCCCGCTGGCTGCGACCAGCGCGAACCCTAGCGGGGAGAGCGCCTACCTCGGGGCGGGCGATTGGCGAACCTTGCCGCCGGCCGACCTGCTGGTTGAAAACGGGCCTACGCGCTGGCAGGCCGAATCGACTATCATCGACGTCTCCGGCCCGCAAACGGTGCTGCTGCGCGAGGGGGTGCTCTCGGTCGACCGCATCGTCGAACGGATCGGTCCGGTCGTTACGCACCCGGCGAAGTTTCGATCTAACGTGTAGAATGTGGTGACGATGAAGAAGATCGCGGTCTTGTGGATGGCCCTTGCGCTCGGCACGCAGGCCGCGCTTGCGGCCGGCTCGCAGGCAAAGTTGACGTTCGGCGACTGGCAGATGTCGACGTCCCAGTTCGACTATTATTGGACGAGCGGCAACTTTAGCGCGCCCGACCACGTGCGTCTTACGCGCCCGGGAAGCAGCATCGACGCGGATCGCGCCGACGGAAACGAAAAGCGCAAGCTCGCCAATCTCTACGGCAACGTCGTCATGCACGACGACCGTGGAACTTTCTCGGCGATCTCCGGCACGAGCAAGCCGGGAAAGGGAGAGCCGGCAACGCTGACCTGCGACAAACTCACCGTAGACGGCATCTCGCGAATCTACACCGCAACCGGGAACGTGCACTTCGTACAAGGTGCGAATTCGATGGAAGCCGATACGGCGATCATGGATATGGCGACCCACGAACTCCACCTGCGCGGCCACGTCCACGTGGTACAGCAATAGTGACCTCGCGCGCGGCAGCCGGCCTAATCGCTGCACTCGCGCTGGCGGTGCCGGCCTCGGTCTCCGGGAACGCGGCACAGCCGGCCGCGACGGCGCCCGCCGGGCAATGGGCCCTGCAAAGCGGTGAGGTCGATGCGAACCTGCAGACCGGCGACTTCACCGTTCCAGGACGCCTGGTGCTCCTCCGTGGGGACGGCTCCACCATCGATGCCGATCGAGCGGAGGGCAACTACAAAAAGAAAGTCGCGACGCTCTACGGCAACGTCGTGATACACGATACCACGGGAAATTTCAGCGGTCTGCGCAGCGCGCGGAATGCGCGCCGCAAACCGGCGACGTTGAAGTGCGACGAACTGCAAGCCGACGATGTAACGCACGTCTACATCGCGACCGGCAACGTGCGATACCGGCAAGGCACGGCGTCCGCCCGCGCGCGGCGGGCGCGCCTGAACGACGAAACGCACGAGCTGCAGATGATAGGCGACGTGCGCGTAGTGCGCGATCGCCAGACCCTGCACGCCAAGACCGTAACCTACGACACGCTTTCCGGCCGAGGCGAAGCTGCCGGCAACGCGCTGCTCGTCTTTCCGGGCGCCTTCGAGCCGTCGTTCGCGACGCCGAAACCCATTGTAATCAAGGTGCCGAAGATCAAGCACGGCCGATGAACGGCGGCATGTCGCTGTTCGGCCGCTCGGCTGGGAACGACGCGCCGCTGGCGGCGCGCATGCGCCCCCGCGCGCTCGACGAGTTCATCGGGCAGACGGAGATCTTGGGCGAGGGGCGCGCGCTTCGCCGCGCGATCGAAAGCGACCGCGTCCCTTCGCTGATTTTATGGGGACCACCCGGAACGGGTAAGACCACGCTCGCCGAGATCGTGGCGCGCATGACGGGCGCGCACTTCGAGCAGCTCTCCGCCGTGAGCGCGGGCGTCGCCGATCTGCGCAAAGCCGTCGCGCAGGCGCAGCA
>JAKAPQ010000165.1 GCA_021806945.1 bacterium | reverse complement strand
AGCAGATCGGCAAAGTCGCCCATCGGGACGGTGCCGTCTTTGTTGACGGCCACGATGGTTCCCGCGGTTTGCATCCCGACTTTGTGTTGAATTGCTCCCGAGATTCCTACTCCAATATAGAGCTGTGGGCTGACTGTCTTGCCCGTCTGACCGATCTGGAGGCCGTACGGTACCCAACCTGCGTCGGCGGCCGCGCGCGAGGCGCCGACGGCCCCTCCGAAGGCGTTGGCCAGCGGTTTGAGCAGCGACGTGAAGGGTTCGGGACCACCCATCCCTCGCCCGCCCGCGATAACGACCGGGGCCTCTTCCAAGCCGAGCTCGCTGGAAGCCTCCTCGACGTTGCGCTCGACGACCATGGCGTAGGTCTTGCCGGCGGGCTTTTCGAGCTGCTCGGTCCGTGCGGCGGTGCCGTCGGCCGTAGCGGTAAACGAGTTCGGGCGTACGGTGACGACGCCGTAGTCGGCGTTCTTGAACGCGCACGTCGTCACGACCTTACCGCCGAGTTTCGGGGAGACGCACGCCACCGTCCCGCCATCGACCTCGATGCCGGTGACGTCACCGGCCATAGCCGCACCCAGGCGCGCGGTCAACCGGCCGGCTAGATCGCGGCCGAGCATCGTGTTCGGCAAGAGCACGACGGAGGGGCCCGCACTCTGCGCGACCGCTACGAGATAGTCGACGGCCGGATCGAGCAGAAATGTGTCGACGTCGGGGTCCTCAGTATAGGCGATGACGTCGAGCGGATAGGTTTTGAGCTGCTCCACGAGTGCCTGCGCGCCGGCGCCAAGCACGACGGCCCGTGCCTCTCCACCGAGCGCGTCGGCCAAGCGGCGCGCCTGCGTCGCCAGTTCGAACGTGACTTTGCGCGTTTGGCCGCCACTGTGTTCGACGAAGACGATGATGTTTTTCATTTAGACGAGTTTCTTCTCTTTCAGATAGTCGAAGATCGCCTGCGCGCCCTGCGCGCCGTCGCTTGCCTCAACGATGCGGCCTTTCCCGCGTACCGGCGGTGCGGCGAGTTCGCGGACTTCGGTCTTGGCGCCGTCGCTGCCGACGGCGCGGTCGAGCCCGAGCTCGGCGAGCGAGATCGTCGTTATCGTCTTTTTCTTCGCGCCCATGATGCCTTTGAGCGATGCGTAACGCGGTTCTCCGATCGCCATCGTCACGCTCACGAGCGCAGGCATCGGGCCCGTGACGACTTGATAGCCGGTGTCGGTCTCGCGCTGCACCTTAAGTTTGCCGTCGGCGACCTCGATGGCGCGTGCGTTCGTCAGACCCGGTACGCCAAGGTACTCGGCCAGCGCCCCGGGCACGCCGCCGGTGTTGCCGTCGTCGGCCAGTCCGCCGGTAACGACCAGATCGAAGCCGACCTTCTTCAAAGCGGCCGCGACGGCGTAAGCGGTCGCCCATACGTCGCTGCCTTGCAGGCCCGCGTCGCTCAGGAGCACCGCGTCGTCCGCGCCCATCGCCAGCGCTTTGCGCAGAATCTCTCTTGCCGACTCCGGCGCCATGCTGAAGACCGTTACGGTCGCCGGCTCCGCCGAACCGGGCGCAGCGGCCAGCCGTTCCTTCAACTGCAAGGCCGCCTCGATAGCGTACTCGTCGAAGGGATTGAGCACCGTTTCAGCGCCGGCCCGTACCAGACGCTTCGTCGCCGGATCGATCCGCTTCTCGGCATTCGCATCCGGAACTAATTTGACCGTCACAACGATCTTCACGCGCGAGAGGCCTCCCAAGGACATACGAAACCCGGCATTGCGCCGGGGTAACCGTGTAGCTTTGGTGCATCGCCTCCGTTTTACCTGCCGAAGCCGCGAGATTCGAACCGAGCCAAGGTCGCTCGAAGCACGTGATGGAAGGGCACTTCGTGAATTTAGGAGTCGTTCTCATTTTTGCCCTGGCAGCGCCGGCGCCGGTCCCCAAGAGTACGCCGGCGCCCCTTGCGGCACGCGCGGCGCATGCGCCCGATCCATGCGGAGAGCGAGACTCCGGGCTCTTGGCCACGCTCGACCGGCCGACAATCGGCTACAGCAGCTGCGCCGTCAAACCGAAGAACACCGTCATCGAGATCGGCTATTCGGAAGAGACGGTCACCGGCGCCGCACGCGCCGCCAACGCCACCTATCCGCAAGGATTTCTTCGCTACGGCCTGCGCCCGAACGTCGAATTGGACTTCATCGGCCCGGCCTACGGCGTGACGCGGTCGGGGCCCACGGCCACGCGCGGATGGTTCGACAGCGGCGTTGGGGCGAAGTTCGAGCTGGCTCACGACGCGAGGAGCGCGCTGGCGGTCGACCTGCTCTATACCGCGCCGACCGGCAACCCGGCCTTCACGCTCGGGGCAGCCAGCGAAACGGTCAACCTCGACGCGAGCCTCGCGCTCTCGCCCGCGGTCGGCGTGGCGACGACGATCGGACTGACGAGCACCGCCGGGCGGAACGCAGGCGGGAGCACCGCTCGCTTCGATGCCGTCTTACCATCGGTCGTCGTGACCGACGAGTTCGACCCGCGGACGCAGCTCTATGTCGAAGCGTACGGGACGACGAAGCTCCGCCCCGGCGGCGGCAGCCGCTTCGCGCTCGATGGCGGCGTTCAGTACCTGCTGACGCCCTCGTTCGAGGTCGACCTCGAAGCCGGCCGCACCGTAACCGACCTCACGCGCAGCGACTACGTCGGTTTCGGTTTCGGTATACGGCTCGCTCCGGACGACCGCCCGCGCAGGTATTGATTGGGAACGAACGCATCGCCGTCCAAGGCGTCGGCCGCATCCCACGTCCAGCGCGGGTTGCGCAAGAACCCGCGCGCCAGCGCGACGAGATCGGCTTTGCCTTCGGAGACGATCGCCTCCGCCTGCACGGGATCGGTGATCAGGCCGACGGCGACGGTCGCAACGCCGGCGGCGCGCCGGACGGCCTCCGCGTAATCGACCTGGTATCCGGGACGCGCGTCGATACGTTGCAGCGGCGAGAGACCGCCGCCGCTCACGTCGACGAAATCGCATCCAAGCTCGCGCAGCGCGGACGCAAGCGCAATCGAATCTTCGACGGCCCATCCGCCCTCGGCATAATCGGTAGCCGAGATGCGTACGCCTAACGGTTTGCGCTCCGGCCACGCACCTCGAACGGCGGCAAAGAGCTCGAGCGGAAAGCGCATTCGGTTCTCGAGCGTCCCCCCGTAGCGGTCGTCGCGCCGGTTGGAGAGCGGCGAGAGAAATTGATGCGCGAGATAGCCATGTGCGAAATGCAGCTCGACCACGTCGAAACCGATCCGGTCGGCACGCCGCGCGGCGCGCACGAAATCGTCGCGCACCTTCTGCAAACCTGCCGCGTCGAGAGCCTCCGGCACGTGCCAGCCTTCGTCGTAGGCGATTGCCGACGGCGCGACCGTCTGCCAGGCCTGCTCCCCGCGCAGCGGACCGCCCCCTTCCCACGGCGGCGCGGTCGAGCCCTTGCGCCCGGCGTGGGCGAGCTGCACGCCGATCGCGCTATGCGTCCACTCGCGAAAAAAACGCACGACGGGCACCAATGCCGCTTCGTTTGCATCGCTGTAGAGGCCGAGACACCGTGGCGTGATGCGCCCTTCCGGGCTGACGTGCGTGGCTTCGGTAAAGACGAGTCCGGGGCCGGAGAGACCGAAGCCCCCGAGATGGACGACGTGCCAGTCGTTCGCCGTCCCGTCGGCGGCGGAATATTGGCACATCGGCGAGACGACGATGCGGTTGGGCAGCGCCAGCGTGCGCAAGAACAAGGGCGAGAACAAAGCACTCATAACGCAGGTTACAAACCCGCAACGTTGCGGATGCGGTTGCACCGATCAGAAAATGGCGCATCCGCGCTGCGCGCCCCCCGTAGGCAAAGCCGCCGGGGCCCCCGGCCTTCCGCCCTCGCGCATTTTCATCCGCTTCACGGAGCGGTCCGCATCGAGGAAAATTTCCGTGCCTGTAGCAACTTACTAGCGTCTTCTCCCTAACGTAACGATCGAGGTTCACATGAAGCGGTTGCTCATCTCGTTGTGCCTTGCCGTTGGCACCGTCGTCTGCGGCGCGGGCATCGCACGTGCCGCTGCGAACAGCGCTTCGGCGACATCCTTCGCCACCCAAACCAATCCGATGACGCTGGTGCTCGACGCGCGGCCCGCGCCGCGCGGGCTGATGTACGCGCATCTCACGATCCCGGTAAAGCCGGGACCGTTTACCCTCGTCTATCCGAAATGGATCCCCGGCGAACACGGTCCGACCGGGCCTTTGAGCGATCTGGCCGGGCTCAAGATCAACGCCGGCGGCCGAACGCTCGACTGGCGGCGCGACAAGGTAGATATGTATGCGTTTCACGTGAACGTGCCGGCCGGCGTCAGCACGCTCGACGTCGATTTCGACGTCTTGGTAAACGCGCCGGGCGATACGATGTCGACGGCCAATCTTGCCGTCATCAATTGGAACCGCGACGTCCTCTATCAGGCTCAGACGAATTCCCACCAAGTCTTCGTCAAGCCCAGCATCATTCTGCCGGCCGGCTGGAGCTATGGAACCGCACTGCCGGATGCCAAGCAAACCGGCGACCGCGTCGACTTCGGCGAGGTTCCACTCGCCATGCTCGTCGATTCGCCGCTGGACTGCGGCCGGTACTACAAACACATTCTCCTCGGGACGAACAACGGCGCCGACGATTATCTCGACGCCTTTGCCGATCGCCCGC
>JAKAPQ010000164.1 GCA_021806945.1 bacterium | reverse complement strand
CCGCGAAACTCGATGAGCATACCCTACCTCCGGCGAAACCTATTCGGATGCACCGGCACAACACCCCGCTCCGCGGCGCCAAGGCGACGCCGCGACCTGCCCCGGACGACCCAAACTACACGGCGATTAACTACGGCTACGCCGGCCAGACCGGCCACATTCACGAAGTGGTCGAGATCGGCGGCCGCCGGCTAGCGAAGGTGGGCTTCGACGATCGCAAGATCGTCTATTACCTCCTCGACGATCTCGAGATCGACGCGAGCGCCAAACGCGGAACGTTCCACGATACCGATGCGTAACGTGACTACCATTTTCGAATCGACGGGAACAAGAGAAGCAGAAGAATGGTGAAGACCAGAATATACGAGAGGTACGCGGCGATGGCACCCGATTGCGTCTTCCGAACGATATCGGCGACTCGCGATGCGCCCGAGGCGACGCGCCGGTAGAACCGCAGATCGAAGAACGGACGAATCGCGCTCGAATAGCGGGTGCTTCGCTCGCCGTGGGGGGGCCCTTCGACCGCGATCTCGCGCGTCGTGCGCATGCCGGCGTCCAAAATAACGCGCGAGGGGTTCGCGAATCCGGTACCCGTATATTGCGTCCATGGGCGGTACGGCTCGCCCGAGGTCCATACCTCGGCGCTGCGAGCGCGCGGCCGCGGAATCGCACGCGCGAGCAGCCAGAAGAGCAGCGCGAAACCGCCGATCATCAGCGCCAGCGCGGGCGGAGACGCCGAGGAGAAGCCGGGGAACGCCGGCTGCAGCAGGGGCGCCGTCCCGGCTATTCCCGCAACCGCGTTCGCGTGCGAGAGGCCGTCGATGGCGGGTGCCGCCAGCGTCAAGAGGGAGCGAGCGAAGAGGCCCGCCGAGAGGACCGCGAGCGCGCCCAGTACGAGCGCCAAGCGTTTCCACGCGGACGGCGTTTCTGTTGCGGCACGGGCTTGCGGAGATCGCGCGCTGCCGAGAAGACCGATGCCCACCAGTTTGACGAATGCGACCACGGCGATGCCGGCGGCCACGCCGATGGTGGCACCGCACAGCGCGAACGCAAGTTCGAGAGCGAGGCTGCCGGTGCGAAACGCCTGCATGAGCGACTCGAGAATCAGCCACTCGCCGGCGAAGCCCGCCATCGGCGGCAAGGCGGCGAGCGAGAGCGCCGCGACGAGCGTCGCTGCCGTCGTTACGGGCATCGATCTCGCCAAGCCGCCGAGCGATTCGAACGAAAGCGTGCCGCACCGGTCGACGATCGTACTGCAACCGAGGAAGAGCGTCGTCTTAGCAAAGGCGTGAGCCGCGATCTGCATGAAGGCGGCCGCCAGGCCGAGACCTACGAGCAGATCGAGGTGGATGGCGCGTCCCGCGAGCGCGACGCCGAACGCCGCCAGGATGATGCCGCCGTTTTCGACGCTGGAGTAGGCCGCCAGCCGCCGCACGTCGCGCTGGGCCGTCGCCCACGCGATACCGAAGAAGGCGCCCAGCGCGCCGAGCGCAAGGGCCACGATCGCCCACCAGATCGGGACGCCGCCCGGAAGCCCGATGACAAAACGCGCCAGGCCGTAGAAGCCGGCGTTGAGCGCTCCGCCGGCCATAAGCGCCGCAACGGAGGCCGGCGCCGCCGAATAACCGTACGGAAGCCATACTTGCATGGGAAGCATGCCGAACTTCGCGCCGAAGCCGATCAACAGCAGCACGAAGATTACGCCGCGTGCGGGAGCCGAGAGCGTGGCGGCGCCGGCGAGCGCGCTGTCCAAAGAGTATCCGCCGCCACGATGCGCGAGGATGAGCAGCGCGGCGATCAAGCAGGCACCAGCCACGTGCGTTACGACGAGCGTGACGTATCCGGAGCGTTCCGCCTCTTCGTGCGTGCCGGCGTAGACGATCGCCCAATAGAAGCCGAGCGCGATCAGCTCCCATGCGAAAAGAAAGAGCAGCACGTCGTCGGCGACGCATACGAGGAGCGACGCGAACGCGATCGCGCACGCCGCGGATGCGGCGGTCCGGCCGGTGCGCCGCTCGTCCGCGCCGCGCGAGCCCAATCCGTAGATGCCGACCAGCAGCGCCGTCGCTGCGATGATGCCGACGAAGAACGCCGAGATTGGATCGATGCGCAGCAGCACGTGGGTCGCGGGGTAACCGGCAACCTCCGGTACGGGGGCGCGCAGGCCCGCGACCGCCGCCGCACATCCGAGCGCCCCGGCTGCGAGCAACGACAAAAAGCCCAGCGTACGCCCGTAGCGGCCCGGCACGGCGATCGAGAGCACGCATCCCAGCAGCGCCGCGCCCAGCGCCGAAAGAACCAGTTGTAACGCGGTCACGGCATCGCCCCGCCGGCCGGCACCGCTCTGCCGAGCGCGACTGCGAGACCGTGAAGGATCGATAGCGGCGTGGGCGGCGTGCCGGGAATATAGACGTCCACGGGCACGATTGCATCGACCGGCCCGACAACGTCCGGGCTATCGGCGAAGATACCGCCGGAGCATGCCGAGGTCCCGAGCGCGATCACGCTCTTCGGGTGCGGCATCGCATCGTACGCGCGGCGTAGCGGATCCACCATCGGATGGGTCACCACCCCCGTCACGATCAAGACATCGGCATGACGCGGCGTCGCCGTCAAGAAGATCCCCAAACGGTTCGCATCGTAGAACGGATTGAAGATCGCCTGCAGTTCTTGCTCCTCCGAACCGTCGCTCCCGGCGTCGACGTGCCGCACGTGCACGGAGCGCCCAAACGGCGCCGCGCGCCGCCGCAGCCGTGCGACCTCGAAGGCAGAAGAGATCGCGAACGCAGTAGGCGCGCGCCGCGCGCATTCGCCGCATTGGTAGCAGCGTAGCGCATCGACCCGAGCCGCCGGCGAACCTTCCTGCAGGGCGCCCGATAGGCACGCAGTTATCCCCGCGCGCTGCTCCTCGAGCGGTGCGTTCAAGGCGGTGACGGCACCGCGGTAGCCGGCGGGCATCGTCCCGGAGCGCTGCGGGTAGCGCGTCGTGAGGATGCCGCGGCGCAGGCCGTACAGGATCCAATTGCTCAACGGTCGACCTCCGCTTGCGACAACCCGAATGAATGCTCGATGAAGGAGAAATCCGTAAAGATGTTGCCGGGCAGCGACGGCACGAAGAGCGGCCAATTGGCGTACGATGCGGATCGCAGAGCCACCCGGGCGATGCCGCCGTCGAACCGCACGAAGTAGAGAAGTTCGCCTTGCGGAGACTCGACGCGCGCGATGCCGAATCCATCCTCGATGCGCGCGGGTGCGAGAAACTCGCCGGCGAAAGCGCCGTCGAGAGCGTTGCGAATCGATCGGAACGACCGCACGATCTCCGCACGCCGCACCAGCGCTCGCGAGACCGCGTCGCCCTGGCTCTCGAGAGATTCCTCGCCCGCCATCGGCGTATACAGATAACCGTCGCGCAGCCGGGCGTCGCACGATACGCCGCTTCCGCGCGCGACGGGACCCACGGCGCCGTAGGCGATGACGACTTCGCGCGCGAGCTTTCCGGTGCCGATAAGCCGGTCGAGCAGCGACTGGGTGGAGAAGAGCGCCTCGAGCACGGCAAGCACCTCCGCTTCGAGCCGGTCGAGCTGCGCATCGCAGACATCCGCAAGGTGCGACATCGCGTCGAAGCGCGTCCCTCCGACCGTGATGACGCCGCGCGCGAAGCGGTTTCCGGTTGCCTGCGCGAGTAGGCGGTGGATGCGTTCCTTCGCCGCAAACGTCTGCGAGGACCCAACCGAAAGCGAGCCGTCGTCGGCGAGTTTGGCCAGCGAGTCGAGGTGTTGGTGGATGCGTTCGAACTCCACGAGAACGGCCCGCGTGGCGCGGGCGCGCTCGGGTACCTCCAGCCGCAGCGCCGCCTCGGCCGCCTTAGAGAATGCGGCCGCATGGCTGGACGCCGTCGCTCCGCTCGCATGCTCGGCAACATGCGCCGCGAGATCGAGCGGCACGCCGGTGAAGCGACGCTCGAGCTCGCGGCGCTTGAAGAACATCGAAGGATAGACGCTGATGAAATCCTCGCCCGCGGTCTCCACGATCCAGCGCGCCGACTCGACGATGCCCGATCGGATCGGCCCGTAGAGTATCGTGGAGACTTCCGGCGAGTCGGCGCGCCGAAGTTCCTCGGCCGGCCGAACGTCGACGAGCGGGCGGGATTCGGGGAGATCTTCGAAGATGACGCCGAAACGGTCGCGCGCCTCGCACTCGTGCCAAAGCGCGGCCGGGAGCTCCGCCGCGAGCGACGGAACGGGCCCGAGCACGCTGCCAGGATACTCTTCCAGTCCCCCTTCACCGCTGACGACGTAGCGCAGCACCGTGCGGTCTCCTACGCGATCGCCGAAGATCCATGCGAGGCGTGCGCCGTCGCGCACCCGCGATAGAACCCGTTGCGCGACCTCGCGGGCACCGCGCATCTCTGCGGCGCTCACGAGCGGCCTTCCAGGATGCGAAACGCGCCTTCGAGCAGGCGCCCGAGCGGCGGCGGAACGAAGAGCCCGAGACCGAGCACGACGGCGAAGCCGAGCAGCATCGCGGCGATCGCACCGGCATCGCGCTCGCCGCGCCGAACCCCCGCGGGCGCCTCGCCGCCGCAGACGCTCGTCACCCATCGCACGATTCCCGCGAACGCGATTGCGAGCAGGAGGAGCGCCACGATCGCGATCCACCACTCGCGCCCGCCGAGACCGCCGGCGAGGATCATGAGTTCGCTTCGAAACGTGCCGAAGGGCG
>JAKAPQ010000163.1 GCA_021806945.1 bacterium | reverse complement strand
TCCATGAACTTGTCGTAGATCGACTCTTGCACGAGCGCGCGCGAGGGGCAGGTGCAGACCTCGCCCTGGTTGAGCGCGAACATGGCGAAGCCCTCAAGCGTCTTGTCGAAGAAGTCATCGTCATGCGCCATGACGTCGGCGAAGAAGACGTTCGGCGATTTGCCGCCGAGCTCGAGCGTGACCGGGATGAGGTTTTGCGAGGCATACTGCATGATGAGCCGGCCGGTCGTGGTTTCGCCGGTGAATGCGATCTTCGCGATGCGCTTATTCGATGCGAGCGGCTTCCCGGCTTCCAGGCCAAAGCCGTTGACGATGTTGAGGACGCCCGGCGGAAGCAGGTCGGCGACCAATTCGAGCCAGACCATAATCGATGCCGGCGTCTGTTCGGCTGGCTTGAGGACGACGCAGTTGCCGGCGGCCAGCGCCGGCGCGAGTTTCCACGTCGCCATCAGGATGGGGAAATTCCACGGGATGATCTGCCCGACCACGCCGAGCGGTTCGTGGAAATGATAGGCGACCGTCTCGTGATCGAGTTCGCTGATGCCGCCTTCTTGCGCGCGGATGGCGGCGGCGAAATACCGGAAGTGATCGATCGCAAGCGGAAGATCGGCTGCCGTCGTCTCGCGAATAGGTTTGCCGTTGTCGATCGTCTCCGCAAGGGCGAGTAGTGGAAGCTTTTCTTCCATCCGGTCGGCGATGCGATTGAGAATCAGCGCGCGTTCGGCCGCCGACGTCCTCCCCCAGGCTTCGCGGGCCTTGTGAGCGGCGTCGAGCGCAAGCTCGATATCTTCGGCAGTCGATCGCGCGATCTCGGTGAACGGGTGACCGACGATGGGACTGACGTTTGCAAAATATTGGCCTTTAGCCGGTGGAACGAATTTTCCACCGATAAAGTTGTCGTAGCGTTTTTTATACGGTGACTCAACACCGAGTTTGTTGAAATCGTAGAGTGCTTGGCCTTCGAAGGTAGCCGTCATACAGCGTCTTCTCCCAATGGATCAGTGTGTCGTTGCTCCCCCATTCTACCGCCGGCCGCTCCCGGCCGAAACCTATGCGAACGTATGAACTGCGGCGTTGCAAGGCCCTGCAGGAAGATAACTACGCCGAGCGCTCGCTTTCTGAGAGCGTTCGTCATCCGTCAGACGTCACGACCTTGATGGGCAAAGTGACTCGTCGCCTGCGTTGCAGACGTACGGATGCGGAATCGAGGGTCTTGGCTGGCAGGCCGCGCAGGGGCTGGAACGGACGCTGTTTGCGCCTCAGGAGGGCGCGCCAGCGGGCTAGCAAATGGTTAGCCAGTCGCCTCGGCCGGGCATTTCCCGCCGGGGCGATGTATAGAAACGTCCGGTAGAATAAGGACTTTGGATCGCGGAGAGATGGCAGAGCGGTTGAATGCGGCGGTCTTGAAAACCGCTGAACGCGACGAGCGTTCCGTGGGTTCGAATCCCACTCTCTCCTCCAGAACGATGCCGTCTTCCGGCTCGTCAGCGGCGGCGTTTGTTACGCGAGCTGTAGACGACGCGAGCCTTGGGCGGCTCGATGCTGGCATCGGGAAAGAGCGGGTTCCGCGAACGGGTCAGAGGCCTGCCCAGGGCGTATTCGATCGACTTCATCATCGGTTCTTCGTCTGAGGAAACGAAGGTGATGGCATCGCCTGCGGCGTGCGCGCGAGCCGTTCGGCCGATGCGGTGAACGTAGTCTTCGGCCGCGCCCGGTACGTCGTAATTGATGACGTGCCCGAGATCGACGATGTCGATGCCGCGCGCGGCGATGTCGGTCGCCACCAGTACGCGATACTTGCCGCGCTTAAAGTTGTCGAGCGCGCTCGTGCGCTGCGATTGCGAACGGTCGCCGTGAATCAGATCCGAGGGAATGTGATGTTTTTCGAGGGCTGCGGCCAGGCGGTTGGCGCGGGCCCTGGTCCTCGTAAATGCGATAGCCGAGCGGATATCGTTACTCTTGAGCAGTTCGAGAAGAAGATCGGTCTTACGTTCCTGCGGAACGGCGTAGACCGTTTGCGAGAGGGTCTCCACCGGCGCCGGTTTGCGCGCGAGCTCGACACGCACGGGATCGCGCAGCATATCGCGCACGAGTGCCGAGATGGCGGGCGGAAGCGTCGCGGAGAAGAAGAGCGTTTGCCGGGCCGGCGAGACGTATTTGATGACGCGGCGCACGGCCGGGAGGAAACCCATGTCGAGCATGCGGTCGGCTTCGTCGAGCACGAGTATCGAAACATCGTCGAGCTTCGCCGTGCCTCGCGCGAGATGGTCGAGCAGGCGCCCCGGGGTTGCGACGATGATATCGGCACCACGCTTGAAAGCCGTTATCTGCGCGCCGAAGCCGACGCCGCCGTAGACGGGTGCGACGCGCACGTTCGTGTGCTTTGCGAGGAGCGCGAGATGTACGGCGATTTGATCGGCGAGTTCGCGCGTAGGTGCGAGAATCAGCGCGCGCGTCTTCCCGCGCGGTTTATCGAGGAGCGCCTGGAGGATCGGAAGGCCGAAGGCGGCCGATTTACCGCTGCCGGTCTCGGCGCTTGCGAGAACGTCGCGGCCTTGCAGTGCAGGCGGAATGGCAAGGTTCTGGATCGGGGTCGGTTCGGTAAAGTGTAGATCGCGCACGGCACGCAATAGCGCCGGCTGCAGGCCGAGTTCTTCAAATGTGGGGATGACGACGAACTTTCGAAGTGCGCGCGGCTCGATCGCATTCGAAAGATCGCGCAGGGGTGGTCTCCACCATAGCATGGCTAGGTCATTTGCGTCAACGCGAGGTGTCGGAATGTAGCGGAACGTTGCTCGCGGAAGCCTGGAATCGGGCTATTCGTATACCGTAACGCGCTTGACGCCGCCTGGGAGCACGTACTCGTCACCGCGGCCGATCGCGCGCGCAACGGCCCAGCCGGCGGCGGGATTTCCCGCGGGATAGACGACGCGGATCTGCCCGTAGCCCGGCGACGCCGCCAGCCGCGCGGTTCGTTTGAAGCCCTGGTGTTCCAGATGCAGCGCCATGTGCGTGGAGCCGTAGAGCGCGAGCGGCAGCGTGGCGGGCGGCGGCGGCGCCGGCAGCCCGGTGCTGCTGGAGGTCGATCCGAAGCCGGCGAGGGCTTGCCGAATTCGTGCTGGATCGAGAACGTCGTAGTAATCGCCCTCCATCCAACCCTGCGCGTTCACGCCCGGCAGTGTGGTCGAAGCCAGCAGCATGGAGTCGCGCATCGAACCCAGCGAGATTTGGTAGACCGGCGCGCCCGCCATCGCGATCCCTATGTGAAGCAATTCCCGTTGGGGCAAATCGGTCGCGACGTCTGGTTTGATCTTCGCGATGAAGGTGGGCAGCAGGGTCGCGACCGTGCGTGGATCGAGCAGTTTGTCGCGCAGCAGTCCGGCGATTTCCACCTCCGCCTGCATGCGCTGAAAATCGTTGATCCGGTAGTCGTTTCCCGCTTCGTTCTGACGAACTCTGACGAACGCCAGCACTTGCGCGCCGTTCATCCGCGTAATGCCCGGAGCGAAAACGGCACCGCTGTGGCGCGGATCGTAGATACGCTTCTTTACGTCGATCGTCAACCCGCCGACGAGATTCACCGCGTGCTCGAATCCTGCGAAATTGATGGCTACGTAGCCGTCCAGCGGGAGCCCCGTCAGCGCGGAGACGGCCTTCTCGAGTAACTCGGGGCCACGCCGCGGCGTCTCTTGGTCGCCCATGAAGAACAGCGTCTTGATCTTCGGGATCGGATTGTTCCATCCGGGCTGCGCGAACAAGGTGTCGCGCGGAACCGTGATCGCATAGATGCGGTCCGAAAGAGGGTCGAAGCGCGCGACGAGGATGACGTCCGCCTGACCGGCGGCGGTTCCCAGGCCCAGCGGATCGTCTGCCCGAACGCCGCGCGCGTTGTTCGCGATGACCAAGACGTTAACGGGTTTGCTGCCCATCGCCATGCGAGCCGCGATCGTCCCAACCGCATGCCCGTCAAAGAGGAAGAGCGCGGCGCCCGCGGCCGCAGCTGCCAGGAATGCGAAGAGCAGGGTGAGGAGGATGCGTCGCGGGCGGCGTCTGCGTCGTATGGGTGCTGCGTTCTGCGAGTCCAACTCCTCGTTTCCTTGAAGGGAAGGGTACGGGTGGCGGTGCCTCGATTGTCTGCATCGTGGGGAAACGCCTGCCGGCCGCCGGCACCAAGGAGGATGAATGCATGAAATACGTAACTCGCGCGCACGCCAAAGTCGACCGCATCGCCTGCCCTTGGCTCATACGGCGGTTCGTCGATCCGCAGGCCGAATTTCTGTTCGTCGAAGCCGACCGCGTGATGGAGACGGCCGAACGCGAAGGCGCCATCCCTTTCGACGTTCCGGGCGCCGCACTCGGGCATCGTGGTCCTTACTGTACGTTCGACGCCGTTATCGAAGAATACGGGCTGAACGATCCGGCGCTTGCGGAACTTGCGAAGATCGTGCGCGGCGCCGATACGTCCGACCGCGAGCTGGCTGCGGAGTCTGCGGGCCTCTACGCGTTCGCTAGCGGATTCCACGCGCTCTCGCCCTCTCGCTACGCCGACGACCACGCCCTCATGGTAGCGGAGTTCCCGGCGTACGACGCGCTCTACGAGTTCTGCCGGATGCGCGTGCAACCAGCGCGGTAAGTGCGCTCGAAGCGGGGGCTCACGCCGAATCTGATCGTGCTCTTCGGTGCGACGTTTCTTATCGCATCGGCGGAAGAGCTGTGGTCGCGCTTCGTCCCCAACTATCTCACGGCGCTGGGGGCGTCGATCGCCGGCGTCGCGGCCTATGGGGCGCTCAAGGATTTACTCGAAGCGCTCTACC
>JAKAPQ010000162.1 GCA_021806945.1 bacterium | reverse complement strand
GGAGTATCGGCGGCGAAACCGACGTTGTAGTACTTCTTGTAGACGAGCTCTTCGCCGTCGAGCGAAGAGTTGAAGGCCGGAAACTCGCGTAATGCGGCAAGCGCGGCCTTGATGAGAAACGCCAGCATCGTGACCTTCACTCCCGAGGGAGAATGCTCGGCGTTGAGTTGCTTGCGGAAGGCCTCGAGATCCGTGACGTCCGCGTCGTCGTGCTGAGTGACGTGCGGGATCATCACCCAGTTGCGGTGCAGGTTCGGTCCGGAGATCTTCTGGATTCTCGAGAGCGGCTTGCGCTCGATCTCGCCGTAGCGCGCGAAATCGACCTTCGGCCAGGGCGCGATGCCGGCGAACGCCGCGCCTGCCGGAGCACCGGTGCCGGCGCGTAGCGCCGAACGGACGAAACCCTGAACGTCGTCGCGCGTGATGCGGCCGTTCGGTCCGCTCGGCCGGATGAGGTTCAGTTCGACCCCGAACTCGCGCGCAAGCCTACGAATCGAAGGGCTCGCATGTACCTCCGAGCTGCCTTCGCGATCTCGTTGAGGGACGTCCTTCGACAAGCTCAGGATGACAGGGGGCGAGGTCGGAATGACAGGCGGCGCGGTTGGAACGACCGGGGGCGTGGTTGGAACGACCGGGGGTGCGGTTGGAGTGGCGGAGGCGTCGAGCGTGAGGATGACGCTGCCTTCGGCGATTTTGTCGCCGACTTTGACTTTGAGCTCGCGAACGACGCCTGCAACCGGTGAGGGAACCTCCATCGAGGCTTTATCGGATTCGAGCGTGATGAGGGAGTCATTCGCCGCGATGCGGTCGCCTGGTTTCACGAAGACGTCCGTGACCGGCACGTCCGCATAACCGCCGATATCGGGTACGCGAACTTCGATGGGGTCGCTCACCTGTATGCCGTGCCTTCCTAAACCGTTACCGGATTGGGCTTGTTCGGGTCGATGCCGTACTTCGCGATCGCTTCGGCGGCCGCGTTTGCGGGGATCGCGCCGTCGTCGGAGAGCGCTTTGAGCGCGGCCAGCGTCACGAAGTAGCGATCGACTTCGAAAAAGCTGCGCAGTTTACGGCGGTAATCGCTGCGCCCGAAACCGTCCGTTCCGAGCGCGACGTAGCGGCGGGCCGGCCCCGGTTGCTCCGGCGGAACGAACGGGCGAATCTGATCGGCGAACGTTCGAATGTAGTCGCTTGCGGCGATGGCCGGCCCGCGACGGCCGGAGAACGACTCCTCGACAAAGCAGTGTCGCGGCGGCTCCTGCGGGTGCAGCATGTTCCAGCGCTGTGCGTCGATGCCGTCACGCCGAAGCATGTTGAAGCTCGTGACGCTCCATACGTCGGAGCCGACGCCCCAATCGTCGCGCAGCAATTGCGCGGCCGCCTCCACTTCGCGCAGGATCGCTCCGGAACCTAAGAGCTGCACGTGCGGCGCCTTCGCGTCGCTACGTCCCCCATCGTGGAGGAGATACATCCCCTTGAGGATGCCCTCTTCGGCGTTCGCGGGCATCGCCGGATGCGGATAGTTCTCGTTGAGCGTCGTGATGTAGTAGTAGACGTCTTCTTGTTCGGCGTACATGCGCCGCAAGCCGTCCTGGATGATGACGGCGAGCTCGTAACCGTACGTCGGATCGTACGAGCGGCAGTTGGGAATGAACGACGCCGTGACCTGGCTGTGGCCGTCTTCGTGCTGCAGCCCTTCGCCGTTGAGCGTCGTTCGGCCGGAGGTCGCTCCGATCAGGAAACCGCGCGTCCGCGAGTCGGCGGCGGCCCACGCGAGGTCGCCGACGCGTTGGAAACCGAACATCGAGTAGAAGGTGTAGAACGGCACCATCTGCACGTCGTGCGTCGAATACGACGTGCCGGCGGCAATCCACGATGAGATCGCGCCCGCTTCGTTGATGCCCTCCTGTATGATCTGCCCCTTCTTGTCTTCGCGGTACCACATCAGTTGTTCGGCGTCTTGCGGGCGATAGAGCTGGCCGACCGATGAATAGATGCCGAGCTGCCGGAACATGCCTTCCATGCCGAAGGTCCGCGACTCGTCCGGAACGATCGGGACGACGCGCGCGCCGATGTGCTTGTCTTTGACGAGCGCGTTCAAGATGCGCACGAACGCCATGGTCGTCGATATTTCGCGATCGCCCGTGCTCTCGAGTTGCTGCGCGAAGGCCGAGAGCGGGGGGACGACCAGCGCCGTGGACCTGCGCCGGCGCGACGGCAAGTTGCCGCGCCGTTCCCCGACAGCGCGAAGGTAGCGCATCTCCGGGCTGTCGTCGGGTGGCCGGTAGAACGGGATGCTTTCGATCTTGTCGTCCGAAACCGGGATGCCGAAACGATCTCGAAATTCACGCAGCGAGTCGAGGGGCATCTTTTTCGCTTGGTGCGCGACGTTGCGCCCCTCGCCGGCTTCACCCATGCCGTAGCCTTTGATCGTCTTGGCCAGTATGACGGTCGGTTGTCCCGTGTGCTCGAACGCCGCCTTGTATGCGGCGTAGACCTTTCGTGGATCGTGGCCGCCGCGCTGCAGCGCCCAGATCTCGTCGTCGCTCATGTGCGCTACCAATGCCGCAGTTTCGGGATAGCGGCCGAAGAAATTCTCGCGCACGAACTTACCGTCGTTGGCTTTGAACGTTTGGTAGTCGCCGTCGACGCACTCGTTCATCAGCTGCACGAGCCTGCCGGTGGCGTCTTTGGCGAGCAGCGGGTCCCACTTGCTGCCCCAGATCACCTTGATGACGTTCCAGCCCGCACCTTTAAAGACGGTCTCCAACTCCTGGATGATCTTGCCGTTCCCGCGCACCGGGCCGTCGAGCCGCTGCAGGTTGCAGTTGACGACCCAGATGAGATTATCGAGCCGTTCGCGGCCGGCCAGCGAAATCGCACCGAGCGACTCGGGTTCGTCCGTCTCGCCGTCGCCCAGAAACGCCCACACCTTGCGGTCGGCGGCGTCGACGATCTCACGATCGTGCAGGTAGCGCATGAAACGCGCCTGGTAGATCGACATGATCGGTCCCAGTCCCATCGAGACGGTCGGGAACTGCCAGAGGTCGGGCATCAACCACGGATGGGGATACGACGATAAGCCTTTTCCGTCGACCTCCTGGCGGAAGTTCAGCAGCCGCTCCTCATCGATTCGCCCTTCCAGATAGGCGCGCGCGTAGAAACCCGGTGCCGAATGTCCCTGAAAGAAGACGAGGTCGCCGCCGAACGCCTCCGACGGCGCGCGAAAGAAATGGTTGTAGCCGACATCGTAAAGCGTGGCTGCAGAAGCGAAACTCGCGACGTGGCCGCCGAGCTCCGACGAGTCCTTGTTGGCACGTGCGACCATCGCCATCGCATTCCAGCGGACGTAGTGGCGGATGCGCGTTTCGATCTCGTCGCTGCCGGGCATCAGCGCCTGCTCGTCTGGCGGTATCGTGTTGATGTACGGAGTCGAGAGGCCTAAGGAGACGTGCGCGCCGCCGCGTTGCGCGGCCTCGACGAGTCGTTGGATCAGTTCCTGCGCTCGCGCGGGGCCTTCGCTCCGGAGCACGCCTTCTATGGCATCGAGCCACTCACGCGTCTCTTGCGGGTCGGGCTCTGGAGCCGGGTTGCTTGCGCCGAAGGGGCTGCTGCTCGTCGTCATGATCTCCCCTTTTGCCCACATGCGGCTTCCCCTGTCGATGGACCGGTCCAATTCACTAAATGGAGTATTCCAATTTCTCTTCGCGTAGGACGACGCCGATGGCGAACAGGACGAGTACGCCGCCCAGCATCGCCGGCGCCGTGAGCGATTCTCCGAAGAGCAGCAGAGCGAGCAGCGCCGCAATCACCGGTTCGAAGAGGGTGCTGAATGCGATCGCGCTCGGGGAGAACCAGTGCAGGGAGGCGTTCATCGCCGTGTGACCGAGCAACTGCGAAAGGATTGCCATCGCGAGGATCCCGCCCCAAGCGATCGTATCGTGAAGCGGCGGTGCCGGCTCGCGCGCGGCCAGGGCGCCGATCGTGAGCGCGAGTGCCGCCCACGAATACGTGCGCGTGACGATCGTCCGGGTGGAGAACTGCGCGCGTACTTCCCGAATGAGAATCCAGTACGCTCCGATAGCGAACGCGCCGCCGAGCGCCAGAAGCGCGCCGATCTTTTCGTGGCCCGGAATCGGCGGCGTCGTGTGGTTGAACCCGACGACGAGCGCGAGCCCGATCGCTCCTGCGGCGAAAGCTCCGGCCGCGAACGGCGAGAGGCGGTGCTTGCGAACGACCGCATCGTAGAGCGCGGTCCATATCGGCGTCGTCGTAACGAGCAGCGTCGAGACGGCGACGCTGGTGTATTCAAGCGACCAGACCCATCCGGCGAAGTGCAGCGCCAGAAAGATGCCCGCGGCGATGAGGATCGCGCGCTCGCGCGCCGTAGCCGGCACGCGCGTGAAATCGCGACGAACGGCGGCGATCGCGAGCAGGACGGCGGAGGCGACGACCAAGCGTGCGGCGCAGACCGCCAACGGCAACGCGCCGGTCAGCGCGTAGCGCGCGAAGATGGCGGCCGCGCCGACCGCGAGCTGCGACCCACCGAGCAGCGCGTATGGGAACGCCGAGGAGCGATGCGCAGGGGGAGGATCCGTATCGTCCATGCGGCGCCATTCGGTGCAGGCGCGGCGTGCCCCTGAGGGTTCCCGCGCCTCTACCGTGCGTCGATGAGGGTTTCGAGCGCTCGAACGGGTAAAAGGTTCTCACACGGGAGCTCGAACGCGGCGGGGCGCGCGGTGGGCTGAGAGGGCGCCGGGAGCGTCGACCGTTTCACCTGATCCGGGTAATGCCGGCGTAGGAAGGAGTTTCACGATCGTGGCTATCGCAGAACCCAAGGCAACGGGCGGATCCCGTAAGG
>JAKAPQ010000161.1 GCA_021806945.1 bacterium | reverse complement strand
AGCGCGAACTGGCGCCGTTCGCGGTCGAGCCGCCGAGCGTCGAGGTGGGGGAAGACGTTCTCGCCGACGATCCGGTCCCATGTCTTTTGATACGGACGCGCACCGTGCAGGCCGTGTGGCGCCGCGCTGACGAGTACGACGTCGCGGCGCTGGCCTTCGATTACGGTGGCACGGTCGTCGATCCGCTCGACTTTCGCGAAGAATTTCGGAGCGTAGCCGACAATCATGTGAAGCGCTGGCCGCGCCGCTTCGCCTTCGAACGTACGGCCGAAGACCGCTTGAAGAGCTTGGGGCTCGAGGCGTTCCTCCTCGACGACGAGATGACGCTTACCGAGTTTACGCTGCCGCCGAAGGGCGGCGAGACGCGTTGGGCGCGGTTCCTCGATCGAGTCGTTCCGCAATTGCGCGAGGAGGGCTGGCGCGTCGAGGTGGATGCGAGCTTCCGCCACCGCGTCGTACGCGCCGATTCGCCGTGGAGCGCCGACCTCGTCGAAAACGAGAACCACTGGTTCGAGCTCGATCTCGGCACCGAGATCGGCGGACACCGCATCTCGCTCTTGCCGATCGTCGTCGAGGCGTTACGGCGCCTGCCGCGCGATCGGTCGGAGTCGTCGCTCGCCGCGCTCGAAAGCGGCGAACCGCTGTACGCGCCGCTGCCCGACGGCACGTTCGTCGTACTGCCCGCCGACCGCCTAAAGATCGTGCTGGCGACGCTGGTAGAACTCTACGATGCCGACCCGCTCTCTGCTAACGGGGCTTTGCCCGTCACGCTCGCGCAAGCCGCGCATCTGGACGATCTCGAGGAGTCGCTTCATCTGCAGTGGCAGGGCGGCGAACGATTGCGAGCGCTGGCGCGGTCTCTGCGCGAGTTCTCCGGTCTGGCCGAGGTCCGCGTTCCGCGCGGTTTCGCGGCGACGCTGCGCCCCTATCAGCAGACTGGTCTCAACTGGTTGCAGTTCCTGCGAGCGCACGACCTCGGCGGCATCCTGGCCGACGATATGGGGCTCGGAAAGACGGTGCAGGCGCTCGCGCATATCCTCGTCGAGAAGCGCGCGGGCCGTTTGGGGCACCCGTCGCTGATCGTGGCGCCGACGAGCGTTCTTCCCAACTGGGCGAGCGAGTGCCGGCGCTTCGCGCGCGGCTTGCGCGTGTTGACGCTGCACGGACCTCATCGTGCGGAGAACGTGCCCGAGATCGAGCGTGCCGACATCGTGCTCACGAGCTATCCGCTGCTGGTACGCGATGCCGAGATGCTGCTCGGGCGCCGCTGGGAGATCGTGGTGCTCGACGAGGCGCAGGCCATCAAGAATCCGCAGGCCAAGGCGACCAAGATCGCGTGGAGGCTCGATGCGGCGCAGCGCCTCGCGCTGACGGGAACTCCGATCGAGAACCACCTCGACGAGCTCTGGTCGATCCTCACGTTTGCGATGCCGGGTCTGCTCGGCGATCGCAAGCGCTTCACGCGCGTCTTCCGAACGCCGATCGAGAAGCATGCCGATCGCGAGCGTTCGGCGGTGCTGGCCGCGCGCGTGCGGCCGTTCGTGCTCCGCCGCACGAAGTCGCAAGTCGAGGAGCAGCTCCCCGAAAAGACCGAGATCGTGCAGCGGGTCGAACTAGGCGGCGAACAGCGCGACCTCTACGAAGCCGTGCGCCTCGCCATGCACGAGCGCGTGGCTCGGGAAGTCGGCCAGCGCGGCCTTTCGCGCAGCCGGATCGTCGTGCTCGATGCGCTCTTGAAGTTACGCCAGGTCTGCTGCGATCCGCGTTTGGTGAAGCTCGCATCGGCGCGCGGCGTCCGCGGCTCGGCCAAGTTGGAACTCTTGCTTGAGATGCTCCCCGAGCTTATCGAAGAAGGGCGGCGCGTGCTGCTCTTCTCGCAGTTCACGAGCATGCTCGACTTGATCGTCCCCGAAGTCCGCGCGCTCGCGATTCCGTTCGTCGAGCTGCGCGGTGACACGACCGATCGCGCGACGCCGGTGCGGCGCTTCCAGGAGCGGGAGGTTCCGCTCTTTCTCATAAGTCTCAAAGCCGGGGGGACGGGCTTGAACCTGACGGCCGCCGATACCGTCATCCACTACGATCCCTGGTGGAACCCGGCGGTCGAACGCCAGGCGACCGATCGCGCGCATCGTATCGGCCAAGAGCGACACGTCTTCGTTTACAAGCTCGTGACGGTCGGTACCGTCGAAGAGCGGATCCTCGAGATGCAGTCGCGCAAAGCCGCGTTGGCCGACGTGCTGTTCGAAGCGCGGCGCGATCCCGGCAAGCCTTTCGACGCCGCCGACCTGGAGATGCTCTTCGCGCCGCTATGACGGCGGGCCGGCCCACACCGTCTGCACGTTGACGAACTCACGGATGCCGAAAGATCCCAGCTCGCGTCCGTAGCCGCTGCGCTTGATGCCGCCGAAGGGAAGGCGTGGGTCGCTCGCGACCATGCCGTTGACGAAGACCGCTCCCGCTTCGATGCGCTGCGCGAGGCGCAGCGCGTGCGCCGTATCGCGCGTCCAGATCGATGCGCCCAAACCGAAGTTCGACCGGTTGGCGAGCGCGATTGCCGCGTCTTCGTCGCCGGCGCAGATAACCGCTGCGGCCGGTCCGAACGTCTCTTCGTCGAACGCCGGCATGCCGGGGCCGGCGTCGGCGAGCACCGTCGGTTCGTAGAAGAAGCCGGCGCGGTCGAGCGGCCGGCCGCCGGTGACGATGCGGGCTCCGTCCACGACCGATGCGGTGATCTGCCGGTGCAGCGCATCGCGCAGATCGGCACGCGCGCACGGGCCGAGGTCGTTGAGTTCGTCCATCGGGTTGCCGACGCTCTGGCCCGCAGCCGCGCGCGCGAAGCGTTCGACGAAGCGTTCGTAGAGATCGCGATGGACGATGAAGCGCTTGGCGGCGATGCAGCTCTGCCCGTTATTTTGAAAGCGTGCCTTGACCGCGGTCGTCACGGCAAGGTCCAGATCGGCGTCGGGTAAGACGACGAAGGGATCGGATCCGCCAAGTTCCAGCACGCATTTTTTCAAGGATCGACCGGCTGCAGAGGCTACGGCGATGCCTGCGCGTTCGCTGCCCGTGAGCGTGATCGCGGCGATGCGCTCGTCGGCGATCAAGTCGTCGGCGTCGGCGTGGCTCAACAGCATCGTAGCGAACAGTCCTGCGGGTGCGCCCGCTTCGGCAAAGAGCCGCTCGATCTCGAGGCCGCACCGCGTGGTATTTTCGGCGTGCTTCAAAACGACGGCGTTCCCGGCCATCAGCGCGGGAGCGGCGGCCCGCACGACCTGCCAATATGGGAAGTTCCAGGGCATGATCGCGAAGATGACGCCGAGGGGACGAAATGCGACCAGGGTGCGCGCGGCGTTCCCGGCTATCTCCTCGTCGGCTAAGAACGCTTGGGCGTGCCGTGCGAAGTAGTCGCAGCACGAGGCGCATTTCTCGACCTCCGCGCGTGCTTGCGCGATCGGCTTGCCCATCTCCCGGACGGCGGTCTGCGCGAGCGGCTCGCGCTGGGCGCGCAACGCCGCCGCGACGGCGTGCAGGAGCGCAGCGCGGTGAGCGATCGGAGCGCGGCCCCAATGCCCGAAGGCTTCGCGTGCCGCGGTCAAGCGCTCGTCGATTTCGCGGGCGCTCGCGTAGGCGAACCGTTCGAGTTCGGTGCCGGTCGCCGGATCGACCGTTAGTATATCCCGTGCTGCGCCCATGGCCCCGTCGGTCCGGCAAAGATCTCGATCAGCCGGTTCGGCCGCAGATACTTGCGCGCGACGCGCTGCACGTCGGCGGCGGTAATGCCGGCGTAGCGATCGTTCAGCGTTGCATAATAGTCTAGCGGCAGACCGTTAGTTGCGATGGTGAGCAGTTCGCCGACCTGCGCGTCGGCCGATTGTTGAGCTAGGAGCGCGCTTGAAACCAGGCGCGTCTTCGCTTCGGCGAGCTCCGTCGGGGTCACGGGGTGATCCCGAAGCCGTTCGAGTTGCTGCCGGATGATTGCGATCGCGGGGAGCACCTTACCGGGCCGCGCGCTCAATTCGATCTGAAAATCGCCGCGGTCGCGATCGGCCTCGAACGTACTCTGAACGCTGTAGACCAGGCCGCGACGTTGCCGCAGGTCTTGCCAAAGGCGTGATTCGAAGAACCCGCCGCCGCCTAGGATCTGGTTGAGCACGGAAAACGCGTAGTAATCCGGGCTCGTTCGTGGGATTGCGGGCTGACCGAGCTTCAGGAAGACTTGGTTAGCGGCGGTTTCGATATAGGCGTACCCGCGGTGAGCCGCCGGCAACGGCATCTGTGAGATGTCGGGCTTGGGCCCGGCGTTCTTCCACGAGCCGAACGCACGTTCCACTTCCGTACGCGCCTGCTCCGGCGTGATGTCCCCAACGATCGCGATCGTGGTCAAGTCCGGGCGCCAGTACGCTTTCGTATAGGCGAGGAGATCGTCGCGCGTGATCGACGCGACCGATAGCGGCGTCGCATAACGCAGCCCGGGGTCGTTCGGCGCCAACAGCCGCTCCATAAACGCACGGTCGATCATGACGCCGGAGATGTCGTTCTCCGTGTTGATGCTGTTCGCAAGTTGTTCGCGCTGCAGGCGCAGCCAGTGCTCCGGGAAGGTGGGATGCTCCTCGCCGTCCGCCAGCACGTTCAACAGCGTTCCGAAGTCTTGCGCGAAACCGTGGGCGGAGAAGGTCTGCCCGAGCTCGACGGCTGCGCCGATGTTGTCAGTCACCTTGCGTAACCTGTTGAAGCCGTAATGTTCGCTTCCGAAGTTCGCCACCGTTGAAGCCAGGCGTACGGTGCCTTCGTGGCCCGGCGGCACGAAGGCCGGCGACGAGGCGATCGAACCGCTGACGTACACCGTCGGCCGGTCGGTCTTCTCTTGCA
>JAKAPQ010000160.1 GCA_021806945.1 bacterium | reverse complement strand
ACGCGGCCGTCTTTCAACGCGGCTTTGAGCGCACCGTAGACCGTCTGGTGCTGCTCGATGAGCGTCTTGCCTGCAAACGCGCGCGAGCGGACCGTGAGGTTGAAGTGATCCATCGTGCCCGTGCGGTCGAGTATCTCGACCTCGGCGTCCGGCAGGTGAGCGCGAATCAACGCGGCGAGTGAATCGTTATCGATCATCGCGGCTCAGAGACCGGGCAGGCGCGGGAGGTCCTCTCGGCGCAGCGCCTGTGCCAACTCGCGCGCTGCGCGAAGGGTTTCAGGGAGGCGGTCGGCACCTTTGGCCAAGGCGCGCCCGATCGCGGCGGCGAGCACGACTCCGGTGGCGGCGACCAGGACCGCGGGGACGCCCTCGGCTCGAAGGTCGCCGATTTTGATCTTGAACGAGCGCGTGACGCGCGCGACACCTTTGAAATCCACGCCGTTACTCTACGCGGGCAAGCGCGGCGGGGCCTTTAGCAACTTGCTAAAGACGGGAGGCGCGCCGCGCCGGGTCAAAGTCGGAACGGTCGCCAACGTAACGGAGAACCATGAAGGCGATCCGACTGCACGAGACCGGCGGCCCCGAAAAGTTCGTCGTCGAGGAGACCCCGCAACCGGCGGCCGCGCCCGGCGAGATCGTGGTGCGCGTGCGATTTGCCGCACTCAACCACCGCGACATCTTCATCTCGCAGGGGCTCTATCCGGGCATCGCGCTGCCGCGCACGCTCGGATCGGACGGAGCCGGCGAGGTCGCCGCACTCGGTGCGAACGTGGCCGGTCCGCCGGCCGGTACGCCCGTCGTCATCGATCCGACCATCGGCTGGGGCAACGATCCGGAGGTCTGGAGCGCGGGCGCGACGATTCTCGGCATGCCTCGCGACGGCACCTTCGCGCAATACGTCGCCGTCCCGGCGGAGAACGTCCATGCGAAGCCGGCGCATCTCACCTATGAAGCGGCCGCGGCGATGCCGTTGGCCGGGCTCACCGCCTACCGCGCGGCCTTCACGCGCGGCAAGCTCAAGTCCGGTGAGAGCGTGCTGATCACCGGCATCGGCGGCGGCGTGCAGACGTTCGTGCTGCTCTACGCAAAGCACGTGGGTGCGCGTATCGCCGTGACCTCCGGCAGCGATGAGAAGCTGGCGCGGGCGCGGGCGCTGGGCGCCGACGTTGCCGTGAACTACGCGACGTCGCCGAACTGGCAGAAGGAGGTGCGCGCGGCTTTCGGCAGCGTCGACCTCGCGATCGACTCGGCGGGCGGCGATGCCTTTGCAAAAGCGCTCGGGCTCGTGCGCCCCGGCGGCCGGGTCGTCACGTACGGCGGCACGAGCGGCGACGCAACGATAAAAATGTTCCCGCTCTTCTGGAACCAGCTGAACGTCTACGGCACGTCGATGGGCAGTCCGTGGGATTTCCGCGCGATGCTGGCACTCTTCGAATCGGCCGCCCTGCAGCCGGCGATCGACCGGGTCTATGCGATAGGCGAGGTCGTCGAAGCCGCGCGGCGCCTGAACCAGGCGAGCCAGTTCGGAAAGATCGTCCTCGCGATCGACTGAACGCTCACCCTGTTAGAGCGTATTCGCGCAGCGCGTCCAGCCGGAGCATCACGCCGAGCTCTTCGCGAACCACCGCCGCATCCTCGGCGCCCACGATCCTCTCCCAGTCGGGGTTGAGCATAACGCGCTCCTCCGCCGTCATCGCGCGTTCGATCTCGCGGGAGACGACGCGTCCCTCGGCTTCGAGCGCGATGAGATAGGCCAGCATCTGCCGTGCGGCCGCCGGGAAAAGGACTGGCTCCGTCTGCGAGTAGATGGACCGGACCAGATCGGGGATCGTCTGCGGCGCCGTCGCGAGTGCTGCGAGCAGCTCGTTCTCGCGCAGCCTGCGATGTGCGATATACTCCCGGAGTTTTGCCGCGGGATCGGTGACGGGCGGTCCGTGCCCTCCGAAGATCGTACGCGCCTCCGGAAACTCGCGCGCGAGGCGCTCGAGCGTGTGCACGTACGGACGCATCGCCCCGCCCGGCGGTGCGATGACGACGGTCCCGGTGCCCAGCACGACGTCGCCGGTGAAGAGCGCGCGTTCGCGCGGCTCGTAGAAGACGAGGTGATCGAACGTATGACCGGGTGCGTCGACCGCGAGTAGTTCGACGTCGCCGACCTGCAGCCGAGCGCCGTCGAGGACGTCGTCGTGCGCGAACGTAGCGCGGGGATGCGCGGCCACTCGAGTGCCGGCGGTACTCGCCAGCATCGCCGCGGCGGGCGCGTGATCCGGGTGCCCGTGGGTGACGCAGACGAGTTCGATGCGGGCGCCGAAACCGCGTGCCGCATCGAGTAGTGCCTCGACGTGGCGCGCCATCGCGGGTCCGGGATCGATGCAGATCGCTTTCCCGCGGCCGCAATCGATGAGATACGAGTTCGTGCCGGTAAGCGTCATGGGCGAAGGGTTGGGCGCTCGCACCAAGAGTACGCGCGAATCGCTCACCACGCATGCTCCAACTCCGCCGGTATGCTGAAACCGCGTTCCGGCGTTCCCTGCGGCATGATGCTGAAGATCGGTTTGCTGCGGGCGAATTCGAGCAGCGCGTCGACGTCGCCAAATGCTGCGAGCCGTTCGAGATGTTTGATCGTCGGATAAACCAAACGGAAGGATTCGGTATCGCGGCGTTCGAGCGCTTCGCGAGGAGCGATCCACAGGCCGTCGTGCGTTTCGTGCGCGTCCGCACGCGCGACTTGATCGCGCGAGGCTCGCGCGATGAAAAAATACGCGTCGTAACGCCGCGGTTCGCTCGGCGGCGTTATCCACCTCGAGAATAACGTGAGCGCGGAGGCATCCGCATAGAGGTCGAGTTGCGCGAGGATATCGGCGAAAGCCATCTCGCCGCTCTGCAGGTTTTGCCGGGCCCCGGCGAGCCGCTCCGTACGCTCGCGCAGATCTGCACGGCCGAGCGGCCGGCCATCGGCATCGCACGCAAGCAGTACGCCGGCTTCCTCGAACAACTCGCGTAGGGCCGTAACCATGAGGCCGGCGCTCTGGGCTCGGTACGCGTCGCGAACGCCCGAGCCTTCGAGGCCTCGCGTTCGCGCTCGCGCCTCGGGGCTTGAGTCTTGCGGGTCGAGCGTCCCTCCCGGGAAGACGTAGACGTCCGGGACGAAGGCGCTCTGGGCGCTGCGCCTGAGCATGAAAACGTCGAAACCGCCGGCGCCTTCGGCCGGGCGGACGAGCATGACGGTGGCGGCCAAGCGCAGTTCGGAACCCTTCTAATCGGCTACTCGTTGACGAGCTATGAAGATGCGTCTTGTCGGTGCGCTGACCGCCATCCTGTTCTCGCTGGCCGCGCTCTCCGCCGCGCCGGGAGCCGCCTCCACCGCGCCGGCCTCGAGCGCGTCGCCCGCGCCGAGTGCCGCGAGCCCTGCGCCGGGCCCGACCCCGAGCGCCATACCAACGCTGCCTCCAGCGGGCAATATCATCAACGACGTGATCGACGCGCTGAGCAACCTCGTCAAGCCCGTCTTCGGCTGGGACCCGAACAGCGTCGCCGGAACGGTGACCTACTTCCGCCGGTTCGATATGCAGGTCCGCATGCCGCTCTATCGTTATCGCCAGGTGTACTTGCACCAAGGTACGATCATCAATCCGCGCGGTTGGACGATCAAGCCCGGCCAGACCGTCTACGTCAGCGGCCGCGGCCAGCCTGACGGCTCGCTCGACGCCGACGTCATCACCGTTAGAACCTAACGCTTCGGAACGCGCACGATGCGCATCGCGCTGGGCAGCGACGAAGTTACGGATCTCACCATCGCGCTGCGCCGCCTGCTCGAAGAGCGCGGCTACGCGGTGCGTCTCTTCGGCGCGCTGGCGGAAGGGGAGGAGCGGGCATGGTCTCGCGTCGGGCGCCGCGTCGGCGAAGCCGTCGCGAGCGGCGACTGTGCGAGCGGCGTCGTCTGCTGCTGGACGGGCACCGGCGTGAGCATTGCGGCCAACAAGGTGCCCGGGGTGCGTGCCGCCCTCTGTGACGACGCGTCGACTGTGGCGGGCGCCCGCACCTGGAATGACGCGAACGTCCTCGCGCTGAGCCTGCGCACGACCACGATTCCCGCTGCGTCGGCTATCCTCGACGCGTGGTTTGAGACCGCGCCGAGCGGCGATCCGGCCGACCGCGCCGCGATCGAGGATCTGGAGCGCTAGAGAAAGAGCAGCGGCAGCAGCAGCCAGTTTGCGGCGTGGGCGCTCCAGCAATACGGGCACGACCGCCGGGTTACGTAGAGCAGACTGTACGCGAGGTAGAGCGAGGCGAGCGCGGCCAGGAGAGCGGCCGTGCGGACGGCCCAAAGCAGCGGCGGGAACGGCGCCAGCCAGACGACCGCGAGAACCACAATATAGTAGACCAGGCCGATGGCCGCGTTGGGGACGCCGCCGAAGATCCGGGCGCGCGGGCTCTCAACGACGCTAGGCTCGGTCAGTTCGCCTCGAGCCGCCCGCCGAGCCTTGCGAAAGAGCAAGACGGAGGCATTGAGGCCGACGGCGCATAGAGCAGTGATGAGCAGTCGCACGATCATGGGTGCGTGAGAACCTTTCGCAGGCGTTTGGGCGCCTTTGGGATGCTGGCAGTCTCCTTTGCGCTGGCTGCGTTGGTTATCCGCTTCCAGCCCATCGTCGAGCATACGATTCGGTCGATCGGTCCGTTCGCCTATCCCCTGGCAACCGCCGTCTTTACCGCCGTCGCATCGGCACCGTTCTCGGTGACCGATGCGCTGGCGGTCATGAACGGCGCCATCTTCGGCCCGCTGTGGGGCTCCATTGTAAACGCGGTCGGGATCGTGCTGGCGGCGATGGTCGGCTATTGGATCAACCGCCGAGCCTCGCATCTGCTCGACCTAGAGCGCG
>JAKAPQ010000159.1 GCA_021806945.1 bacterium | reverse complement strand
CCGAAGCCGCCGCTGCGCAAGCACGAGGAGCCGCCGCCGACGCAGGTCGCCGAGGTCGACAAAGTCGTGGACGTCATGTTTTTTGAGTTGCAAGAGATGGAGCGGCGCCGCAAAGAGTCGATCGAGCGCGGGAAGAAGCCGCACTAGCAGGTTGCGGTACCTATATCAGCGTGCCCCGCTAGCAGGCTCCACCGAGACGCGCGTCATCGTATCGCCGACGCGGATCGCGTCGAGCGCATCGAATCCGTCGGTCATCCCTCCGAAAACGGTGTACTGCTTATCGAGAAACCGCGCGTCGCCCAAGCAGATGTAGAACTGCGATCCGGCCGAATGCGGGTCCGACGAGCGCGCCATCGCAACCGTGCCGCGCAGATGCGGCCGGTCGTTGAACTCGGCCGCGAGCCGGTACCCGGGCCCCCCGGTGCCGTTGCCCGACGGGTCGCCGCCTTGCACGACGAAGCCCGGCTCGACCCGGTGAAACGTCAAGCCGTCGTAGAATCCCGCCTCGGCGAGCTTCACGAAGGCCGCACAATGCCGCGGTGCGTCGTCGGCAAAAAACGTAAAAACGATATCGCCCTTCGGGGTGGAGATGCGGACCGCAGAGGTACGCGCCTTCTCGGCGTACGCCGCCAGGTCGTCGCCCGTGGGGGCGGTATGGATAGTCATCGCGCTTCTTTCATATGTGGGAGTATCGAGTGTGGGGGTGTCGAGCAGTCCGGGAGGCTTGCGCACCGGACTCCCAAAGGCCTGGCTCCCGGCGAGCGCGGCGAGCTTGCCGCGCCGCGAGAGGCGTTTGAAACGCACCTCCGCTCTGCGAGCGGCGGAGACGTCGGGCTCGTTCCACCAAGCGAGCAGGGTTACGGGCAAGCGTGACCTCGTGTACTTCCCACCGCGGCCCGTGGCGTGCGCGCGCACGCGCCTCGCCAAGTCGCCGGTCCAGCCCGTATAGAGCGAGCCGTCGCGGCAGCGCAGAACGTACACGACCGCGGGGGCGGAATCTGCTCTCACGGGGGTTTTAATTCTCCCTCCATGCGGTAGACTCTATAGCGGCACATGGATGGCGCGCGATGATGCGGGGCGACGACTGCCCCGACCAGACGCTGGGTGGCCGCGCGAGGCGGCCGCTGAAGGTTCGCATCCCCCCCAACGCCTGCTTCGGCAAGAGCGTTCGGGACGAGATCCTCGCCTTCGTCGAACGTTCCTCCGTCGAGTGCCTGGAACTCGACGATTTCATCGTCGCCGTCGGCGAGGCGACCGCGAATGCTATCGAACATTCGGGGGCCGAAAGCGTCATCGAGGTCCGCTGCCAGATCGAAGACGACAAGATTTTTGCAACGATCGTCGATTCGGGCAGCGGTTTCGAGATCTCTTCCAATGCCGGAATGCTCCTTCCCGAAGCCTTGAGCGAGCGGGGGCGGGGCTTGCCGATCATGCGCCGGTGCACCGATATCTTCGCCGTGCATAGCGTTCCCGGCAAGGGAACGACGGTCGTTCTCGGGCGCTATTTTCGGCGCCAGGAAGACGGCACTGAGGACAATTCCCAGGCATCGTGAAGTGGCGGGGATGAAGCCTCGCATCGCTATCGCCTACCTGGCGCTCGCGGCGCTGGCCGGCGCCGTCCTACCCGCCGGTGCCGCCGTCGCCCCGCCGATCACCCACGCACCGATCGATCCGAAGATCGCCGCCATGGTTGCCGCCGTCTCGGCAAGCGGCGTACGCGCGTACGATACCAAGCTCGTCGGGTTCGGAACGCGCAACGATTTCTCCGACCGCCTGCACTCCAAGACGCGCGGCGTCTTCGCCGCCCGAGATTGGATCGCATCGCAGTTCGAGGCCGACGCCAAACGCAGCCACGGCCGCATGACGGTTTCGTTCGATACGTACGAACAGCCCAAGATCTCGCGAACGCCGCGGGCCGTAAAGGAGTCGAGCGTCATCGCCGTACTGCGCGGCGACGACGCAGGCGCCGCCACCTACGTGATGTCCAGCCATTACGACGATTGCAACGGCAACTGCACCGACGGCGCCCACAACGCTCCGGGCGCGGACGACAACGGTTCCGGCACGTCGGCCGTTCTCGAGGCCGCCAAGGTCATGGCCGCGACCCGTTTCCACGGGACGATCGTATTCGCGTGTTTCGACGGCGAAGAGCTCGGACTGTGGGGTTCGAACCATTTCGCTCGCGAGATGCGCGCCAAGGGCGTGCACGTGGCAGCCGATCTCAACAACGACATCGTCGGCACGTCGCTCGAGCCCGATGGAGGACGCGATCCCTACCGCGTGCGAGTCTTCAGCGAGGCGTTGCCTTACAACGCCAAGATTGCATTCGTCAACCTGATCGGTTCGGAGAACGATTCTCCGTCGCGCGAACTCGCACGATTCGTCAAAGAGACGGCCCAGCAGTACGTGCCGCCGATGAAGGCCACGCTCGTCTATCGCGCGGACCGTTTCTTGCGCGGCGGCGACCAGGAATCGTTCCAAGCGCAGGGTTTCCCGGCGGTGCGCTTTACCGAAGCGCATGAGACGTTCGCCCACCAGCACCAGAACGTGCGGGTGCAGAACGGCGTTCAATACGGAGATCTGCTGAAGTACATCGACTTCAACTATCTCGCACGCGTCACGAAGATGAACGTCGCGGCGCTGGCGGCGCTGGCGCTCGGTCCCGAGCAGCCGGGCAACGCGCAAATGGTTATGAAGCACTTGGGATACGATACGACCTTGCGCTGGAAGCCCGTTGCACGCGCGGTCTCGTACGAAGTGGTCTGGCGCGCGACGACCGCTCCGATGTGGCAGTATTCGGAGAACGTCGGAGACGTCACGCAGGCGACCGTAAAGGTCAACAAAGACGACTACATCCTGGGCGTGCGTTCGGTCGATGCCAAAGGCCGCCGCAGCCCGGTCGCCTATCCCCTGCCCGTGCGCGGCTAGGAACTACGCCGGCTGCGCCGACGAGACGGTCGCTGCGAGCGAGGCGTCGATCGCGGCGACCGTCTCGTCAATATCGCTCTGCGTGTGCGCCGTCGATACGAACATCACTTCGTTCTGCGATGGCGGCAACAAGATCTTGCGCTCGCGCATCGCGTGGTAGTACGCGGCGTAGGCCTCCTTGTCGGCGGCGAGGGCGTCGTCGTAGTTGCGGTTCGGCGCTCCCGGCCGGAACTTGAAATCGACGATGGACTCGTGCTGCACGACGGCATACGGCAGAGCCTGCCGCTCGAAGACGCCCCGAATGCCGTCGGCTAGGCGCTTTCCGAGCGCATCCATCCGTGCGTAGTATTCGGGATGCTCCTCGAGGAGGTCGAGAACGCGGTGCGCCATCGCGACCGCGAACGGGTTGCCCGCATGCGTGCCGCCGGTGAACGTCGATCCGGCCGGCGCGAGCGCGGCCATCACGTCTTCGCGCCCCCCGAACGCTGCGATGGGGAAGCCGCCGCCCATGATCTTGCCGATCGCCGTCATATCGGGCACGGTCCCGACACGTGCCTGCGCGCCCCGCAGCCCGAAGCGCAGCCAGGTGATGACCTCGTCGTAGATCAGCAGCGCGCCGGCGCGCCGCGTGCGCTCGCGCAGCCCCTCGAGGAAGCCTTCGACCGGTGTGACGTATCCCATGTTACCGACGATCGGTTCGACGACGATCGCCGCAAGATCGCCTTCGCGCCCGCGCAGCAGGCCGTCGACGCTCGCGAGATCGTTGTAGCGCGCCACGGCGACGTCCCGCGTTACGCCCGCGGGAATGCCGCTTCGCGCCGCATCGGCCGTGTGCGCCGAAGCGCCTGCATCGAGCAGCGCCAGATCGAAGTGCCCGTGATAGTTCCCCGCAAATTTGAGGATGAGGTTGCGGCGCGTGTAAGCGCGCGCGACGCGGACCGCGCTCATCACCGCTTCGGTACCCGTCGTGACGAAGCGCATGCGCTCCATCGAGGGCAGGTACGCGCGAACGCGCTCCGCTAAGCGCACTTCCTCGGGGTGCGTCGACCCGTAGACCAGGCCGTCGCGGGCGAGCGCATCGAGCCCGCGGGTGAGCGCCGGATGGTTGTGCCCGAAGAGCAGCGGCCCGTAGGCCATGACGTAATCCACGTAGCGCTCGCCGTCTTCGTCGAAGGCATACGCGCCATCCCCGCGCACCTGCACGAAGGGTTCGCCGCCCACCGCCCAGCCCGAGCGGACGGGCGAATCGCAGCCGCCCGCCAAGACGCCTCGCGCGCGCTCGTAGCTTCGCATCGGTTGAATCTGCATAACGGAGGCAGCGAGGTTCCCTTCCCGCGCGCGGGCCCCCTTTGCGCGGAAGGCGAAGCACCGGGCATGCCTCACATCGAGATGGAGATCGCTCCGCACTCCAATATTCGCGAACTCGTCGCCCAACTGCCGATCGCGGCCGACGTCTTGACGCGCTTCGGCCTGCACTGCGCCGGATGCGGCGTCGGCAAATACGAGACGATCGAAGAAGGGGCGAAGGCGCACGGCCTGCGTGTGGAGCCGATCGTCGCCGCGCTCGTCCAGGCGCGTCTTTCGGGTTTCGTCCCCAGCATCGCGCAGGTCGATCGCGAACCGCTCCGCCGCGCGCCTGGCGAATTCAAACGGCGGGCCGCGATCGCGCATGTCATCCCCGTCATGTCGGGCAAGGGCGGCGTCGGCAAATCGCTCGTGACCGCGCTGATCGCGGTCGGCTTACGGCGCAAGCATTTTCGCGTCGGCATCCTCGACGCCGATATCACCGGGCCGTCGATTCCGAAGATCTTCGGCCTGCGCACCCCGCTTGCGATCGAAGCCGATCCGAACGCGCCCGCGACGCCGCAAGGCAACCCCCAGCCGCTGATGGTGCCGGCCGTCTCCCGTAGCGCGATCGAGATCGTCAGCTCGAACCTGCTCACCGACAAAGAAGACACCGCGATGATCTGGCGCGGACC
>JAKAPQ010000024.1 GCA_021806945.1 bacterium | reverse complement strand
CAAGAATAGCACGCCCGCGCAAGCGCCTCGTTCCCGGTGTCGTATCGGGACGACAGGATTTGAACCTGCGACTTCTTGCTCCCAAAGCAAGCGCTCTACCAAGCTGAGCTACGTCCCGCTGCACCCTGCTGAGATTTCCATCTGTTTGCGCCAATCCTCCGGCCGCCGCCTCCCGATCAAAACAGGAGCTGGTGGAAGCCGACGTAACGCGAGAGGTCCCCTACGCCCGCGTCGCTCGCGAACAGGCGCACGGCCTCGACGCTCAGCCCCGCGCGCGTGGCCACGCGCAGGATCCGTAGGTTCGTTCCGGGGACCAGCGCCTTACACCACGACGCGTCCAGCGTTCGCCGCAGTGCGATCAGCGCGTAGGCAAAGAACTGCACCAGGTAGGCGCCCGATGCAGCTGCCAGCGGACCGATGCCCCCATCCGGCCAGACGTATGCATAGCCGACGAACTCGCCCTCCAGCCGGAAAACCACGCCATGTGCGCGTTCGGCGAAATAGGCGTGATCCAAGGGCCTGGCTGTGCCCCGCACCTCCCGGTCGAGGCTTGCCACGGCCGTACGGTCGGCCACCGGATCGATCCGTTCGGTCGCAAAGCGATACTGCCCGGCCGCAATTGCGAGCAGGTCGTCGTCGCGCGGAATCGCGCCGCTTACGCGCAGGACGGGAGTCTGGAGCGAGAAGCCGCAGCGCAGAAAAAACGCCAAGCCGGCGACGGGATCGGTTTCGAGGAGCCCGCTGCGCGTCACGTCTCCGGCATCGAGCGAGGCCGCCGCAAACAGTTTCCAGGCGATGCCTTGCCTGCGATAGCCGGGCTCGACGTAGATCTCGCTTACGTAGGACTCATCCTCCGACGCATGGAGGAAGGCTATTCCAATGGGGGTTCCGGTCTCTTCTTTGGCGATCCACGCGCCGTGCGGAGCAACCTCGGCCAGGTCGCGGTAGAGCTGCCGGCCGCGCTCGTCGCGCCGGCGCCGACGCGAAAAATACGCCACGTCGTCCTGCGCCGCAAGGCTGACTGGGGCGTCAAACACGCGATGCGAGCGTCCTTAGAAGGGCTTCCGCCGCCCGCCGGCGATGGCTAAGGGCGTTCTTACGCTCCGGCGAGAGCTCCGCGAACGTCACGCCCTCGGGCGGGTAATAGAACACCGGATCGAATCCGAAGCCGCCTCCTCCTCGCTCGCCCGCGGCGATCTCTCCGGCAACCTCCCCATAACCCGTGGACGCGCTTCCGTCCGCAAGCAAGAGCACCATCGCGCAGACGAACTTGGCGCCGCGTCGTGCCGAGGGCACCTCGCCCAGCTCCGCAAGCAGCCTCGCCCGCCGCGCGGGCCAGTCCGCCTCCGAGCCGGCGTAACGCGACGAAAGCACTCCGGGACGCCCGCCAAGCGCGCGCACTTCCAGCCCCGAATCATCCGCCAGCACCGCCGCGTGGATGCCCGCGGCTTGCAGCTGCGCGCGTAGCGCCGCCGCTTTGAGCTCCGCGTTTTCGGCGTAACTGCGCTCCCCCTCGAGCACCTCGGCGTAGGCCTCGTAGGGACGCAATTCGAGCGCTGAGGTCGCGAAGATCGCTTGCATCTCGTCGAGCTTGCCGAGGTTCTTGGTGGCAACAAAGGTTATCACGATCTTCTCGCGCTCAATCTTCCAGCCGCAACACGGCCATGAATGCCTCTTGCGGCAAATCGACCCGGCCGACCCGCTTCATACGCGCCTTACCGACCTTCTGCTTCTCTAGGAGTTTGCGCTTGCGGGTAATGTCGCCGCCGTAGCATTTAGCGAGTACGTTCTTGCGTATGGCGCTCACGGTTTCGCGGGCAACGATCTTTCCGCCGATCGCAGCTTGAATCGGGACCTCGAACATCTGGCGCGGGATCAGTTCCTTCAATTTTTCCGTAAGGATGCGCCCTCTCTGAGCCGCACGCTCCCGAGCTACGATGAAGGAGAGCGCGTCCACAGGCTCGCCGTTGAGGAGTATCTCGAGCTTGACGAGATCGCCTTCCCGGTATCCGACCATGTCGTAGTCGAGTGACGCGTACCCTTTCGTGCGCGATTTCAGCTGATCGAAGAAGTCAACGATAACCTCGACGAGAGGCATTTCGTAGGTAAGAATCACGCGGCCGTCGTGCAGATATTCCATGTTGCCGAGCGTACCCCGGCGCGACTGCGTGATCTCCATGATGGACCCAACGTAATCGGGCGGAGTCATGATCGTAGCCTTGACGTAGGGCTCCTCGATCAACCGAATCAAGTTGCCGGCCGGAAGTTTGCTCGGGTTGTCGACGATTTGCACCTCGCCGTCGGTCTTGGTTACGCGGAAAACGACCGAGGGCGACGTGGCGATCAGGTCGAGGGCGTAGTTGCGCTCCAAACGCTCCTGGACGATCTCCATGTGCAGCAGACCCAAGAAGCCGCACCGAAAACCGAATCCCAGAGCCACCGAGCTCTCCGGTTCGTAGACCAGCGCAGCGTCGTTGAGCTTCAATTTTTCGAGTGCGTCGCGCAGGTCGTCGTAAGCCGCACCTTCGTTCGGATAGAGCCCGCAATAGACCATGGGGACCGCCTTGCGATACCCCGGCAGGGGTACGTGCGCGGGATGATTTGCTTCGGTAATGGTATCGCCCACGTCGATATCGCCGAGCGACTTCACGTTTGCGATCGCATAGCCGACGCTGCCCATGTCGAGTTGCTCGGTGGCCTGCATCTGCGGGCTGAAGATGCCGACCTCGGTACATTCGTACACGCGCTCGTGCGCCATCGACATGAACCGCGTACCTGCCCGAAGGCAGCCGTCGACGACGCGAACGTAGCTGACGACGCCGCGGTACGCGTCGAACTGCGCGTTGAAGACCAGGCCGCGCAAACGATCGGCGTGTCCCGCGGGCGGAGGGATGCGGCTTACGATTGCTTCGAGGATATCGTCGACCCCTATGCCGTTCTTGGCGCTCGCCAAAATGCAGTCGCTTTTTTCGATGACGAGAAGTTCCTCTACCTCGCCCATCACGCGCTCGGGGTCGGCCGCGGGCAGATCGATCTTGTTGATCACCGGAATGATCGTAAGATCGTGCTCGAGCGCGAGGTGGTAGTTGGCCAGGGTTTGAGCCTCGATGCCTTGCGCGGCGTCGATAATAAGGATCGCACCCTCGCAGGCGGCGAGCGACCGCGAAACTTCGTACGCGAAGTCGACGTGCCCGGGCGTGTCGATCAGATTGAGCTGGTAACTCCGGCCGTCACGAGCGACGTAATTGATCGTCACCGGGTGCATCCGTATGGTGATGCCGCGCTCGCGCTCGAGGTCCATTGCATCGAGCGCCTGGTCTTCGAAATCGCGGCCGCCGGCCAAGCGCGTGCGTTCCAGCAGACGGTCGGAGAGTGTCGTCTTCCCGTGGTCGATATGCGCGATGATACAGAAGTTACGAACGCGTTCCGCAACCTCCATGCGATGGAGGGAGTCGGCTTTAGCGGTCGTCAACGCTTACAGATAACACGCGTTGAACGCGTACCGACCGATGACGTTGTCGACGAGTTGGAGCAGCACGATTACGACCAAGAAAGAGAGGTCCAGCCCCATCATGGGCGGGATGATACGCCGCACCGGCGCCAGCACCGGCTCGACGAGCATCCCGATCGCGTCGCTCCAGCGCCCACGAAGATCCGGGATCCAAGAGAGCACGGCGTAGATCAACATGATGATCGTGTAGATCCAGATGACCGTATGGAGACCGTTGAGGAAGGAACAGAGCAAGGAGTTCACGGGTGCTGGCGCTAGGCTCCGCTGGGCTTCGGGGCGAGCGAGGCCAGGATCCCGGCGGGGATGCCGTGGAGGTACGGCGTCGGATCGATGGGCGTACCGTCGAGCATCACCTGATAGTGGACGTGCGGTCCGGTCGAAAAGCCGGTCGATCCGACCTGCGCGATCGTCTCGCCCTTGAAGACGTGCTGGCCGACGCGCACGTCGACGCGCGAAAGGTGCGCGTACCATGTGTGGTACCCGTTTCCGTGATCGATATCGACTTTGATGCCGTAGCCTCCGTCCCACCCCGCACTCACGATCGTGCCCGCGGCGGCCGCGCGCACCGGAGCCCCGTAGTTCGCCGCGAGATCGACCCCTTCGTGGAACTCCACGTCCGGGTAGGTACGGTAGCAGAAACAGCCGACGATCGCGGCACCCGCAACCGGGTCGATCGACGGGATCGCGGCGATCGCCTTCGCGCGCGCCAGTTCGTAGATGTGCCGGACGTTGAGGACGTGCATCGCCATGGTTCGCAGCATATCGGAGAGCGCGCTCGTCTGCGCCACGCTCGCCCGCAGGCTGTCTACGTTTCGCGTGACCTGCCCGATGGGGTTGCGCCCATCTAGGCGCACGGGCTTCACGTGCTTGCTCGTCGGCGCAGCGCTAGCGGCCTTCACGCCGATCAGCTCCTGGATCTCCCGATCTTGCTTTTGCACGCCCCGCAGTTGCATGCCGATCGCCGAGGTCTTCGACGCGATCGAGCGCAGCTGCGAGCTCTGACGCACGGTGAGCGACCGCAGCGCGGCGACCTGCGCGTGCGCCTGGACGACCTGCCAAGCGCCGAACCCGACAGACGCGCACACGAGAACGAGCAGAGCGCTCGCGCTGGCGATGATATGCCGGCGGGTTACTTCAAATCGATGGATTGCGTCACCGCGAGCCGGTACGATTTTAATGAAATACCGCTCCTTTATGAAATGTTTGACGTTCACGAAGTGCTCGTTACCTCCGATCGCGCGCGCTGGCTATGGCGCGCAACTCTTCCGGCGACGCATGTACGACCGGCTCGAATCTCCCTACGGCTTTGCCGAACGTTCGCGAATCCGTGCGGGAGTAGATGCTCGTCAGCACGACCCCGTCGCCCTCGCGATTGAGCAAGGCTAAGGCATACGATAGCTCGGAGCCGGTATCGTCGAACGCATCGTAGCGTTCGAAGCCGATCCGCGAGATATCCGTTCGGGCCAGGCCTTCGAGTTCGGTTAGCCGCGCCTGGATACCCGCCAAGAAGGACCGCTGTTCCGCTGCGATATCTTCCAGCGCCGTGAGACGGTTCGTGGCCGTCCCGGCCTTCCCGCCCAGGAGGCCGTCGATGACGGCAAGGCTGCCGCGCACGCCCTTAAGCGACCGGCGTACCACGGCGAAGTGGTAGACGAGCAGGGCGAGGAGCGCACCCGAGAACGAGGCGCATGAGGCGATGATGAGTATCTGCATATCGATTGTCAAAGATTCTGGACCACGGCGGGGGATAGGTGGTTCGCGGCACCCGTAAGGACTCGCTTACCGTTGCTACCTCCCGGTCCTGGCGGGGTTCACGAGATTACGCCGCGCGAAGCCCAACCCCCGCCATGGCCGAGGTATCATAGCATACGCGGCCCACGGGCGGCAGCCACCGAACCGGCCGCCAAACCTTCCAGGGGCTCTCCTCATCACCGCGTAATGATCCGAGACTCCTATCGTTCCTCGCGGATCCCGGTCGAGGTTTTTCGTGACGCGAATCCTGCCCGCGCTCCTCTGCGCGCTTCTGCTGGCCGCCACGCGAGCCCAGCCGTCCCAGCCGCCCTGGCACCGCTCCGCCGGCCAGATCGCGCGCTCGTGCTCGAACGCGCTCTCGGTAGCGCGGCGGCGTTCGAAGATTCTTCTCGCTGCGAAAAGCGCGCCGTCATATGCCTCGATCGTGCTCCCGCTGGAAGACCTTACGGCCGATCTGCACGACGCCACCGCAGTCGATCGGTTTCTCCGGGCGGTATCGCCGGACGCCCCGGTGCGTGCGGCCTCGCTGGCGTGCCGCGATCGCGTGGCGTCGTTTCTGCAGGGACTCGCCTCCGAGCCTCGCCTCTACGCAGCTCTCGCCCGGGCACGGCGCCGCGGAGTCGGCCGAGATGCTGCACATCGCGCGCTCGTGGCCCGCTGGCTGCAGCGGGCACGGCGCGCCGGCGCCGCTGCGGCTCCCGCACGCCGTGCCGAACTGCAGCGGCGAGAAGTTGAACTCGAGGCGGTTCGGCTAGAGTTTGAACGAAGTCTCCACGCTGCGATCCTGCGCGACGTGCCGGCGAACCGCCGGGCGGCGCGCACGTTCCTGCGGCATGAACCGCAGGAGCGGCTTCGCCGAGCCTTTTACCTCGCCTATGAAAAGCGCGCCGCAGGCGATGCGAAGCTCGTGGAACGCGCCATCGCGCTTCGCGACCGCATCGCGCATCTTCTTGGCTACGAGTCGTGGGACGATTATCGCCTGGCCACTCGCATGGCGAGAACGCCCGACCGCGTTCTCAAACTCCTCGGAGAGATCGACGCCGCGCTGATGCCGGCAGCACGGTCGGATCTCGCGGCGCTGACGGCGATAAAGGCCGAACGAACGGCAGACCCGGCAGCCAAACTCGAACCGTGGGACCTCTTCTACTACGATCGGATCGAGAGATCGATGCGCTACCCCTTGGTGCGGGGCGCGCTTCGCGCCTACTTTCCCGCGCGGCACACGCTCGCCGCCGTCTTCGACCTGCTGGGCGGAACGCTGGGCGTCGATTTTGTGCCGCTACCTGGAGCCGTTGCCTGGAAATCTCGGGTGGCGGTATACCAGATCAGCGATGCAACCGACGGGCGCCTGCTCGGGACGACCTACGTCGACCTGCACGCCCTGCCAGCCTCCTACCAGGGCTTCAGGTACGTCACGCTCTTGCCGGCCCGAAAGCTTCCGGGAGGAGGCTTCCGGCCGGAGGTCACCGCGATTCTCGGAGACGTGCCGCCTGCGGCTCCCGGCAAGCCGTCGCTGCTGCGTTATGCGGACCTCGTACGCCTCTTCGGAGCGGCCGGGAGCAATCTAGCGGCACTGCTCTCCACCGCGCCGTACGAGACGCTCGCCGTGGCCGCCGACCGGGATATGGCGAACCTACCGGCCCAGATCTTCGAAAACTACGCCGGGCAGAAGGCGATCCTCGAATCGATCGGCGCCGATCCGCTGACCGGTGCCTCACCGCCTGCCGCGCTTGTCGAGGCCGCGATCGAGCGAAGCCGGATCGATCGGCCGCTCTTTACGGCGAGGCGCCTCTCCACCGCCAGGCTGGAGCTCGAGTACCAGATGCGCGGGCCGCTCCTCGATACCACAACGGCCACCCAACCGCCGATCTCGTTCGAGGCACTTATGGATTCCGATGGCGTGGCTTGTTACGACAGCCTTTGGTCGCGCCCGTACGCGCAGGAGATCTTCAGCGTTCTCGAACGGGACGGGCTGACCGATCCGGCAACGGGCACGCGCCTGCGGCGCGAGATCCTTGAGCTGGGGGCCGTACTCGACCAGCGCAGCGAAGTCGAGCGGTTCACCGGTCATCGGCTGACGCTCGCCCCGTTCTACGACTACCTCGGAGTTAGCGGATCTGTTTGAAACCGGCCGGGATGGAAAAGAGCGCCGGGACGTCCGGGTTGTAGAACCAGTCTACGTTTCCGCGCTCCATCACGAACGCGCCGCCGGCTCCATGCGCTTCGGCGTTATTGCCGGCTTTGAACGACGTTCGGCGATACATCGCGAGGTAGCCCGACGGCTTGGCCGGACCGCTGCTGCGGACGACCATGCGCGGCTTGCAGCCGCCCCGCGCGCCCGGCATTCCGCCCATGCCCATCGCCCGCGTCCTCGGGAGCGGGCAGTATGCCCGCGGCTTGTGGATCCCGGAGATGTACTCCACGGTCACGGCCCCGTAGGCGCCGTTGGAGCAGGTGCCCGTCGCCTTCGACATCTCCATCGAGGCCGTCGTGGTAAAACCGCGCGTGTGAATACCTTCGAGCGTCTTCGGGCCGAGCGCTTGCACCTTGTTGGAGACGGTCATGACGCCGGAACCGGGTCCCGCCGGTGGCGGGGCCGGGCCGTAGCGCGGGGCCGGCGGCGGAGGCGGTGCACTCCCGCCCTCGGTCATCTCCACGATGCGGTAGGTTTTGCGAGCGAGGTCGAGCAGAATGGTCTGGTGCTCGCTGCACTTCTCGATCTGAGCCGTGTGCGTGGCCGGATCATCGATTCGAATCCACCCGCGCACCCAGTAGAAGGTGTAGCGCTTGAGCGTACCGTCACGCATCATGTTCAGACCGCTCTCCATCTGCGCCATATTCTGCCCGCCCATCATTCGGCCGAGCATTCCGCTAAGGCCATGAGCGGCGGGCGCCGGTTGGTTGGCCGGCGGGATGTCGGCGACGATGCGCCGGTAATCCGGTTGGAACGAGCCGGGCGGCGGCGGCGTAGCGTTGCCAAAAGCCATACGCGTGATTTCGTCGTAGGCAATGCCGACGGGGGTCGGGGTCGGGGTCGGGAGCACGGCAGCGGCCGCGGGCTGCGGCGGCCCGTTTCGAACGAGCAGCAACGTTGCCGGCAGCATGGCCGCAATAACGAAAAGAACCAACGGAAGAAAGGTCGGCCGTTTCATGCTACACCTCCAAAGCGAACCGTTTGGTGAAGTCGCTGCATACTTACCGCGGCTGGAATCTCACTCCCTTCCGCGAATGCAGAGGGTACTACCGATGATAACCCGTGACTCCGACAGATGTGAGGAAGGCAGCCGCCGTGACCGAAACAACCATCAAAGTCCGGGAAAGCGGGCCATACCTGGTCAGGGGCCCGCTAACGCTGACCGACGCCGACGGGAACGTCTACGCGGCGGCGGGCGAGAACGTCGCGTTGTGCCGCTGCGGAGGCTCCGCGACCAAGCCATTTTGCGACGGGAGCCATCGCAGCGACGGCTTCCACGCCACCGAGCGCGCGGCGGTCGCCGAATAGATGAACGACGCTCAACGATTGGCTAACGACCTCAACACGCTCGCCAAATCTCCGCAGTTTTCCTACGTGAAAGCTCGCGCGCACGCCCGGAAAGACGATCGCATCGACTGGCCGGCGACCAAGGCATGCAACGCAGAGTTCAATCCCGAGGTGGACGGCTACGAGTCCTTCGTCCTGCTCGACGGGAGCCGCTGCGAATGGGCTCCGGGGCAGTACCGCTTTGTCGCGCGCCCAAGGTTGAGCGGGTAGCACGCCCGGGCGCGCGCACGCGATGCGCAACGTCACGGTGTCGCCGTCTTTCAAAATTCGAAGGGCCCGTTGGACCGCCCCGCAAAGTTGGTTCCTCTATGGCTCTTCAAAGTGCGGCGAAGCCCAACCGGCTGGCGCTCTGATGCCCGCAACCGTCGATGCCGTCATGCTCGAGGCGCGCGCCGGCGCGCTCGCAAAACGGTCGATCAAGACCACTTCTAAGATCGCGGGCATCCGCTTGGCGGTGGCGTGCATCGATCTGACCACGCTGGAAGGCAAGGACTCCGAAGGGCGCGTGCGTTCGCTCTGCGCGAAGGCGATCCGGCCCGCGCAGCATCTGCCCGATATCCCCAGCGTTGCGGCCGTTTGCGTCTATCCCAGTCTCGTAGCGGTCGCGAAAGACGCGCTGCGCGGGTCGAGCGTGCTGGTCGCATCCGTCGCGACTGCCTTCCCGAGCGGTCTCTCCTCACCCGCCGTTCGACTGGACGACGTGCGCGCCGCAATCGCGGCCGGGGCGGACGAGATCGACATGGTAATCGACCGCGGCGCCTTCCTCTCCGGAAAGGACCGATCGGTCTACGACGAGATCGTCGCCGTGAAGCGCATCTGCGGCGAGTTGCACCTCAAGGTTATTCTCGAGACCGGGGAGCTCGGGAGTTACGATGCCATACGCCGAGCCAGCGACCTCGCCTTGGAGGCCGGAGCGGATGTCATCAAGACATCGACGGGAAAGGTGGGAACCAACGCCACGTTTCCGGTAGCCGTGGTCATGTGCGAGGCCATTCGAGACTACGCGCGCCGTACCGGCCGCGCGGTCGGCCTGAAGGTCGCCGGAGGCGTGCGTACGACCAAACAGGCGCTCACCTATCTGGTCATCGTCAACGAGACGCTCGGAGAGGCCTGGCTTACGCCGGAGCGTTTCCGACTCGGGGCGAGTTCGCTGCTCGACGACCTCCTGATGCAGTACGAAAAGCAGCTCACCGGAAACTATGCCGGGCCCGACTATTTTCCCAAGGATTAACCCAAAGGTACGCATGCGATGACGAGCCTCGAATACGCTCCCGCCCCAGAGACCACCAAGCCGCAGATACGCGAGCATTACGGTCTCTTCGTCGCCGGCAACTGGGTCGCGCCCCAGAGCGAACGGTATTTCGATACGGTCGACCCCTCGAACGAAAACGTCCTCGCGAAGGTCGCCTACGCCGGCGCCGCGGACGTCGATCGGGCCGTGCGCTCGGCGCGCAAAGCCTACGAGAAATACTGGTCTAAGATGAAGCCGGCCGAGCGCGCCAAGTACGTCTTCCGCATCGCTCGCGCGATCACGGAGCGTTCGCGCGAGCTGGCGGTGCTGGAAACCATGAACGGCGGGAAGCCGATCAAGGAATCCCGCGATTTCGATATCCCAACCTCCGCCGCGCATTTCTTCTACTATGCCGGCTGGGCGGACAAGTTGGAGTGGGCGATGCGCGCCGGGCGCGAGGCCCGTCCCATCGGCGTCTGCGGTCAGATCGTTCCCTGGAACTTTCCGCTGCTCATGGCGGCGTGGAAGATCGCACCCGCGCTGGCATGCGGCAACACGGTCGTCCTCAAACCGGCGGAGACGACGCCCCTGACGGCGCTCGCACTCGCGCAGATCGTCCAGGAAGCCGACCTTCCGCCCGGCACCGTCAACGTGCTGACCGGCGACGGCGCGACCGGCGCCGCCTTAGTCGAGCACCCCGACGTGGACAAGATCGCCTTCACCGGCTCCACGGAGGTGGGGAAAGCGATCCGCCGCGCGATTGCCGGCAAGAAGAAGCGCCTGACGCTCGAACTGGGCGGCAAGGCCGCGCACATCGTCTTCGACGACGCGCCGATGGACCAAGCCGTGGAAGGGATCGTCAACGGCATCTACTTCAATCAAGGACACGTCTGCTGCGCGGGTTCGCGGCTGCTCGTGCAGGAGAACGTACACGACGAAATCGTCGTACGGCTCACGGAGCGGCTGCAGACGCTGCGCTTAGGCGATCCGCTCGATAAGAATACCGACATCGGCGCCGTCAATTCGAAGGCGCAGCTGGACAAGATTCGCGAGTTGGTGCGTAGCGGCATCGATCAGGGCGCAACGCTGGTACAGCAGTCGTGCGCCCTTCCGGAGCGCGGATATTATTTCCCCGCATCGTTTTTCACGGGCGTCCAGCAGTCGCACCGAATCGCGCGCGAGGAGATATTCGGCCCCGTACTCTCGATATTGACCTTCCGCACCCCGGACGAGGCGATCGAGAAAGCGAACAATACGCCATACGGTCTCTCCGCAGGAATCTGGACGGACAAGGGCAGCAAGAACATGTACGTCGCGGAGCGCATGCGCGCGGGCGTCGTCTGGTGCAACACCTTCAACCTCTTCGACCCGAGCTCTCCGTTCGGCGGTTACCGCGAATCCGGCTTCGGTCGCGAGGGCGGCGTCCATGGCCTGCGCGAGTACCTGGCCCACTAAGGGACGCAGCCGGAGAACGCGTGCTCGACCGCGAGCGCCTAGCCGCTTGGTACCGGAGAAACCGCAGGCGCACCGCCGGAATCCTCGCCCTCGCGGCCGCGGACGCGTACTACGAAAAACCGATCCCGTTACGGCATCCCTTCGCATTTTACGACGGTCACATGCCTGCGTTCAGTCTGCTCACCCTCAACCGGCGGGCGCTGCGTGAGGGCCCGGTAGACGAGCGTTTAGAGCGCCTCTTCGAACGCGGCATCGATCCGGGCAGCCTCGACGACGCAGCCCGTCACGAGCGACGCGACTGGCCCACCGCCGCGCAGACGGCCGCGTTCGGCCGCGCTTGCGACGCGCGCGTCCTCGCCGCGCTCGCGTCGGCGCGGATCGACGATGCGAGCGTGCCCCGCCTCGTCGGCGCGCAGGCCGTCTATACCCTGCTCGAGCACGAGCAGATGCACCACGAGACCCTGCTCTACATCGTCCACCAGCTCGCGTACGATCGCAAACGATTCCTCGCGGCGCAAGCACGCGAGACGCAGCCGCCGCCCCCCGAATACGTCGCCGTTGCGGCCGGCATCGCCACGATCGGAGCGGACCGTGCCGCGATCCCGTTCGGATGGGACAACGAATTTGCGCGGCACGAAGCGTACGTTCCCGCGTTCGCTATTTCGCGATACCCCGTCACCAACGGCGATTACCTCGATTTCGTGCGCGACGGCGCTCCCCCGCCCCCATTTTGGGTGGAGCGCGACGGCCGATGGCGACTGCGTGCCGCCTTCGAAGAGCTGCAACTTCCCCTGTCGTGGCCCGTCTATACGTCGCACGACCAAGCCGAGGCGTACGCTCGCTGGCGCGGCGCACGCCTGCCGACGGAAGCCGAGTACCACCGGGCGGCGTACGGCACGCGCGCGGGCGCGGAACGCCCCTTCCCATGGGGCGACGATGCACCCCAGCCTCGGCACGGCAATTTCAACTTCGAGCGCTACGATCCGGAACCGGTCGACGTGCATCCGGCCGGCGCGAGTGACTGGGGAGTGCACGATATGGTGGGAAACGGGTGGGAGTGGACCGCGACCCCGTTCGCGCCTTTCGCAGGCTTCGAAGCGATGGCGTCCTATCCGCCGTATTCCAGCGACTTTTTCGACGGTCGCCATTTCGTGCTCAAGGGTGCATCGCCAGTCACCGGCCGAGAACTCATTCGCCGCAGTTTCAGAAATTGGTTCTATGCAGACTATCCGTACGCGTACGCCAAGTTCCGCTGCGTCGCGGCATAGGCGATCGTCCAACCGCCCGACAAAAGTCGAGGCGGTACGCTGCGGCCGCAGAACGAATGCCTGCCATCATTCCCCTCTAAGGAAGAAGAAGGAGCATCCCGGTGACCACGATCCCGACCGCCAAGAAAACGCCGATTACCGTCGCTTACGGAGACGGCATCGGGCCAGAGATCATGGACGCAACGCTGCGCATGATTCTGGGAGCAGGCGCGCAGCTCGACATCCAGCGCATAGAGATCGGAGAATCCGTCTATAAACGCGGCCTCGGCAACGGCATCGAACCGGCTTCGTGGGATACGCTGCGGCGCACCAAGGTTTTTCTCAAGGCTCCGATCACTACCCCGCAGGGCGGTGGATTCAAAAGCCTCAACGTTACGGTCCGCAAGACGCTCGGCATGTACGCCAACGTGCGCCCCTGCGCGTCGCTCCACCCGTACGTGGCGACCAAACACCCGAACATGGACCTCGTCATCGTTCGCGAAAACGAGGAAGACGTCTACGGCGGTATCGAGCACAGGCAAACCGATCAGGTCACCCAGTGCTTGAAACTCATCTCCCGACCGGGCAGCGAGCGCATCGTTCGCTATGCTTTCGAATACGCGCGCGCGAACAAGCGCAAGAAAGTCACCAGCTTCACCAAAGACAACATCATGAAGATCACCGACGGGCTCTTCCACAAGGTCTTCGATGAGATCGCTCAAGAGTACCCCGATATCGAGAACGAGCATTGGATCGTCGATATCGGTGCGGCCAAGTTGGCCGATACGCCCGAAACCTTCGACGTCCTGGTCATGCCGAATCTCTACGGCGACGTCTTGTCGGACGTGGCGGCGCAGATCACCGGATCGGTCGGCCTAGCGGGCTCCGCAAACATCGGCGACCACTGCTCGATGTTCGAAGCAATCCACGGCTCGGCTCCGAGGCGTGCCGGCCAAAACCTCGCGAACCCATCGGGGCTCATGCATGGGGCGTTGCTCATGCTCACCCATATCGGCCAGAGCGAGGCCGCCGAGCGCGTCCACAACGCCTGGCTGCGCGCTATCGAAGACGGCATTCACACCTACGACATCTACAAAGCGGGGACCAGCAAACAAAAAGTAGGCACGTCGGAGTTTGCCGATGCCGTGATCGAACGACTCGGCGAAAAACCGCAGCATCTCAAGCCCGTCGAATACGCGAAGAACGTGCGCATGAACATCGCAGCGCGCGCCGCCAAACCCGCTCAGATCAAGGAGCGCGCGGGCGTCGATCTCTTCATCGACTTGCCTGCTACCAGCCCCGACGCGCTGGCAGATCGCCTGTGCGCCTTCGCCGTGCCCGGTACCAAGCTCACGGTTCTCAGCAACCGCGGAACGAAGGTCTGGCCAAACGGAAACCCCGACACGTTCTGCAGCGATCACTGGTGCGCTCGCTTCGAGAGCGACGGCGGCACGTTTGCGGGACGGCATGTCGTCCAGCTGCTCGACGCGGCGGTACGCGCCGGTTTGGATGTCGTCAAGACCGAGGGGCTCTACACCTTCGACGGCGCGCGGGGCTACTCGCTGGCGCAGGGCGAGTAGCCCGAAACCGCGTCAGTTCGAACGGCGTCGCGGCTTCCGCGACGCCGTCGCCTTTGCCGATCCACGCGCCACCGTCGCTTCGGGAAAGTGCGTCTCCAGCAGATCGAGCATATCGCTAGCGTGCTCTTCTTCCATCGCCAAAATATCCTCGAGCATCCGGCGGGTGGTTACGTCTTTTTCTCCGATGTAACGAATCATCTCGCCGTAGGATTCGATCGCGATCCGTTCCGCAACGAGATTCTCTTTCACCATCTCGACGAGCGAGTTCCCTTCGACGTACTCGGAATGGCTCCGCGTGGCGAGGCCGACCGGATCGAAGTTCGGTTCGCCGCCCAGTTGCGTGATCCGCGCGGCTATCAGGTCGGCATGAGCCTGTTCCTCGTTCGCGTGCTGCAAGAATTCGGCGGCCACCGGCTCTTTGTTGATGCCCGTGGCCATGAAAAAATGACGCTTATAGCGCAACACGCAGACGATCTCCGTCGCCAGCGCGTGGTTCAGCAGGTCGCAGACTTCTTTGACGTCGCCGCCATAACTGCTGGTCACCGCTCCCTGCGCCATATGCGCTCGGGCGCGCCGCCGCAGTTCGCCTACGTCGCTCAAGAATGGTTTTTTGTTAGGCACGATGTTTCTCCATTTCCCAGTAAGCATACCCCGTTGTGGGCGCAGCCACTCCTAGGCGAGGTCCGGCGCAACCCTACGTCGTAGCTGGTAGGCATGGCAAAGGAAGAATCGACGCGTTTGGCCGTTCGTAAGATGTACAAACTCTTCATCAACGGTGCGTTCGTTCGTTCCGAATCGGGGCGAAGCGACCCCCTTTGGAACGGCCGCGAGTTTGCGGCGAACGTCGCCCGCGCCTCGCGAAAGGACGTGCGCGATGCCGTCGTGGCGGCCCGAGCCGCGGCTCCCAAGTGGCAGGCAACCGCCCCCGCGACCCGCGGCCTCGTCCTCTACCGCCTCGCCGAGATGATGGAGGCTCGTCGCGACGAGCTGCTCCGGCGCGTAGCCGAGGGCTGCGACCTCACGCCGGAAGATGCCGAGGCCGAAGTGACGGCGTCGATCGACCGCGTCGTATGGTACGCCGGCTGGTGCGACAAGTTCAACGCGCTGCTGTCGGCACGCAACCCCGTCGGCGGACCGCATCTGAACTTTTCGACCGCGGAACCGATGGGGGTCGTAGCGCTACTGGCTCCCGATCAGCCCGCGCTGCTCGGTCTGGTCTCGGTTCTTCTGCCGGTGTTGGTCGCCGGAAACGCCGCCGTGCTGATCGCCTCCGAACGCGATCCGCGCACGGCGATCGCTCTCGCCGAGACCCTGGCCACGAGCGACGTCCCGGCCGGGGTCGCAAACGTTTTGACGGGCTTCCGCAGCGAGCTCGGGCCGGTACTGGCAAAGCACATGAACGTCGACGCGCTAGGCTTTGTCGACGACGAGCCGGCCCTCACCAAGGAACTGCAGTTGCAGGCCGCCGGTAACGTCAAGCGGACGCACCTCTTCGAGAAACGCGGCCGCGCTTGGTGGCTAGGCCCGCACGCTCAAAGCCTAGACGAGATAGCGGCCTACAGCGAGATAAAGACGATCTGGCATCCCGCCGGCATCTAAAGCGATGGAGTATGGCGATGCCGCGCGCGAGATCGCGGCCTACTGCCGCGCGCTTTGGGAACGGCGCCTCGTCAGCGGCACCAGCGGCAACCTCAGCATACGCCTACGTAACGGCGATCTTCTCGTAACGCCGTCTGGGCGCTCGCTTCGAGACCTGCGTGCGGACGAGCTCGTCCGGACGGATGCCGACGGTGCGTCGCGCGAGGTCGGGTTTCGACCCAGCAGCGAGGTAGCGCTGCACGCAGCGGCATACGCCGCTCGGCCGGACGCACGCGCCGTCGTTCACGCACACCCGACGTTCTGCGTGGTCTGGTCCCGGTACGGCATCCCGCTGCCGTGCGACACGGTCGGCGCGCGCGAAACGCTCGGCACCGTCGCCTGGACGCCGTATCTTCCCCCTGGATCTCCAGAACTCGCGCACGCGGTCGCCGAGCAATTTGCCACGGGCACGGATGCCGTCCTGATGGCATCGCACGGTCTCTCGACGGTTGGTCCTACGCTAGAACAGGCCTTCGTGCTCGCCGATGCCGCCGAAGAGGCAGCGCGCGTCGCCTATTTCAGAAAATCGTTCCGCCGCTTGTAGGCCCACGCTCCTCAAACATCAAACATATAGGCCCGACGTGAGTTATCGTCTCATGCCGATGCATCAGCGCATGTCGAACGCGCTCAGCTACGGCGAATTTCTCGTATATTATCAGCCTGTCGTAACGCTGGCGGACGAACGCATCGTCGGCTTCGAAGCCCTCTGCCGGTGGCCGCAGCGCGATAACACGTTCGCGATGCCCGAGACCTTCATCGGGCAGGCGGAGACGACGGGCTTTATCGTGCAACTCGGCGACTGGGTGCTGCGGGCCGCCACGGCACAGATGCGCGGCTGGCAGCAGGAGTACGGCCGCCGCCTGCGGCTGGCCGTCAACCTTTCCGGGCGCCAGTTCCTGCACTTCAACCTCGTGAAACAGATCGAAGACGCGCTCAGCCTCTCGGGCTTCTACGCGACCGATTTGGACTTCGAGATTACCGAGACCGTCGCGATGCACAACGCCGAAGAGAGCATCGGTGTGATGCGCCAGCTCAAATCGCTGGGCATCGGCCTCGCGCTCGACGATTTCGGAACCGGTTACTCTTCGCTCAGCTATCTGAAGCGCTTCCCCATCGACGTGCTCAAGATCGACAAGTCGTTCGTGCGCGACATCCCCGAAGACGCCAACGATTTGGCGATCGTTTCGGCCATCATCGCGATGGCGCACGCTTTGGGGCTTCGGGTCCTGGCCGAGGGGGTCGAAACCGCGCCGCAGCGCGATTTCCTTCGCGAATGCGGTTGCGAGTTCGCCCAAGGGTTCCTGTTCAGCCGCCCGCTGCCGCCTTCCGAATGCGAGCAGCTCCTCACAACCTCTTAACAGGTTGCGGGAAAAATCCCCGCACCAACCCCGCGGGCGCTTTTGGGCGCTTTCTTCGTTGCTCATCAGTCACAACGCTACGCGTTGCTCCTTCTTCGGGCCTCGAAATCGCCCAAAAATCGCTCCGCGGATATTGGCACGCGGCTTTTTCCGCAACCTGTTAAGGAGGCCTCGGGAGCTCTCCTAAACAAACCGCAGTGGAGCGCGGCGCGTTCGTGGAGAGGTGGCAGAGCGGTTGAATGCACTCGCTTGGAAAGCGAGCAGACGTGTCAAGCGTCTCGGGAGTTCGAATCTCCCCCTCTCCGGTCTTCCAAGCGCTTCAATCGAGCCGGTCTGCAGCCGGTTCGAGGTTCGCGAGCCAGTATTCGAACGACGCTCGTGCCTGCGCCTCGAGCATCGCGTCGCCGCGTAGAACCTGCCGTTGCAGCCGGCGCTCGAGCGTCGACCGGTCGCCGTAATTCGCATCCATCACGACGTCCGCGCGGCGCACGTCCTCGGCGAGCGCGTCCGGCAACAGCGCCCCGGGCGGCAGCGTCGACAGCACGATCTCCGGAGGATTCTCCGGCCAAGCATCCGCCTCGAATCGTTCGCAAAGCGCCCGAACTTTTAGATCGTCGCGGCCCCATACGAATGCGTACGCATCGTTTTCGTGCAGCTGGGCGAGGATCGCCCGAGCGGTCGGTCCGGTGCCGAGCACGCCGATTCGTTTCAGCGCGATCGGTTCGTCGATAGCGGCCTCGAGCGCCATCCGGGCTCCGACGCCGTCGGTGTTCGTGCCGCGGATGTACCGGCCAAGGAACAGCGTGTTGACGGCTTGCGCCATCTCGGCCTCCGCATCGAGGTAATCGCACGCCGCCAGCACTTCCTCCTTGAGCGGAGTCGTTACGTTGAGCCCGGCGTAGCCATCGATACGCATGCGCCGCACGACGGCTATGCCGTTGCCCTTCGGCACGCGGATCGCGTCGTACGAACCGTCGTCGATGCCCGCCTCCCGCAGCAGCATTCGGTGGATGGCCGGGCTCGCGCTATGTGCAACCGGATCGCCGATCAGCGCCAGCCTCATGGTGCGCGCCTGGCGGGCAGCATCAAGCGCTCGAGGAACCGGAAGAACTTGGTGACGGGGAAATCCTGGCTCTCGATCGGCTCGGTCAGGATGGCGTGCAAGCCGCAAAGCTTGGCACCCAGGACATCGGTAAAGAGCTGGTCGCCCACCACGGCTACCTGTCGGCGGGGAAGGCCGAGGCGCCGCAGGGCGCGGATGAAGCCGAACGGCAACGGCTTGAGGGCGTTCGGAACGCAGTCGACACCCAACTGAGACGCGATATCCGTAACCCGCTCGTTGAAGTTATTCGAGACCATCACGATGGCGAAACCACGCGCTCGCGCATCTCGAACCCAAGCCAGGTGTTCCTCGGCGAGCTCGGTCTGCCGAAACCCTAACAGCGTATTATCGAGGTCCACGATCAGCCCCCGGAACCCGGAGGCCGAGAGTTCGTCGAGCGAGATCTCGTAAAGGCGAACGGCATAGCGATCGGGCCACAACATGCTCCTGGCAGCGATTGCGCTACTTCTCCCCACTATCCTCGGAGATCTCCACAGGCTGCCCACTCGGCAGCCCGCTTCTCCACCTGCCATTCGCAAGAATATCGGCTTCTCAACAGATTGCCCACAAGGACGAAAGCACTACATCTTGTATCAGTGCCGTCCCAGTAGTACAATCTATGGCACCCGCCAGCCGAGCCTCGGCACTAAATCGAACAGGCGTTCGTTACCGGCCTCTCGAATCGTCAGGGTCCTCCGCCGTGGAGGAAGGAGCCCCGAATGAAGTTTCAGCGCACGTATTCCACGCCCACCGATACCTACGCCGGCGTCATCTTCGAGCCGCGCACGTCCCGCATCGTCAACCCAGACGGCTCGGTGATCTTCGAAGCGCAGGACGTCATGGTTCCGAAGGGCTGGTCGCAGGTCGCCGTCGACGTTCTGGCTCAAAAATATTGCCGCAAGGCGGGCGTCCCGACCCACTGCAAGCGCGTACCGGAGCCCGGCTTACCGGAATGGCTCTGGTGCAGCGTCCCCGACGAGGAGGCGCTCGCGGTGCTGCCGCGTGACGCGCAGTTCGGCGCGGAGCGCGATGCGCGCCAGGTCTTCAACCGGCTTGCGGGCTGCTGGACCTACTGGGGCTTCAAACACGGCTATTTCGATACCGAGGAAGACGCGCGGACGTATTACGACGAGATGTGCGCCATGCTCGCGCGCCAGATCGGCGCGCCGAACTCGCCGCAATGGTTCAACACGGGTCTACACTGGGCGTACGGTATCGCCGGTCCGCCGCAAGGCCACTACTTCGTAGACCCTAAAACGCTCGAGCTGAGCCGCTCGACCAGCGCCTACGAGCATCCGGCTCCCCACGCGTGCCTACCATATTGCGCGCTCGTCACGACGCCCGACGGCCCCGTAGCGATCGGCGACATCGTAACGCGGAACCTCGTCGGATTACCGGTGTACGACAAGACCGGCATCACGAAGATCGTTGCCGTCAAACATAACGGCGTCAAATCCGTCTACCGCATCAATCTCAACAACGGAGATTACTTCGAGGCTACCGCCGACCACTTAATTTTGACGACCAGCGGCCGCGATGCCAAGCAGGACTGGTGCTCGGTAGCGCGTTTGCAACCGGGAATGCGCGTGGTACGGCGTACGGAGACGGCCATCGCACCGCCGTTACTCCCGATGGCAGAGAGTTCCGTTCTCGTTTGCGCGCAGCGGCAAAGCAGCGGCGTCGCCTCCGGTACCATCTCGCCGAAGCCGCTAGCGCCCCCCCTCGCGATGCCCGGACGAAACGTAGCCGTAGCGCGCGATGAAATCATCGCATCGATCGAGTACGTATGCGACCAGGACGTCTATGACATCGAAACGCAGAGCCATACGTTCCTAACCAACGGCGTCGTCGTACACAACTGTTTCATCCAGAGCGTCGAGGACGATCTCGTCAACGAAGGCGGCATCATGGACCTTTGGGTCCGCGAGGCGCGCATCTTTAAATTCGGCAGCGGCTGCGTATCGGGACGTTCGCTTGTACCGGTAGCCGGGCGCGGACTCATACGCATCGGCGACTTTTTCGCGGAGATGTCGCGAATGCGGACGGTTCACGAGTTCGACGGGAAAGGCCGATATGTCGATATCGGCGATCTTGGTTTGAAGACGTTTTCCCTCGATCGCGAGAGCGGACGGATCGTTGAAGATACCATCGATCGCGTGTGGTCCTATGATGTCGCAAGAGACGACAAGATCACCGTGAAGTTCGATACGGGCGCCCGAGCGACGGTATCTGCTTGGCATCCGTTCATGGTATGGGACGGGGAGAAGATCGGCGAGCGCCGGGCAGATGCGTTGCGCGCCGGCGATGCCGTGATCGGGCCGAATAGCGCGTCGCGCCGCTTGGTCGAACTACGCGGGCGAAGCTCTCAAATTTCATACACGTATACGCGCTATCGCTCGGCTCAAGTCACCTCGGTTACGACCGACGAAGATCTTGCATGGCTTGTCGGATACTTCCTGGGCGATGGCTCACTGGATGAACGGCGCACGCGCGTAGACCGCCCGTACGGAACGTATTACTATAGAAAGCTCCGCCTCCGCTTCTTCGACGAGGATCGCGAACCGCTGGAAAAAGTCGCCCGGATTCTGCTGGAGCGGTTTGGCGCAAAGTCGGCAATTTGCGCGGACGATCGCCCTGGCTTTCCAACAAAGTGTCTTTCGCTGACCTGCACGCGCATAGCAGCGTGCGAGTTCTTCGCATCGGTCGTCCACACACCGGGCAGCAAGTCAAAAACCCTAGAAGTACCTTCGTTCATCAAGTCAGCGAATGCTCACATCCAGGAAGCGTTTCTTGCTGGCCTGATCGACTCCGATGGCACCGTGCAAGGTGGTCGCGCGACGTATACGTCGGTCTGCAAGTCGTTCGTCGAAGAGATCGCCGGCATGGCGTCGCTCTTGGGATTGGGCGGCGGTGTCGTATTCAATGGCGGCTACTATTTGGCAACGATCGTCCGCAAATCGACGGCGATGCGCCTGCGGAGCAACATCATCGCAAACCTCGGTACGACCAAACATATCGGCGCGCTCGAACGGAACGACGAACGCGGATTCCGCAAGTATTGTCTTCCCGTCGCTCCCGATCTCGCACAAAAACTGTTCCCGCATCGTGATCAATACGGCCTGCACGGAATGTCGGGGGACGCGACGTTCCACGTGGGCCGCCTGGTTTACGAAGGGATCGTAAATCCCCAGAAAGTGTTGGCGGCGATTGCTGCAAAGCAGGAAAACGAGATCGATGCTGACCTCGAGCGACTACGACTTGTCGCCGAAGGCGTGGCGTTTGTCACGGAAGTTACTCCCGTTGAGGTCGATGTCGCGTTCAATGATTTGACCACGCGCTCGACCAACACCTATCTCGCCGGGGAACACGGTCTCGTGGTGATCCATAATACAGGATCGAACTTCAGTCATATTCGCGGCGAGGGAGAGCGGCTTTCGGGTGGCGGCACGTCGAGCGGATTGATGTCGTTCCTGCGCGTGGGCGACCGGGCAGCCGGTGCGATCAAGTCGGGTGGCACCACGCGGCGCGCGGCGAAGATGGTATGCCTCGATCTCGATCATCCGGACATCGAAGCGTTCGTCACCTGGAAAGTCAAAGAGGAGCAGAAAGTCTCCGACCTCGTTGCCGGATCCATCTCCTGCCAGAAGCATCTCAACGCCATCATGAGCGCCGCCAACGACGAGAGGATTCCCGGGGGCGCCCGATTGGATGCCGCGCTTAATCCCGGCCTGAAGGCCGCGATGCGCGCGGCTTTGGTCGCGGGCATTCCGCAGGCCAACATTCAATACGCGCTCGACTTTGCGAGACAAGGTTACAAGCACCTCGAGATCGAGGCCTACGATACGAACTGGGACAGCAAGGCGTACGGCACGGTCTCCGGGCAAAACTCTAATAACTCCGTACGCATCCCCGACGCGTTTTTCGAGAAGCTCGACGCCGGTGCAGACTGGGATCTCATCCAGCGGACCGACGGACGCGTCGCACGTTCGCTCCCGGCGCGCGACCTTTGGGAACAGATCGCCGTCTCGGCATGGCAGTGCGCCGATCCCGGCGTGCAGTACGACGATACGTTCAACGAGTGGCACACGTGTCCGGCCGACGGACGGATCAACGCTACGA
>JAKAPQ010000158.1 GCA_021806945.1 bacterium | reverse complement strand
TCCCCGTCGGGGACCGGAAACACGTTGAGATCGTTGAGGACTTGACGGTATTTCCGAAGAAAATAGGTCCCGGCCGTAACGAACTTGGCGTACGCTCGGCCGTCCAGGGCGACGACATCCATCGGCCCCCGGTCTTTCGGGACCGCCGCGGGAATCCTTGTCAAGGCCGCGTTCCCCGTGGTAATATCCCTGGGTTGTCCGCCGGGTGGTCCGCCGCCCGCGCGGCGATTACTCTGCCTACCGGAGAGGGTCTGCTACACGATGGCGAAGCGCTGCGAAGTCTGCGGCAAGGGGCCGATGGCCGGCAATAACGTGAGCCACGCCATGAACAAGACCAGGCGCCGCTGGCTGCCTAACCTGCAGGCGGTCAAAATCGACGATCGCGGGACGCACCGCACGGCACGCGTCTGCACCGCCTGCCTACGCGCCAAGAAGGTCACGCGCGCGGTCTGACATAGGGGCGCGCCCGCATCAGCCGTAGATGATTTTGTGTTTCGGCGGCGCGAACTTCAACCTTGGTCCCTGCTCCGCGGTCGGTACGATCGCATCACACTCCACCCCGCTGCGTTTGCAGAAGCGCCTAGCGCGATCGTCGTCGGCCTGATAGCCGAGCGGCCGCCACGCCTCGAGAGCGGCGACGGGGTCGACCGTCGCACCGCCGTAGGGCGTGGTACTCAAGACGGCACGCGCCGAGAGCGACGCCGCGAGCAGCGCCGCGGCAAACGGTGAGGCGCCCAACAACGTAAAGACGCCGACCGCGGCGGCAAAGACGTCGCCGATCCCATGCGCTTGGTAGCTCGGATAGAACGGCGCGCCGATTCGGTCGTAGCGGTACCCGTTGGTGAAGAGGAGCGTGCACCGGTGTCTCTCCGCATCGCGTTCGAACGACGTGACGATCGCCGCCTCGGGTCCCAGATCGAAGAGCCCGTTCAAGAACCGGTGCTCGCCGGCGGCTCCGTCGCCGGCCAGCCCCAGCAATATCTCAGCCTCGAAGCGGTTGGGCGTAACGATCTGCGCGAGTGGAAGCAGCGCTTCTTTGATCGCGCGCGCAGTCTCGACGCCGACGTAGAGGCCTTTCTTGTAATCGCCGATCACCGGGTCCAACAATACGATGCCTTTGTAATCGTGTAACTGGGCTGCGAGAATCTCGACCAAATTCGGTTTCGGAATGAAGCCGACGATCAAGAGCGCCGGGCGCTGCGCGATCAAGAAGGCGACGTCGCGGCGAAACTGCTGCGGGTCGACGTGCCAGCTCGCCCGCGCTTGATAGCCGCCGTGCGCGCTCGAAAATATCGTCGGCACCGCGATGGCGCGCGCGCCCAAAGCGTTGGCCACCGCATAGACCGCTTGATTGCCGACGAACCCCATGCCGACCGTATTCTGGACGCTCCCGATCAGCGGGTAGACGCGGACGTCGTCGTTCACGCGAAATGATCCCAGCCGGTCCGCTCCAACCGGCTCTCGCGCCCTTCAAGAGAGAGCGTGATCCCGTCTCCCTCGCACGCGACGCCGACGCGGTGGAGCGGGCGCCGGAAACGCGCGTAAAAGCGGTTGCACAGATGTTCGAACGCGCGCCCTTCGATCGCGACCAGGAGCTCGTAGTCCTCGCCGCCGGCCAGCGCGTATGCATGCGGATCTTCGCCGCGCGAACGCGCCATCGCTGCGGCTGCCGGGTTCACCGGCACGGCCTCCACGCGCGCGGCCGTACCCGAGGCTTCTGCCATGCGCGCGAGGTCGGTCGATAATCCGTCGGAGATATCCATCAGCGCATGCACGGAGGTGCTCGCACCGAGCCACAAGCCTTCGCGCCAGCGCACTGCCGGCCGGCGGTGCGCGGCAAGCGCGCACTCGCGCAGGGCGCCCGAAAGGGCGGAGGGCGACTCGCCCAAATGCAGGCCGGCTCGGCTCGCCCCGAGTTCGCCGGTCACCGCGAAGACGTCGCCGCGTCGCGCGCCCCCGCGGCGTTTGAGGTTGCTCGGACGCACCTCACCCACCACGGTTACCACAAGCAAGAGCGCGGGGGAACGCGTGAGGTCGCCGCCGACGATCCGGGTTCGCGCCGAGTCGGCTGCGGCCAGCAGGCCGCGGTATAATGCGAGAGTCTCGTCGACGGAGAAGCCGGCCGGCATGCCGAGAGCGACCGTCGCGAGCACGGGGCGCGCTGCCATCGCGGCGAGGTCGCTCAGGTTGCTGGCCATCGCGCGGTAGCCGATGTCGAACGGCTCCATCGTGGCCGCCGAGAAGTGCACGCCTTCGACCAGCGCGTCGGTCGATATCGCGCTGCGATGAGAACGCGAAGGCTGCCAAACCGCGGCATCGTCACCGATCCCGAGCACGATCTTTCGCGTCGCGGGGCGCTCCGCGAGCGCGCGCAGCGCTTCGACGAGCGCGTCTTCCGAAAATGCGAGCTGCTTCAGCTGGCGCCGCTCTCGGAAAGCACGGAGCGGAAGTGCCTCACCATCGCGCCGGGATCGCCGCTGCCGAATATGCTCGAACCCATAACCGCAACGTCCGCGCCCGCAGCCGCCAGCAATCGCAGATTCTCCTCGCCGATGCCGCCGTCGACCTCCAATTCGCACCTCGCGCCGGCGCGGTCGATCAGCGCTCGCGCTTGCCGCACCTTCTCGATAGCGCGCGGGATGAACGATTGGCCTCCGAAACCGGGGTTCACGCTCATTACCAAGATGAGATCGAGATCGCCCATCAAGTCCTCGAGCATCGCCACCGGAGTTTGCGGACAGATCGCGATGCCGGCCTTCGCGCCGAGCGAACGAACGTGGGCGAGCAGCCGCTGGGCATGCGGCGTTGCTTCCAAATGGAAAGTGATGATATCGGCGCCGGCGGCGCGGAACTCATCGACGTATCGCTCCGGCTCGACCACCATGAGGTGACAATCGAACGGCAGTCCCGAGCAGCCTCGCAGATCTTCGACGATCTTCGGACCCCACGTGAGGTTCGGCACGAAGCGCCCGTCCATCACGTCGAGATGAAGATAGTCGGCGCCGGCAGACTGCACGGCGGCCACCTGCGCGGCGATGCGCGCAAAGTCGGCCGACAAGAGCGATGGTGCGATCTTCATTTGCGTCACGTTGCCTTCTTGGCGCGGACCGCGCCCTGGTAGACGTGCGCCGGTTCGCGTCCGAGCCGGGTTTCGCCGACGAGCGTGTGGTTGACGTACATATCCAGGACCGACGTTCCGACCGTCGTGAGGGTGAACTCGAGCTTCTGCCCCGGCTGCGCGAAGGCGTCATAGAGATCGTAGCGGCCGGTCGCGTCCGAGACCCGCAGAACTACACGCAGCGCCTTGCCGGGCCGAACGTTTTCGATCACCGGTACCGACGCCAGCACCTGTACTTGGCGGATGATGTATCCCGACTCGTTGGGTCCCGCGCTCACCTGCAGCGACACGCCGTCGTACGGAGCGATCCGTGCGCCGCCGGCGGGCTTCTGCCGGACGACATCGCCGTGCGGCGGGCCGGCAGTTCCAAATGGCGTCCATACGATCTGCCCGAGCTTGATGTGATCTCGTGCCGCCAGCGCGCGCGCCTCGTCGACGTTGAGCCCCACGAACGCCGGAGCGCGTAGCTGCGCGGCTCCGCCGCTGCTCACCGTCAGCGTGACGGGGGCACCGCCAGCGACTCGGCTGAGCGGAAGCGGATGCTGCGCGATCACATGGTTTGCGGGCACGTCGTCGCTCTTGGCAAAGAGCGTCTGGACGAGTTGCAGATGCGCATCCGACAGATCCAGACGGGCTTGGCGCAGCCCTTGGAAGCGAAGGTCGGGCATCAACTCCGCCTGCATGCCCGTCGAGATCACAAGCGATATCTGCCGCCCCGGGCGAACCTGAACGCCCGCATCGGGCTGCTGGTCGACGACAACCCCTTTCGGATAGTGCTTGCTCGCAGATGTGGCCGTTACCGCCGACTTCAGGCCGAGCCGGGCGAGCTCGGCCTCGGCATCCGGCAGCGTTTGGCCAGCGAGCGACGGGAGCCTCACGAGCGACCCGGTCGGGATGACGAAGGAGACGATCGCGTGGCTGAACCAGACGACGACTCCTACGAAAACCGCCAGCACGATCGGAAAGACCCAATCCTGCGGTATATACCGTTCGATGAGGTTCGGCAGCGATTGCCGGCCATGCTTCTCCGTAACGGGATCGGCAGGCACGTTAACGGGCGCTCTCGATCATGCGAGCGCCTCGAGCGCGGCATCGCTCAGCTCGATGTTGGAGAACACGCGCTGGGCGTCTTCGTGATCTTCGAGCGCCTCGAGAAAAGCCAGTGCCTGCCCCATCTCGGCGCCCTCGAGAGCAACCTTGGTCTTCGGGCGCATCCCCAGATACGCATCGGAGACCTTCATGCCTCGTCCGCCGAGCGCATCGCGCACGCCGCGTAGCGCAATGGGTACCGTGTAAATCTCAGCCGGCTCGCCGTATTCCAGATCGATCACGCCATCGACCAGGAGATCTTCCGTGAACGCGTCTTCCGCCTTGCCCCTCGGGTCGACGACGAGTATGCCGACCGGGTCGAACATCCACGCCACGCTTCCGGTCTCGCCAAGCGCCCCGCCGTGCTTGCCGAACAGGAAACGCAGCTCGCCCGCAGTTCGGTTTCGGTTGTCGGTCGCCGCGTCGATGACGGCGGCAACGCCATGCGGGCCGTACCCTTCGTAGCGGATCTCTTCGATCTCCCGCGCGCCGGCACCGGTCGCGCGCGCTATCGCTCGCTTGACGTTGTCGGCCGGCATGTTGTTCTCGCGCGCCTTTTCGACTGCCATCTTCAAGCGGTAGTTGGCGTCGGGATCCGGCGACCCCGATTTGGCCGCTAGGATAATCTCTTTGCTCAGTTTGGTGAAGAGCGCGCCGCGCTGGGCGTCGACCTTGCCCTTGCGCAAACGAATGTTATGCCACTTGGAATGCCCAGACATAGGCTCTGACGCTTCGCCCTCGAGGC
>JAKAPQ010000023.1 GCA_021806945.1 bacterium | reverse complement strand
TTCCGGGTAATCTTTCGATCGAGGCGGTTCTCCGCCGCCGCGTCGCGAGCGCCGAGCGATTCGCCGTTCTCTACGAAGATTTGGACAATTTCAAGGCGTTCAACGACGTGTACGGATTCACGCACGGTGACGAAGCCATACAATTGCTCGCCTCGATCACCGTCGATATCGTCCGCCGACGCGGAACGGCGAACGATTTCGTCGGGCACATCGGAGGCGACGATTTTGTGGTCGTCATCGGCTGCGACCGGGCCGAGGAGATCGCTCGGGAGATCATTGCCGATTTCGACAAGGACGTTCGCCGGCTCTATACGCCGCTCGATTTACAGCAGGGCTTCATCGAAACTCGCGACCGCCGCGGCACGCTCAACCGCTTCCCAATCATGTCGCTCTCGATAGCGATCGTGACGAACGAGCAGCGGGATTTCGGGAGCTACGCAGAGATCGGCGAGGCCGCCGCCGAACTGAAACGGTATGCGAAGTCGATATCCGGCTCGGCATATGTGAAGGACAAGCGCCGCCGATGATCCGCACCTTCATTGCAGCGCTTCTCGTCTTCTGCATCCTTCCGACGGCCGCCGCGTTTCCCAGCCAATCGATCAACGACCGCATCGGCGCGCAGCGCAAGAGAGCCGACCGGATCCATCGCCGCCTGAACGAAAAGCGATCGGAGCTGAGGGCCGCCACCGTAAGGGTCGGCAATCTTCGCACGCAACTCGACGCGACCGACGCTGCGATCGCGCAGGTGAACCGCGAGCTGGGCGATTTGGCGGCCCGGCGCAACGGCACGTTGCGGCGGCTGGCGTGGAACACGTTGCAGCTCGATGCGGCAAAACGCTCGCTGGCGCTGCACGACGACCTGCTGAAAAAGCGCCTGGTAGACATCTACGAACGCGGCAACCTCGGCTACATCGACGTCTTGCTCGCCGCGCGCTCGTTCAGCGACTTCGTCGAACGCTGGGAAGATCTGCGCCTTCTGATCGCCGCCAACGAGAACGCCATTCGCACGCGAAAGGCCGCTGAAGCGAGGGTGGCCCGAGCGCAAGCGCACCTCGAAGCAATGCGGCTTTCGCTGCAGCAGCAAGCGCAAGCGCGGCGACAGGCCAAGAACCAACTCGCGATGCTCGCCGACGAGAGGAGCAACCTGGTCGCTCTCGCCGATGCACAGCGCCGGCACGTCGCCGGCCAAGTCGCGCAGATGGAGGCGCTCTCGGCGAGCGAAGAGGCAGCGTTGGAACGGCTGATCGTCGAGCGCGAACGAGAGGTCGCGGCCCAGCAGCAAGCCGCCAGACGTGCCGCAGGAATCGCCGGAAGCCCGCCGCCGCCCACCGGTGCGCCGGGAAAACTCATCTGGCCGGTCTCCGGGATCATCACGTCGCCGTTCGGCTGGCGCAAGAATCCGTTCGGCGGGGCGCCCGAGTTCCATCAGGGCATCGACATCGGGGCGCCGATGGGTACCACCGTCGTGGCGGCGGCCGCCGGGACCGTCATCTCCGCCGGCTGGTTCGGCGGCTACGGCAATTACATTCTGATCGATAACGGCGGAGCGCTAGCGACCGGTTACGCGCACCTCTCGCAGATTTTCGTCGCCAACGGTCAACGCGTGCAACAGGGGCAAGCGATCGGCGCGGTCGGCTCGACCGGGTACTCGACCGGGCCGCATCTCCACTTCGAGGTACGCATCCACGGAAAGCCCGTAGACCCGACCCCCTACCTGCACTGATGGAACCCCCGCAAGCGATCTCGGGTAGAACCGGGTAGCAACGTTATCACGAGGAAGGACTACTCGCACTCGTGTCCACGAAACTTCGTGCGCTCCTAATCGCACTGATCGTCGTCGCCGTCGGCGGCGCCCTGTACGGCGGCTACCGAAGCGGCTTCGGCGTGGCGCACGCAACCGCGGGCGAGAGCGCGCTGCCGCGTTTCGCCCTGCCGCCGCTATCCGATCCGGGCATGACCGATCAGCGTTTGGTAGATCTCGCTTTCCGCGAGGTCGAGCGGGCGTATTACAAGCCGGTGAAGGCACAGACGCTGATGAGCGGCGAGCGCGCCGGCATTCTTGCGTTGCTGAAGCACGAGCGCGTCTCCGGGGCCGTGCTTCCCGCCATTGCCGCAGGACCGGATACGGTCTCCGACCTGCACGCGATCGACCGCGAGCTCAGCTACGCACAGGCGCACTACGGCACGAGGCTCGGCACCCGCGGCGATGCCCGCATCACGCATGCGGCATTGCGCGGCTTGATGGACTCGCTCGGCGATCCGTATACGGTATATCTTTCGCCGCGCGAGATCCGCAGCCTCAACGAATCGCTTCAAGGCGGTGATTTCGGCGGCATCGGGGTCTACATCTACCAGTTGAAGGGCGGCGAGATCGTGCTTCAACCCATCGCCGGGTCGCCTGCTTCGAAAGCGGGCATAAAACCGGGCGCGGTGATCGTGCGCGTTGATGCCACCCCGGTGCGCGGCCTCTCCCTAGATCGCGTCGAGCGTTTGATCCGCGGGCCGAAAGGGTCGGTCGTGACGATTACCACGCACCCCTACCGCGAGACGAAGTTGCGCGCGTATCGTATCGTCCGCGACATCATTCACGTACCGACGGTGCACGCAAAGATGGAGGACGGTTTCGAGTACGTCCGGCTCTCCGATTTCGGCACGACCTCGGCCGCCGAAGTCCGCAGGGCGCTGCTCGAGGGGAAAGCACGGGGCGCCAAGGGCTACATTCTCGACCTGCGCGACAACGGTGGCGGATTATTGGAGGCTGCCGTCCAAATATCGAGTCTTTTCATCCCGCACGGGACCATCGTTTCAACCATCAACCGGCTCGGAGTAAAAGACGAGCAGAAAGCCCTCGGGGACGCGATACCCGGCTTGCGCCCGCTCGTCGTTTTGGTCAACGGTTACACCGCTAGTTCCTCCGAGATCACCTCGGGAGCCATTCAGGATTACAAGATCGGCACGCTGATCGGGACGCGAACCTTTGGGAAAGGCGTGGTTCAGAGCATCTATCCGATGCCCGACTCGTCCGCCCTCAAGATCACGACCGCTCGCTACGTGACGCCGTTGGGCCGCGACATCGAACACGTCGGCATCAAACCGGAGATCGTCGTCAAACAGAACCCCGATCCGGCGCTCATCGGCACGCGATACGACAAACAGCTCGCGGCAGCCGTGGCACGTTTGCGCCGGCTCGCTCGTTAGGAGAGATATGCATCGTTTTTCGTCATTGCTGCTGACGGGCGCGTTGCTCGCCGGGTTCGCGCAACTTCCGTCGGCAACGCTGGCAGCCGGCACCGGCCTCTCGCAGGCCGACGCCTCCGAGATACGGCTGAGCTACACGAAGTTGACGGCAGAATTTTACAAACCCACGCACCCGCAGAGCATTCTCGACGGCGCGCGCAGCGAGCTGCTCCACGTGCTCGCGAAGAGCGGCGTGAGGGGCGCTGCTTTGCCGCCGCTTCGTGCGAGCGCGAACGCCGCCTACGATATCCACGCGGTCGAACGCGAAGTCCAACTCGCGTCGCGCTCCGCTGGGCGCAGGATCAGCCCGCATCTTCTCGCCTACGCGGCGATAGCCGGCATGCTCTCCTCCGTGCACGATCGCTGGACCGTCTTTCTGACGCCAAAGGAGTACGCCGCACTCAATCAGGGTCTGAACGGTGGTTCCTTTTCGGGAACGGGCATCGTCATCCAAAAGAGCCTGCGCACGAAGTATATCGAGGTGAGCAACATCGTTCCGCACGGCCCCGCCGATTTGGCCGGAGTCCGGCAAGGCGATACGATCGCCGCCATCGACGGGCACCCTACCAAGACCATGACCATCACGCAGGCCAGCCTCCACCTGCGCGGCAAAGCCGGAACGAAGGTCCGGCTCACCATCGTGCGCGACGGCAAACGGCTTCCCTCTCCTATCGTCGTTACGCGCGCTCAAATCGCCGCGCTCAGCGTCTTTCAAAAGATGCTGCCGGGCAAGATCGGTTACGTCGCGCTCACGGTTTTCGGGCAAGATACGGGCAGCGAGCTGACCACGGCGCTCGATCGCCTTGCGCGGGAGGGAGCGCGCGCGCTGGTGCTCGATCTGCGCGACAACGGCGGCGGTTACCTAAACGCTGCGGTTGCCGTAAGTTCCAAGTTCATCGCCACCGGGCCGATCGTTTCGGTAGAGACGCGCGCAGCAAACATAACGACGATCGAAGCCGACGATACCGCCATCGCGCCAATTCCGCTCGCCGTCCTGGTAAACGGGCATACGGCATCGGCCGCCGAGATTACCTCGGGCGCGATCGCGGACAGCGGGGTCGGTACGATCGTCGGAACAAGAACGTTTGGAAAAGGCGTCGTGCAGACGATCTTCCCGATGCCGGACGGATCGGCCGTCAAAATTACGACCGCACGTTATCTGACGCCGGACAACAGGAACATCAACCACATCGGTATTCGGCCCGAGATCGTCATCAAGGAGAACAAACACGCGCGCTACGGCGATCCCAACCACGACGTGCAACTAGCGCGTGCCATAGCATTCCTCAACGACGAGCTCGCACACATGCGTTAAATGCGCGAGGGCCGAAGGCCGGGGGGCGCGTAGCGCGCCGCGCGGATGCGCCATTTTCACCTTAGAAGAGCGCTCGGCGGACCTCGGCAAAGCTGTCGAACGACACGAACGCCGCGCCGCGTTCGCGTAGAAAGCGTTCCAACGAACGGCCGCGCTTGGCAAAGCGGATCTCCGCCGCCAGCGACGCTTCGTAATCGGAGTAACCGTCGCCGACGTAGACCGTTCGGTAGCCCGCGTCGCTCGCGGCGCGAACGGCGAGCGCCTTGTCGTGACCGTTATCCGAATCGTCGCGGTATCGCATGACCCAGCCGTCGGGGCTTGGGTCCGCGTCGTTCGCCAGTACGGGTACCCCCGCCATACCCTGGCGCGCGAGCGCGTGCTCGATCAGCGAAGCGATCCCCGAGCTCAAGATCCGAAGGGGCACCGCGGCCGCCTCGCAGGCGCGGACGAACTCGCCGAATGCCGGATCGAAGTGCGTCTGCGCTGCAAGCAAAGCGTCGGCCTCGTCGAAGGCGCAGCGTACGCTACGTGCCTGAGCGGAGAGCACGTCGCGCAGGGAGATCGTTCCTGCGGCGAGTTCGCGCTCCAACCGTTGCCACGCGCCTTCGCCGGCGCAGGAGCGCATGAGGATATCGAGAGTGTCGCCGTCGGTAATGGTACCGTCGTAGTCGACGAACACCGCCAGGCGCACGCTCCCCGAGCGTGCGCCTGCGTTATCGCCGGACTGCGCCCCGGCTAGCTGCGCGACGTCTTTTTTCGCGCCGCAGCGGCAGCCGGGCTCGCCTTTTTGGTGGATTTCGCGACCTTGCCTGCCGAGGCCGGCTCGCTCTTCTTCGCGCGAGCACGCTTTGCCGGAGCTTTAGCCTCGGCCGGCGGTTCCGAGGCTTTCGCCGCGGCCTTCGGCGCGCGCTTGGGAGCGGCTTTCGCGGTGGCTTTCACAGCCGTCGTCTTGGCCGCTGGCTTCGTCACGGCTTTGACGGCCTTCGGAGCGGCCTTTGCTTTGACCGGCGCCGGCTTAGGAACTCCCCCGGAAGCGCGCCTGGGTTTGGAATCGGCCGCCGAGACCGCCGCCTCCGGCACGGGCAGCGCCACGACGGCGGCCGCCTGCAGCTCGCCGCCCCGCACGGGGGTCCGCGGCGTGCGGCGGCGACGCGCCGGTTTGGTTGGGATGGCCGACTCCTCCGGCACGCGCAGGTGAGGCGGCGGCGACTCCACTGCGGGCGGTTGAACCTTGCGATTCCACGGTGCGATTGCGCGCGACGGCTCCCGCGGTGCCGTCCGACCGGTCGGCTCCGCTTTCCCTTCGGGGTCCACTCGGAAGATATGCCGGTCCGGGACGGGGGCGGCCGCGGGCGCGGGCGCGGCCATGCCCTCGGCTGCGATGCTTGCGCCGAGGCCACCCCGGCCACGACGGCGGCGGCGGCGGCGGCGATGCCGCCGAACCTCCCCTTCGCCCTCGGCCGATGCCGCAGCCGGAGGCTGCGCATCTTCGACCTCGTCGCTATCTTCGTGCGCGGCCAGTTGCGCTTGAGCGCTCTGCGGCGGAATGCCGACCTGGAGCGCCTCGCCGGCGGCCGACCCGCCGCGCCCGCGCCCGCGCCCGCGGCGCCGGCGGCGGTGCTTGCGTTCGCCGTCACCGCCGTCGCCTATGATGATGGCGCCAGGTTCGCGTAGCGCCTTCGCCTCTACCCGGAGAACTTTGTCCGCGGTCTCCTCTTCCTCGGTAACGGTCGTGATGCCGATCGGCGGGCGGGAAACGGAGGTCTGCGCCGCTTCGGCAGCCAGCTCGCGAAGCTGTTCGGCTTGCTCGGCCGCCGTCGGTTTGACCTTGCGACCGCGGTGGCGGCCCTTGCGCTTGGCCGCCGCGCCTCCGGCGCCGAGTTCGGCGAGGACGTAGTCCTCGTCGAGGTCGATGATTTTGATGCGCACGCTCTGACCGGCCAGGTTCGCCGCGTTCTCGACCTCCACGACGCGCCCTTCGAGCACCGCCGCGGCCGAGGTTACGTTGGGCAAACGGCCGGGCAGCAGATCGACTTCCCGCTCGTCGCCCACGCGCAACGCCGAGCCGTCCTTCACATCGGACCCTGCGCGCACACGGGTAACCTCCGGATGCAACGTCGCGTCCACGCGCACGCGAATCGGCGCGTCCAATTCCTTCGCAAGCTGCGCGAATTCATCTTCGTACCAGAACTCGAGTTGCGGGGCGACCGTCGGCGGCGACTCGACGACGATCGGTTGATGGTCGTGCGCGCGCGCGCCTTCGATGCGAACCTTTCGCAACGCTTCGATCGCAACCGACTGCGCCGACATCACCGATCCTAGCCCCGCACAGGTCGGGCAGGCTCCGCGCAGCTGCGCCCCTAGGTCCTTGCCGACGCGCTTGCGGGTAAACTCCAGCAATCCCAAATTGCTGAATGACTGAATCGTAGCTCGCGTTCGATCCTTGCGCAAGCCGTCTTCGAGCGTCTTGATAACCTTGTTGCGTGCCGGTTCCGAAGACATGTCGATGAAATCGCAAACGATGATACCGCCGATGTCGCGTAACCGCACCTGCCGGGCGATCTCCGCCGCCGCCTCGACGTTCGTTTTAACGATCGTATCGTCCAGATTCTTGCCGCCGGTGAACTTGCCCGAGTTCACGTCGATGACCGTGAGGGCCTCGGTCGTCTCGATGACGATCGAACCGCCGGACGGCAGGTTGATCTTCGGCTTCATCAATTTCTGCAGCTCGTCGTCGACTTTGTAGTCCTTGAAGAGTTCGCGGCCGGCGCCGTAGTGCTCGAGGCGGTCGAGATACTGCGGTCCGAGCAACTGCAAGAAATCGCGGACCTTGCGATACTCTTCCTCGTTATCGATCAAGACGCGGTCGACGTCTGCCGTAACGAAGTCGCGCGCCGCTTTGTAGATGAGGTTCATGTCCTTGTGCAGCAGCGACGGAGACTTGGCGCGCTTGTACGTCTCCAGGATGCCGTGCCACATGCGGATGAGTACGCCGAGGTCGGCGATCAGCTCGGCCTCGCTGACGCCCGCCGCCGCCGTGCGAACCACCGTCGCCATGCCTTCGGGACGAATGCGTTTCATCACGCTCTTGAGGCGGTTGCGCTCTTCCGAGGAATCGATCTTCCGCGAAACGCCGGAGTACTTGCCGGTCGGCATCAGAATCAAGTAGCGGCCCGGCAGCGAGATATTCGTGCTGACGCGCGCGCCTTTGAGCCCGCGTGGTTCCTTGACGATCTGGACGAGAACGTCGTCGCCGCGGTTGACCTTTTCGCTGATGGTCCAGCCGCTGCGCCCCTGGGTGATCTCGACGTCGCCGATATTCAGCGGGGTCTTGTTGATGTCGTCGACGTACAGAAATGCATTGCGGCCGAGGCCGATGTCGACAAAACTGGCCCCCATGCCGGGCAAAACGTTCTGGACTTTTCCCTTGTAAATCGAGCCGATGACCTTCTCTTCGCGCTCGATATAGAGTTCTGAGAGGACACCGTCCTCGAGGATGGCGACCCGGTTCTCCCAGGGATCGCTCGAGATGAGGATCTCCGTTGACAAATCCGTACCTAGCCCTTTGCCGGTCGAGGCCTGGGATCGACTGTCGAACGCCTCCGCGACGGCATCACCCCATTCGGCATCCGAGCCGGGATGGGGACCCCTGTGGGGTCAGCAGGCTGAGATTTGCGTCTCCGACCGCCTGCGATCGCCATCGAGCGGGTACTCGATCGAGCTCCAGCGCTCTCGTAAAAAACTTCTGGCCGGGGCGATCCGTTTGCGTGTGGATACGGCCTCCGGTAGAGCTGGGGGTTCACGCCCGCACGAGGCCGGACCTTCCCCGCCTCGTTCGGGCGTGAACCTGGGCATCGGCCGCGGGCCTAGGCGTTGCCCAAAAACTCACGATCCTTCTGCGAATAGATATTGAGCAAGACGCCCACGGCAGCGTAGTCCGTGAGGATCGCCGAGCCGCCATAGGACATGAACGGCAGTGGAATGCCCGTGATCGGCATGATGCCGACCGTCATCCCGATGTTGACGACGATGTGGAACGTTAACATGGCGACGATGCCGGTTGCCAGCAGGAAGCCGAAGCGGTCGTGGGCGGCAAGCATCGCCTGCAGACCGCCGTAGAGGATCGCGCCATAGAGCGCGATGAGCGCCATCGCCCCGACGAAGCCGAGTTCCTCGCCGATAACCGTGAAGATGAAGTCGCGCGAATGCTCGGGTACGAAGTTCAGTTGCGTCTGCGTACCGTGGTGCAGACCGCGGCCGAGCCACTCGCCGTTTCCAACGGCTATCTTGGATTGATTGAGGTTGTACCCCGCGCCTTCGGGATCGGCCTTCGGGTTGAGGAAGACCAGCAGCCGTGCTTTCTGAAACGGCTTCAGCACGAATTTCGTGCCCACGGTGAAGGCCGCCGTGGCGATCACTCCGAGTACGAAAACCCCGAAATACCGCAGTTTTGGTAGGCCGAAGAAGAGCTGGGCCGAGAGGATCGCCAGCAATACGAGCGTCGTACCGAGATCCGGTTGCTTCAAGATGAGCAGCGCCGGCACGCCGACGGTAACCAGCGGCTTCCAGATATCCCGCAAGCGTTCGTAATCGCCTAGGCACAAGACGTAGGCGAGCGCGATCGCCAACACCAACTTCGCGGGTTCGGAGGGCTGAAACGTTCCGAGCGGGCCGATCGATATCCAGCGCTGCGCGCCTAGCGCGCTGTGTCCGCGTACCAAGATGAAGGCGAGCAGCAGGACGTTCGCACCGTAGAGTGCCGGCGCGAAGCGCCGCCACAACCGGTAGTCGATGCGCCAGCAGGCGAGCATGGCCGCGATGCCGATGAAGCCGTAGAGTATCTGCTTGCGGTACTCCGTGGAGGCACCGCGCGCGTGGAGGTCGGCCGATTCGATGGCGACGACCCCGAGCGCGGTTACGAGCACGCAGGCTACGAGCAGCACCCAATTCAAGCCGCGCAGCGTGCGGCGCACCTGCGTACCGACCGTCGGCATCGCCATCTCGGAGCGACCTTTAAGTCGCGGCGGCCGGTTTCCCCGCGGCCGGCCCGGCGGAGCCTTTCTTGCGACGGCGCTTCGATGGCTGCTTGCCGAGCGCCGGCGGCCGCGCGGAAGGCCGCGATGCCACCCTATCGCCGGCATCGCGGTTGACCGAGAGAATCGGGATGTTCGCCAGCATCGCGAGCGCCGCGTCCTGCTGCTCGAAGCTGACCTCGATCTTGCTGCGGTCGACTTCGACATATTTGGAGATGACGTCGACGAGATCGCGTTTCATCGCCTCGATCATCTCCGGGGCGAGCGAGAGATGATCCGACATGAGCACGAGCCGTAGCCGCTCTTTCGCGGTCGCGCTCGAGGGGCGACGGCCGAACAAACGATTGAAAAGTTCGATCATCAACGGCGACCTCCAAGCATCGCACCAAGTTTTTCGAAAAACGATGCTTTGTTTCCGACGGTCGGTGCGGGCACGTCTTCGCCGGCGATGCGCGCGGCGATCGCCCGGTACGCCGCGGCGGTCGGCGAATCGTCGCGCAGAGCCAGCGGCTCGCCTCTATTCGTCGCAACGATGACGTCGGGCTCGTCCGCGATGACTCCGAGCAGCGGCAGGCGCAGGATCGCGTTCACGTCGTCGACGGAGAGCATCTTCCCCTTCTTCACCAGTTGCGGGCGCATCCGATTGATGACGAGCTGCGGCCGGAACCGGTTCCCAAGCAAGCCGACGACGCGGTCCACGTCGCGAACCGCCGACACCTCCGGCGTGCAGATAACGATCGCCTCGTCCGCACCGGCGACGGCATTTCTAAAGCCCATCTCGATTCCCGCCGGGCAGTCGACGATCACGTAGTCGAACCGTTCGCGCAGACTCTGGACGAGCGCGCGCATCTTCTCGGTGTCGACCTCGTCCTTCTCACGCGATTGGGCGGCCGCGAGCAGCCGCAGGGTCGGCGAATTCTTATCCGGCACAAGCGCGTCGTCGAGACTCACCCGCTCCTCGAGCACGTCGAGCACGTGATATTTCACGCGGCTCTCCAGGCCGAGAACGATGTCGAGGTTGCGCAGGCCGACGTCGGCATCGACCAGCACGACGCCGGCTCCGCGGCGCGCGAGCGCCGTCCCGAGGTTCGCCGCCGTCGTCGTTTTGCCGACACCCCCTTTGCCGGAGGTGATGACGATCGCGCGGCCCATCTTGGAGGGCGCCGCCGTCGCGTCGCGGGCCGGCTCGCCGTCGTCTTGAGGCTGTTGCAGAACGTGCATGCTACCCCGCCTTCAGCGCGCCCAGCAGGCGCCCAAAGAATCCTTGATTGTCCAAATTAGTAAACGGCACGATCTCGCCTTCCAAACGCCGCACGATTTTTTCGTAGATCGGTTTGAGCCGATTGGCATCGTCGAGTACGACCGGCTCGCCCCTGTTCGTCGTATCGATAACCTCTTCATCGTCGGGAATTATGCCGAGGAGTTCGGCCGATAGGATCTCACAGACGTCGTCGACCGAGAGCATGTCACCGCTTCGCACCATCTCCGGACGTATGCGGTTGACGATGAGGCGCATCGGCATGCCTTGCTGCGCGAGCTTGCCGATCACGCGGTCCGCATCGCGAATCGCGCTGACCTCGGGCGTCGTCACGACGATCGCTTCGGTCGCGCCGGCAATCGCGTTGCGGAATCCGCGCTCGATGCCCGCCGGGCAGTCTATCAGAACGTAATCGGCCAGATCGCCGAGCAGCTCGATGACGCCGACCATCTGCTCCTCGGTCACCGCATCCTTGTCGCGCGTTTGAGCGGCCGGAAGGATCGAGAGCGATTCGAAGCGCTTGTCTTTGATCAGCGCCTGGCGCACTTGACAGCGGCCTTCGACGACCTCCACCAGATCGAAGACGATACGCTTCTCGAGCCCCAGCACCAAATCCAAATTGCGCAAACCGATGTCTGCGTCAACGAGGATCACGCGCTTGCCGCGCTTGGCGAGCGCGGCGCCGAGATTCGCGGTGGTCGTCGTTTTGCCGACCCCGCCTTTACCGGAGGTGAGAACGATTTTGCGCGGCGTCAGTGGACGGTACCCCCCAAGAGATTTTCGACCCGATCGTAGGCAACGATCGCGATGCGGTCGTTTTGCACGCAGGCAACCTCCGCTTGAACCGAGCCGCGGGCACGTTCGCCGCCGTCGGCGGCTATGAACGTGGCTATGCGCAGTTGCGTCGCGGCCAGATCCAGTGCGTACACCCTCGCACCGGAGTCGCCCTGCGCGCCGGCGTGCGCGACGCCTCGCAGCGAGCCGAAAACCACGATGTCGCCGCTCGCGACCAGCTCCGCCCCGGGGTTGACGTCGCCGATCACGACGATGTTCCCCACGTTGTGCAGGGACTGCCCGCCGCGCAGCGTGCCCACGTGATAAAGCGTGGTGGGAGGCGCCTCGACCAGCGCCAGCGCGACGGACTCCGGTGGGCGGTGCTGCGCCTGCGAGAGGATCGCGCGTCTCACGCTGGTCTCGCCCTGCCTGCGCCGCTCGGCGATGTCGGCTCGCGCCCCGGCGAAGTCCGCCGCAAGCGAGCGGGCGCCCTCGGAGAGATGCAGGTCGCGCTTGGGGCGCAGGGCCCGCCGGCGGGCGAGCTCCGCGCCGCCGTCGGGCACCGCCGAAACGTATGTCAGCCCGAGTCCGAGCGCCAGCTGCGCAAGCGCCGGCACGCCGGAGAGCGCGGTTAGATCGATTCCGCCGCCGCCAAGCGCCGCCCGCAGCCGCTCGATCTGCTCGGGATCCGGGACGCCGGCGCCGAAAGCCGCGGTCGCGGCGGTTCCGCGGTAAAAGTCCGGCCGTTCGGCCAGCCGCTCTTCGAGCTCGGCGAGCGCCTCGTCGAAATCGCGCTCCGCCAGCACGACCTCAAGGCCCAGTCCTTTGCCGCGCAACAACGTCATGCTGGCCACCGGTTCGAACAGCACCTCCGCCACCCTGCAACATCCACAAGCGCTCCACAGGTTATCCGATTTATCCACCGCCCGCTCGCCGGCTGCGCCGGCGCAGGAGCTCGGGCCTGCGGCCGGGGAGTGCCTACCCTTGTAACATCGGCCTGTTCCGGCAGGTAAAGGACATGAATCGTATGTTTCGCCGCATCGTAGGTCTGTCGCTGATCCTCGCTTTGCTGCCGGTCCTCATTCCGGCACGCGCGCGCGCCGTTACGACTGCCCAGGAGGTTCAAGAGGGCGAAGCAATCGATCAGCAGATCACCTCCTCCAGCGTCATCGAAAACGACCCGCTCCTCAACCAATGGGTCCAAACGGTCGCTGACCGTCTCTGGCACCAAGTTGCGCGCAAAGACGTTCCGTACAACGTCAAGATCATTCGGTCGACCGACATCAACGCGTTTTCGACGCTCGGCGGATACGTCTACGTGAACGACGGTCTGCTCGATTTCGTGCACTCCGACGACGAGCTGGCGGGCGTGCTCGGCCACGAGACCGGCCACATCGAACGCCGCCACGAAGTGACCATGCAAGCCAAGTCCGAGGTGCTCAACCTCCTTTTCGGCATCGCATCGCTCTTCTCGCCGTTGATCTACGATTTCGGCAACCTCGCGGAAGCCGGCATCCTCGCGAAGATGTCGCGGGTTGACGAGCTGCAAGCCGACCAGTACGGTCTCTTGCTGATGTCGCGAGCCGGATACGATCCGACCGCCATGGTCACGATGATGAAGCACCTCGGCGTGCTGCAAGGCGAGCACTCCGACCTCATCACGAAGTATCTCCAGGACCATCCGGATCCGCAGGCGCGCGTCGGACATCTGGTCGGATATCCCGAGCTCGATCCAACGAAGGTGACCCCGCAAGAACGGCTGGTCTGGGCCCTACACGACCTGCGCAACGCGCGTTACAATATTGCGATGCTCGAGCTCACGCAGTTCGTGAAGACGCAGCCCAACAACGAACAGGCTCTGCTCGGGCTCGGGCAAGCGCAACTCGCTCTGGGGCAAACCGGAAAGAGCGCGCAGACGCTCGGCGAGGTCGCGCAGACCGGAACGCCGCAAGCCCAGGCCGCGGCACAGGTGGAGATCGCCGCGCTGCGCCGGATGGAGGTTCGCAGCGTGAACCTCACGCAACCGAACCTCGCCGGCCTGCGCGTCAAGTTGGATCAGGCGCGGCAATTGCAGAAAGAGGCCGTCGCCGAGATCGGAGCGCGCCACGACGAGGGCCGCGATCAGATCAAAGAGATCAAGGCTCGTCTCGAAGATATATCGTACGAGATTCCCGATTTCAGCAACATTCAAATCAAGCCCGGCTCGCGTTTGGAGTCGATCGAAAAGAATCTGACGAGCATGTCGCGCTCGATCAACAGCGCGCTCGACGATGCGAGGGCGACGATCGGCGGCGTCGGTTCCGTCGACCCGAAGACCGGCAAACCGACCGGGTTGCTGGCCGATAACGGCGAGATCCTCGACGAGATGTCGGCTCCGTTTCAGATGACGCCGATCCCATCGGATTCGGTCGCGATCTTTCCCTCGTACTCGCGCATGTTCGCAGAGATATCCTCGGCCGACGGTGAGATGGTGCAGGCCGCGGACGCGGCGCGCGCGGCGGCGATGCAACTCGACCAATCGCTTGGAACGGTCAACGATTTCTTGATGCAACTGCAGAACGTGCGCCTGGATTATTTCGGCGACATCGGCCAGTTCGATTACAACGCGCTCGTACCGCTCATGCAGAAGGCCGACGACGCGCTCGCCCGCGCTGCAGTATCCGCCTCGCAAGCCGACCAGCTCTACAACATGGCCCGCGCGCGACAACTCGAGGCGCGAATCACGCTGCTCGGCGTAGGGACCTCTCGCGAACGGTACGCCACGCTGCAAAATGCGCTGACCGTGCGCTTCGCGAGCGACGGCATCGGAAGCGGCGTCAGTTATAACGAGATGCTGCGCGACGATCTGACGCCCGGGCAGGCCGCCGCAGCGACCATCGTTGCGGCCGATACCAAGACGACGCCCGACGAGATCGTCAAGGACGCCCTCGCTTCGAACCGGTCGATCGTCGACATCGCCAACGACCGCAAGATGAACGCGGAAGCGCTCGAGATCTTTCTCGGTCTCGTCTATTTGGATTATACCGACAATCCGGTCAAGGAGGACTCCCCCGCGGGCTAGCGGGAGAACGAACGATGGCATCCGGAGCGAGCGAAGTCCTCCATCTGGTGCGCAAGGGCATCAACGTTCGAGCGGTGCAGGCCACGACGCGCAAGCCATTTCGTTTCTATCTTTGCGGCGACCCGGCCCTGGTGGCGAGCCTGCGGGCGCTGTTGCTCTCCGGCCACGCAGACGACGCCGTTCCGCTCGATGCGGCCGCGTGCCTGGAAACGATCGTTCCGGGCAGACTCCCGGCCGCCGCGAACCGCGAAGCGCGCCTGGTTATCTTCCTCGGCCGGCGCGGCGATCTCGCCGGTGCGGATCTGGCCGGCCTGCGGCCGTTGCGCCTTCCGATTTTCGCGCTCACGATCGATCCCGAAGCGCAGCCCAGCGGGCCGGCGGCGCCGCCGGCCCCAGGAACGTGGGCCGAATACACCGTGCCCGCAGTCGCGCGAGAGGCCTTGCGCGGCCGGGTTTTCCCGCATCTCATCACGCAGTGCAGGGGCATCGAAATCGCAGTTGCGCGGCGCCTGCCGCCGCTACGCGAGACCGTATCGGCCAAGCTGACGCGAGACGCTGCCGGAAACGCGCTCAAGGTCGCGCTCGCAAGCGCCGCCGTCGATCATATCCCACTGCTCGGCCTCGTCTTGGGCGCCTTCGCATCGGCCGGCGACATGGTGGCGATCACGGGCATACAGATGATGCTGCTGCTGCACATCGAGGCTGCGTACGGCCGCGATCCGGACGTGCACCGCATGTGGCAACTGCTTCCAATCGTCGGCGGCGGATTCGGCTGGCGGACGCTCGCGCGCGAACTTTCGGGATTCATTCCGGTAGCCGGGATCGCCATCAAAGGCGCGATCGCCTACGCCGGCACGATCGTCGTCGGCGAAGGTGTAACGTTTTTCTACGAACACGGCCGCCACATGAGCGCGATGCAGACCTCGACGATCTACGAACAGACCAAGAACGATGCGCTGGCGTTCGCACGCAACGTGGCGAACAACATCGTACGGCGTTAACCCACTAGGCGCGTCAAAAGTTCGTCGTCGTCGAGCATCTGCAGGTCGCGCGAGAGACGCGGCCGCACCATCGCGGCTATCTCTCGGGCCATGCGCGTGCGGTGAACCGGAGTCATCGCCTTTCGCCGGGCGACGAACCGCGCGATGAGCGAGCGCTCGGCATCGGTCAGCATCGAAAAGCCGGCTGCCGCCGGCGGCACCGCGAGATCGGCCGGCCGAACCGATGGCGATTCGCGAACGACGATCGTTCCGGCGGCGTAATCTCCCAGCCGCTTGTTCTCAGGCGAGAGCAGCGTACTGATCGCGCTTAGGGCATAGAACCCGGCCGCCGCCTCCGCGACGCGGACGATATTCCGGATCGCCGCACTCCCGGCGTCCAGCGGGTAGCCGCCGTCGCGCACGACCCGGATACCGAGCAGCTTCTTGCCCGGCGTCCGGCCGTCCCAGTACGCCTCGAAGAGAATGAAGTAGCCGAAGAAGATGAGGAAGACGATCGCGACGACGAAGGCGATGGCGATCGACTGCGCGAGCGTACCCTCCTGAAGTTTGATATGCGGAAGGCGCGCCGAAGCATACGCGAGCCCGAGAAACAGTGCCGCGAGCACCGCGACCTGGACGAGCAGATCGAGCATGACGGCGAGAAAGCGGCTGCCCAAGCCCGCCAGCTCGAAGGCAAAGCTGATGCTTTCGGGCGTTCTAACGCTGACGATACGATCCACCGCGCGTCCCTTCGACGCATCGCGCCAACAGGCCCCGCGCGGTGCCGCTGTGAACGGTTTCGGTATGGAACAGCCCGTTTTCGTGGAGCGGCGCGGCGGCGCGTGGCGGCGATTGGAAGCGCTGCTCGCAGCAACCGCGCGGCGGGGCGTTAGGCGCCTCGCGGCCGAGGAGATCGCCGAGCTCGGCCGCCTGTACCGCTGGGTGACGTCGGATCTGGCCTACGCACGCGGCCGCGGCTACGATACGCGGCTGGTCGCATACCTCAATCGCTTGACCGCCCGCGCCCATGCAATCGTCTACGGCGGCACCGTGCAGACCGGCCGGGAACGGGTCTGGCAGTTTTTCCGCATGACCTTTCCCCACGAGTTTCGCCGGTCGTTCGGCTACATCGCGGTCTGCGCGGCGCTGACGATCGTCTGTGCGACCGTAGCCTACGCGATCGTCACGCGCCACCCCGGGCAGGCGTACGCACTCCTTCCGCCTTCGCTTGTCCCGGGACACGTCGCCAAGAGCCTGCATGATTCGAACTTCGCCTTCGGCCCGGCGCAATCGGCGGCCATGTCGACCCTCATCATCACCAACAACATCCGCGTCGCAATCCTGGCCTTTGCGGCCGGTATCGTTACGCTCGGCGTTGCGACGGTCTATCTCATCGTCTTCAACGCACTGATGCTCGGAGCGCTCGGAGCGCTCTACGCGCGCGCCGGTTTCGGCTACGACTTCTGGGCGACCGTCGCACCGCACGGCGTGATCGAACTCACCGCGATCCAAATCGCAGGCGGCGCCGGACTGCTGATCGCCGCGGGCGTCCTCTACCCGGGCCGCCTGCGGCGCAAAGACGCGCTCGCTGCGAACGCGCGGCGTGCGGGCGTGCTGATCGCAGGAGTGGCCGCCATGCTGTGCCTGGCCGGCACGATCGAAGGATTCTTTTCGCCGCTGCGCTTTCCAGCCGGCGTACGCGCGTCGGTCGGCGCACTGACGGCCGTCCTGCTGCTCGCGTACTTCGGCTTCGCCGGACGCGCCCGCCGCACGGAGCGCGACACCTGCTAGATCATCCCGCGCTGCTTGATGCGTAAGTAGCGATCGACGAGCGCGGTGGAGAGTTGCGCGGCGGGCACGTCGATCGTGAGGACGCCGAGGCGTTCGAGCGTCGCGACGGCACTGCGGCGTTCGCGCTCCAGCGAAAACGCGACGCTCTCCGCGTATGCGTCGAGCGCGGTTTGCGGCTCTCGCGCGAGCGCGCGCTCCACGGCGGCATCGTTCATGAAGATGCAGACGACGACGTGCCGGCGCGCGAGCGACCCGACCTCCGCCAGCACGGTGCTCTGCGCTACCGGATCGATCATATCGGTAAAGAACGCAACGAGGCTGCGTTTGCGGAGGTGCGTGCGAAGATACGCGAAGGCCTCGGAATAATCGGACTCCTCGAAGCGTGGTTCGAGATCGTAGAGCCGCTCGCCCAAATGCGCGAGCGACGCGGCGGTGGCGCGCGGCGCCAGCGCTTCGAGGATGGTGCCGGCAAACGCAACGAAGCCGATCTTGTCGCTGGCCAGCCGCGCGATCGAAGCGACCGAGAGCGCGGCCGTTATCGCATAGTCGAACTTGCGCTGCTCGTCGACGCGCGCGGTCATCAAGCGGCCCGCGTCGAGAACCAGCATGACGTTTTGGCTGCGTTCGACTTCGTATTGAGCGACCATCAGCCGGCCGCGGCGGGCCGTCGCCTTCCAATCGATCGCGCGGAACGCATCGCCGGCAGACCAATCCCGCAGGCTTTCGAACTCCGACCCGATCCCGCGCATCCGAATCCTGCGCAGACCGGCGTCGATCAGCCGGTTTCGCGCGTGCAGTTTGCCGTAGCGTTCGACGGCCGAAAGGTCCGGATAGACCCGGAGGTGCGCGTCGGCGGAGACGCGCGCGCGCCGGCGCAGGAGGCCGATGGCATTTTCGAACCAGAGATAGAGCCTCCCGAGCTCGACGCCGCCGCGCGCAACCGGGGTGACCGGGCGGTCGACGTTCGTCTGCGAAAGCGGCAACGCGCTGCCGCCAAGATCGTCGATATCGTAGCGCAGGCGCTCGACCGGCGTATCGACGATGCCGAACCGAATGGCGACCTTCGAGCGGTTCGTCAGCACGTAGCGTAGCCGCGTCTTCACGCGCAACGCGAAGTGCTCGACCGGGCCGCGCTCGAGGATAATATCTCCATGCCGCGGCCCCGCTGCGAGGTCGGCCGCCAGCCCCACGGCAAGCGCCGCCGCCGCCAAGACGCCGAGGGCAACGAGCGGCCTCCAAACGCCGCCGAGCGCGACGAGTGCGGCAACGCCGCCCATTGCCCAGAGAGCACGCCCGGTCAGCCAAATCGGCAGCGCGAGCCGTCTATCTGCCGGCGTCACGCGGAACCGGTACGGAGCGCAAGATACCTTCCACCACCCCTGCGGCCCGCACGCCTTCGATCTCCGCATGAGGCTGCACGATGAGCCGATGCGCGAGGACGAGCCCGGCCACGTCCTTCACGTCGTCCGGCGTAACGAATGCGCGGCCCGCTATCGCGGCCGCGCATTGCGAGGCGACGAGCAGCGCGATGGCCGCGCGCGGACTAGCTCCAAGCGAGAGCTGCGCGTGCTCGCGCGTAGCGGCAACGATCTCGTAGACGTACTCCCGCACGCCGGCTGCCAGATGGACGCGCCGAACCTCGCCCTGCGCTGCGACGATCTCCTCCGCAGTTGCGACCGGGCGCAGGCCCGACGTCTCCAAGTCGCGCGCGTCGAAGCCGCCCGCCGCGCGAGCCAGCAACTCGAGCTCTTGGTCCCGGCCGGGATACGTGGAATCGATCTTTACCATGAAGCGATCGACCTGCGCCTCCGGCAACGGGTAGGTTCCTTCGTACTCGATCGGGTTCTGCGTCGCGCAAACGAGGAACGGGCGCGGTAAATCGATCGAGACGCCGTCGATGGTGACGCGCCCCTCCTCCATCGCTTCGAGCAGCGCCGACTGCGTCTTCGGAGGCGTGCGGTTGATCTCGTCGGCCAGGACGACGTTGCAGAGAATGGGTCCCGGACGCGTGCTGAACTGCGCGGTCTGCGGGTTGAAGACGGTCGTTCCGACGACGTCGGCCGGCATGAGGTCGGGCGTGAACTGGATGCGCCGAAAATCGAGGCCGACGAAGAGCGCCAGAGCGCGAACGGCCAGCGTCTTCCCGGTTCCTGGCACCCCTTCGATCAACACGTGGCCGCGCCCGAAGAGGCCCGTAAGCAACGCGAAGGCGGTGCGCTCCCCGCCGACCACGATCGTCTCCATCGCCTCGGTCAACCGCTCGGCGAGCGCTTGCGTCGAATCCGTCATCCTCGTTCCTTTCGTAGGCGCGCGGCCAAGACGCCCGCGCGCAAGAGATCCGCTTGCGTCGGCCGTTCCAGACCACGCAAGCGCAGAAGCTCCGTGACGCCGTCGCGCAGCACCGGATCGTCGATGCGTTCGCCGACACCGCCGTAACGAACGTGCGCGAAACGCGTCGCCGCATCCGCGCAGGCGGCGATCGCGTACCTAACCGCGCGCCCGCGTGCGAACAGGCGCGCCATCGAATCGATGTAGGCGGAGGAGTCGCGGTCGTCTTCTGCCGGCGGCGCCAGCGGCGGGGCGAAACGCACGTTCTCTCCCACGAGCCCCAGCACGATCACCGCGACGACGATGAAGACCGCCGCGCGCACGGGCGCGGGCAACGCTTGCCAGAAGCCGCGCTCGCGCGCGTATCCGTGGATGCGCTCGTCAAAAGCGACCGGCCCCCTCGCCAGCAGATCGTAGGCAAAGCGAGCGTTGTCGGCATCGCGCAGGCGCACGTTGCTAAACACGGTTGGATCCAGGATCGCGACGACCTCACCCTTGCCGGCACCTATCGCAAGCGCGACCGTTCCACTTCGGGTAGCGAGCAGCGGCTCGCCGCGAGGATGGCGTCCACGCGCGAAGACGACCCCGAAATTTCCTGCGACGCGGCCGACGCCGGGCAGATCGGACCGCGGCGCCGGCGGCGATGCGATGCGCTCTTTCGAGGCCGCGCGCCTCTGTTGCGGAATGCCAAAATACTTCTTGTCTGCTGCATTGAACGACGTGTCGAGCGCGATCATCCTCCCTCCGCCGCGAACCCACCGCCGAAGCGTTAAGGCCTCGTTGCGATCGATTCCCGAACGCGACTGGGAGATTACGAGCGTTCGAACGCTCGGGGCGAGGAGGCCCAGCGGATACTCCATACGGGTGACGGCGACGCGCTCGCGGCGCAGCAATGCAAAAAGCGCTCGGTACCCGTTGCGGCCGGTATCGTAGCTCGAAAAGACGGACCCCTTGCCGGCGTTCGGCAGGCTCAGCAGCGCGAACAGCACGACCCCGGCAAACGCAACCGCCAGGCCAACGGACTCACCCAAGCGCCTACGCACGCTTGGACTCCGCCGACAGCAACGCGAGGAGCGCTCGACGGCCGCCTTCCCACTCTTCGCGGGTTATGCGGCGCTCCGCATAGGCAGCTGCCGTAAACGGACGGGCGATCTCGTCGAACGCCGGGAGGAGCCGTGCGTCGCGCGCCCTCAGTGCGCGGCGAAACTCACCGACGGTCGTGCCGGCCTCTTCGCGCACGACGCCGCGCAGATCGAGCGCGGTCACCGCCGATGCGAAGAGCAACGTGGCCGCCCGGGCGAAGTCGCCGCGCGCGGCGGCATCGAGGCTCGAACGATAGAGGGCGTTCGCATCGGGCGACGCTTCCGCAGTACCGCCGAACGCGGCTGCGCCGCCGGTGCCGCGCAGGAGCGATGCAAGCAGACGCGCGGCGAGAACGACGAAGGCCACTGCGAAGAGCGCGAGCACGACGTGGCCGATGGTAAGGCTCGTACCCTTGGAGACGTGCACGTGCGCCGCCAGCGCGCGCACCAAACGCTCCCAGAACGGATTCACCCAGTCGAGCACCCGTTCCACCCACGACTTGGCGTGCGGCACCGCGCGCGGCAGCGTCAGCCGATAGCGCCCGGTATCCGAGAGAATCGTACGCGCCAGCGTCTTGGGATCGACCGGCGGCGACGGCGGCACCGCATACGGCTTCACGCCGGTGGGGCGGGTACGTTCGCTAGCCGCTCCAGGCTCGCTTCGAGATCGAGTCCTTCGCGACGCACCCGCACGTCGAAGTAGTAGACCGCCATCAGGATCGTGACGAACGTCGTCTCGAGGAGTTGGAGCGCCCCCTCTGCGAAGGCGTAGAGCAGAGCGGAGTGCATGACGAACTCGAAGAGGCCGAAGAGCCCCAGCGCAACGATCGCGATCCCGAGTTGCACGGCAAAGAGCGCCAGACAGACGAGCACCGCGCGCCAAAACTCCGAGCGGTTGAAGATGCGCGCGAAGCCGCTGAGGATGGCTTCGCCGATGCCGGCATCTTCGACGGCTACCGCGTAAAACATGAACGCCACCGCAACGAGCAGCATCAGAATAAAGCCGATGAGCGCGAGATAGAGCAGCACCGAGAGCACGATGACCGCCACGCCGAGCGCCGCGGAGGCCTTGAGCACCAGCACCCCGATCACCGCGAGCACCGCGATACCGACGATGCCCACGAAACTGGCGCCGGCTACGCTGCACGCCTCGACCACGACGATCGCAAGGACCGCGGGCCATCGCCGCAGCGCGGCGAGGTAGGCGGAACGCCAATCGATGCGCTGGCCGGCGTACCGGCGCGCGACGCCGAACGCTATCGCGACGGTCGCAAACGGCCCGAGCAATCCCAGCAGCAACATCTGCAATGCGGCTACTCCGTCGATGCGCAGCGCCTCGCCCACGTCGATAGGCGGCGTAGCCTGCGCGGTCTTCTTCGGGTGCTCCATCTGGTAGATCGCTTGACGGTACACGCCGGAGAAACCGGCGGTCATAAAATACCCACCGACGCTTACGGGGACGACCAAGAAGAGCGCGATGATGGAGAACGAGACGAAGTTGCGCACGTGCAACGTCACGGCGCGATCGAAGATCTCGCCCAAGCCGAGCGGCCGCAACGGCAATGAATCCAGCGAAACGCTCATGGTGCCCAGCGGTTCTTGAGGATTCCGCTGCGTTCCTATGGCAGTCTTACTGCGAGGTAGCGGCCGGCACCGTCTGCGCCGGCGAGCCGCCGCGCCTGCGGGCGCGCTGAACGTCGCGCACGACGGCCTCGAGCGCATCGATGTATTCGAGGAACCGCTCGCGCCCGCCGTCGGTGATGCGCACGATCGTCTGCGGGCGGCCTATCCCCTTGACGCGGCGCATC
>JAKAPQ010000157.1 GCA_021806945.1 bacterium | reverse complement strand
ACCGCTACGCGCGGCGTCCAGTCCGCCTCCCGCGCCAGCGTGCGCGCGACCAGCGCCATGCCGAGTTCGTCGGCACCCGGCTCGATCGAAGCGCGGCCTGCGAGACCGTATTGCAGCAAGACCGCCTTCAAATCGGCAAGATCCGCGACGTGCAAGCCGACGCGACCCGCATCGTCTTGCCCGAGTACGAGGTGGTCGATCGCGCCGCGCGCGGTCAGGCGCAGAAGCAGCGCGTCCACATCCCGGTCGCGCGCACGCGTCGCCAGATACTCCTGCAGCAGCGGTTCGCCGATGAGCGCGCGCAGGCGCGCCGCCGTCGCCTCTTCACTCGGCAGCAGCGGATCGTGCAGGTTCGCGTACTGCTGGAGGTACTGCCACGCAGGATATGCAGCGAAGTAGTTCGCGGCGGGACCGAGCGCGGGTATGCCCGTCGGCGCCAGGCGCATGATCGTACCGAATGCGTCGATGCGGGCATCCGGATGCTCGGCTCGCAGATGCACGATCTCGTGCAAGCGAAAGTATGCATCCTGGTAGCGCACTCCCGGAACTCGCGAAGCGACCAGCCCTCCATACGCGAGCATATCGGTCGAGAGGACGAAATCGCGGGCGCGCCGCGCTTGCGGACCGTTCAGCCACGCAATTACCGCATCGGGGCGACCCGCAGTGAGATAGTTCCCAAGATCGGCGCGCGGCGGCACGATGACGTCGCGGCCGGCGATCCGCCCGAGCATCACCGGGAGTTGCAGCGTGACCGGCCGGTCGTCGAGGGGCACGAACGCGATCGGCCGGCGCGCGGCCGCCGCGGCGGCCGGCACGAGGCAACATGCCGCAAGCGCGATAGCGGCGGCTCTGGTCGCCGCGTGCTTCATTCCGAGAGGCTGTCGCGCAGGCGGCCGCCGTGCCGCTCGAGAAGCGCGCGCGCCGCCACCGCGTCCAGGTCGCGGCGCGCCATGACGACGGCTACCTTCACGCTTCCGCCGGCCGCGGCCAGCACGGCACGGCCACGCGACTCGTCGAGCGGCGCAAGCCGCAGCACCAAGCGCAGCGCGCGATCGCGTAGTTTGCTGTTGGTCGCGACCACGTCGACCATCAGGTTGTCGTGCACCTTACCCAAGCACACCATGACCGCGGTCGAAAGCGTATTGAGAAGCACCTTCTGCGACGTTCCGGCCTTCAACCGCGTCGAACCGGTCAGCGGCTCCGGCCCGGTTCCAAGCGCGATCGAGAGATCCGCCGCCAGCAGCAACGGCGAGCCGGCGCTGTTCGCCACGCCGAGCGTCCATGCGCCGATCGCGCAAGCGGTTTCAATCGCCCGCACGACGTAAGCCGCTCCGCCGCTCGCGGAGATCCCGACCACCGCATCGCCGGCACGCACGTGCGCGCTCATCTCGCGCGCTCCCGCTTCCCCGTCGTCTTCGGCACCCTCGACGGCCCGCGTCAGCGCACCGGCGCCCCCCGCAATATGGGCGCAGACCAGCGACGGATCGGTGCCGAAGGTCGGCGGCATCTCGGATGCGTCCAGGTATCCCAAACGCCCGCTCGTTCCGGCGCCCACGTAGTGCAGCCGACCGCCGGCGCGAAGGCGCGCTGCAATCTCATCCACGGCAAGCGCAAGCAGATCGCCGCAGGCAAATACGGCATCGATGGCCGCCCGTTGTTCGTCGACGAGGAGACGCACGAGATCGGGCGTGGCGCGTTCGTCGAGTCCGCGAGTGCGGGGGTTAACCGCCTCCGTCTGCGGCAGAGAGGCTTCGAGCGGCTCGTCTCCTTCGGCAGGCTCGTGCCCTTCGACAGGCTCAGGATGACGGGGGCGGGGGGAGTCATTCATGGGTTAGTAAACCCCTGGCCTTAAAGGGCCACATGGAAGCGGATGAAAATGCGCGCGGGCCGAAGGCCGGGGGCCCCGGCGGCGGCCGACGGGGGGCGCGCAGCGCGGATGCGCCATTTTCACCTTAGGAGGTGTTCGGCGGCGGCTAGGGCCCCGAGGTGCGGCGGATCCGGATCTTTTTTGATGGGCATGTTCGGCAGATCGTTGTGCAAGCGCGTCTCCAGCAAGAAACTCAGCAAACTATTGCGCGCCAGCAGGCCGCCTGCGAAGACGATCGGTGCCTGCAGCTCGTTTAGGCCGGCGCGTTTGACCAGCGATTTCAGCATCTCGGCGAGCTCCAGCGCCGCCCTCTGCACGATCGCATTCGCGGCTCGTTCTCCCTGGTTGGCCGCATCGATGACGAGCGGTGCCAGCGAGGCTACGAACGCGATGGCCTGCGGCTGCCCGTAGACGCGGGCCAGCGTATCGGCAACGCCCCGCGTGCCAAGGTGAGATTCGAGCCTGCGCGCGAAGTCATCGCGCGCAACCCGCTCGTCATACGAGCGCAGCAGGTGGTGGAGCGCCGCCGAACCGATCGAGAAGCCCGAGCCGTCATCACCCAGCAGATACCCATAACCGCCGGCGCGGTAGCCTTCGGAGCCGCGCTGCGCGTACGCGAACGATCCGGTCCCCGCGATCAGCACGGCGCCGGGGCCCTCCCGTACGGCCGCGCGCAGCGCGATCTGCGCGTCGTCGGTCACGTGAACTTTCGCGTCCGGAAAGCGCGTGCGCAGCGAGGATTCCAACCCTCGCGCCACCTCTTCTCGCCCGGCCCCCGCGGCGCCGACGACGATCGCATCGGGAAGCTCGCCCTCGAGCGCGCCCACGACCGTCAGGGCGATCTCCGCCGCCGCGCCTTCGACCCCGCGCGAACTCGCGTTCGCAGATTCGCCCGCATACGTTCGGAGCAACGATCCGTCCCGCGAGAGCGCCGCGACGGTCGACGTACCGCCGGCATCGACACCGACCGCTATACCGCGCACTCTGCCTCCATCACCTCGAAGAGCCGCCGCAGTTCGTACGGCGCTATCGCGCCCAAGACCGTGCGGCGCGCCGCCCCGGTTGCCTGCGGCACGTTGGCCGCGCGCCCGCGCAGCGTTTCGTATCCCAGCACCGCGAACGCGAGCGCCTCCTTCGCATCGCCCTGAACGTTCATCGTCTCGGAACGTTCGACGCGGAAGCCCTCCAGCCGTTCCGCCAGGCCGCGCATCACCGCCGCGTTGTGGGCGCCGCCGCCGCTGACGAGGACGCGGGCGCCGCCGGGCGCGTGCGCGCGTATCGCGTCGGCCAGCGAACGCGCCGTCAGCGCGGTGAGCGTCGCCGCTCCGTCTTCGAGCGAGAGGTCCCGCAAGAGGCGGTCGTTTGCGCGGAGATATTGAGCGCCAAAGCGCTCCCGCCCGGTCGATTTAGGCGGCTCTTGCGCGTAATACGGGTCGTCGAGCAACGCGCGCAGTGCGGCCTCGTCGACGCACCCGCGCAGCGCGAGCGCGCCGCCTTCGTCGAAGCGGCGCCGGCCGCCGCTCCGCTCTCGAACGAAGGCATCGATCAGCATGTTTCCCGGACCGCTGTCGAAGGCGCGCACATCCCGCGAAGCGCGCGGAATGACGGTGATGTTGGCGATCCCGCCGATGTTGACCGCGACGCGCGTTTCGTCGTCGCTTCCGAGCAGGAGCGCATCGACGTATGGGACCAGCGGCGCCCCCGAGCCGCCTGCCGCACAATCGGCGCTGCGAAAATCGAAACAGACCGTCGCGAGCAGCTCGTCGCGAACGGCAAACGGATCGCCGATCTGCAGCGTTACGCTGCGCTCGCCATCGTGCCACACGGTCTGACCGTGCGATGCCGCGTAATCCACCGTCATGTCGCCGGCCACGGTGCGTGCCGCGCGCGCGAAGCACGTCCCCAACTCGCGATGAAGCGCGGCGACCTCCGCCACGCTTCCCGCGTTGGGCGGCAACAGCGCGAGGAGCCGCTCGCGGAGCGCCTCCTCGAACTCGACCGTCGCGAAGTCGAGCAGGCGCACCTCGTAGCCGATGCCGCGCGGAACGATCTGCAATAGCGCCGCGTCGATTCCGTCGAGGGAGGTTCCGCTCATCAATCCAACCGCGATCATGGCAAGTCCAAATCGTCGGCCATGCTTTCGTAGAACGAGACACGCAGCGCGCTCGTGTCGCGGCGGCCGAAGTAGACGCTGTTGGTCAGCAGCACGCCGAGGACGTCGCGCGTGGGATCCGCCCAAATCGACGTTCCAACGAAACCCGTATGCCCGAAGCTCTCGAAGGCCAGCCGGCGGCCGCACGAATTCTCGTCGCCGGTCTTGAGCGCCCACCCCAGGCCGCGGCGCAGGGCCGGATCGAAGGCCTGTTCGCGTAGCGCCTCGCGCACGGTGCTCGGCGACAACATGCACGCGCGTCCGCGAAGCGCTCCGAGATACTGCTCCCCCAGCCACGCGACATCGGCGGCCGAACCGAAGAGCCCCGCGTGCCCGGCTACGCCGCCCATGAGATAGGCCTTCTCGTCGTGCACGAAGCCCTGAACGCGGCCGCGCCACGCATCCTCTTCTGTAGCCGGAATCGCGCGGTGCAGCGCTGCCGGCGGACGATAGCCGACCCCACGATGACCCTCCCGCGCGAAATCGCAGAGGAGGGCGGAGAGCGAGCGCCCGTACGCGCGCTGGAGCAACTCTCCGACGACGATGAACCCAAGGTCGCTGTAGATCACGCGCTCGCCCGGTGCGGCGACGAGCTCGCGCTCGACCGCGTAGCATGCGATGCGCTCGCCCAGCAGCAGCCGGTAATCGGCACCCGAGTTTAGGCCGGCGTCGTGGGAGAGCAATCTGCGCAACGTGATCCCGGCATGCTCGGAGTCCGCCCATTTCGGAAACCAACGCACGAGCGATCCGTCGAGGTCGAGCGCCCCGCGTTCAACAGCGCGCAACGCCAGCGTCGCGACGAACAATTTCGTCAACGACGCGAGGTCGAAGAGCGTGTCGACGTAGACGGGCTCGCCGGCCGCGTCGGCCCGCGTTCGCCCGTAGGCTCGTTCGAACGCGACGCGGCCCCCGCGCTCTATCCGCGCGACGGCCCCGGTCCACTGCGAACCGC
>JAKAPQ010000156.1 GCA_021806945.1 bacterium | reverse complement strand
CCGAGATCGTCGGCGCCGACTCGCGGCAGATATATCGCGGCATGCCCGTCGGGACGGCCGCTCCGACGCCGCAGCAGCTCGCCGCCGTGCGCCACCATCTGATCGGCTTCCTCGATCCGCACGAGCGTTACTCGGCCGCGCGCTTCGCGCGCGATGCGACCGACGCCATCGAGGAGATCGCGTCCCGGAGAAGACGGGCCATCGTCGTTGGTGGTACGGGCTTTTACGTGCGCGCGCTGACCGGCGCGGTGCAACTCGCGCCGCAGTACGACGAACGGTTGCGCGAGCGCCTGGCGCGCGAGGCGCGCCTGCACGATGGCCGGTTCCTGCACGCGTGGCTCGCGTCACGCGATCCGCGCCGCGCCCGAGCGATCCATCCCGGCGATGCGTATCGCGTTCTGCGCGCCTTGGAGATCGCGCTCGCGTCGAAAGGCGCAACGCGCTGCGAGCGCGGCGCGCGATCGCTCGTAACCGCGGGCATCCCGTTTGCGAAGGTGTACCTTCAGGTCGACGCGCGCGAATTAGACGGGCGCATCGCGCGCAGGACGGATGCGATGCTCGGTTGCGGCTTGCTCGAGGAGGCGCAGGCGGTGGGCTCGGATGTCGTTGCCGCCAGCGCCGTCGGCTACCCGCAGGCGATTGCGTACCTGCGCGGTTGGTGCACGCGCGATGAATTACGGACGTTGTTGACGCGCGCTACCCGGCGATACGCTCGCCGCCAGCAGACGTGGTTTCGCTCGGAGCCGGAGACGCTGTGGCTTCCGCGCGGCGCGGTCGCGCGGGCGGCAAGGGAAATACTCGGTTGGGCCTGAAGCCGTGTGGATGCCGGGCAGTTTGCAAGATGCCTACCTCGCCGAGATAAAGCGGCAAAACGTGCCCGTGACCGTTTATTTGGTGAACGGATTCCAGCTCCGCGGCCTCGTCAAAGGCTTCGACCCGTTTACGATTTTGCTAGAGTACGAGCGCAAGACACACCTGATCTACAAGCATGCCGTCTCGACGATCTCGCCCCAAGGTGCCTTCGCGGCGCCGGGAGAGAGTTCGCCCACCGGTGGTAAGGTAGAAGAAGCATCGGCTTCGTAGCGCCCGGCGTTCGCGTCTCGAAGATGCACGGCACGTATAACGATTTCGTCGTCGTCGACGAGCGCCGGCCGAGCATCGACGACTTGGCGCGGTTCGCTCGCGACGCATGCGACCGCCGCGGTGGAATCGGTGCGGACGGATTGCTTGCGATCGTACGATCCGAGATCGCGCCCGCCTGCATGCGGATCATCAATGCGGACGGCAGCGAGGCAGAGATGTGCGGCAACGGCATGCGCTGCGTCGCTCGCTACCTGAGCGAGCGCGGCGAGGGCGATCACCTGCGTATCGAGACGCTCTCGGGGGTCGTCGAGACGCAGATACTCTCCAAAGGGCGCGAGTACGCCGTTCGCCTCGAGATCGGCCGGCCGTTGTTGCAGCGGCGCGAGCTGCCGTTAGCCCGGGCCGCCTTCGTGTCGCTGGGAAATCCGCACGTCGTCATCTTCGAACAGCGGCTCGATGCGATCGATCTGGTCGCCACGGCCGAATCTCTGCAGCGTTCGCCAGTTTTCCCAGACGGTACCAACGTCCACGTCGCGGCACGGATCGGCCCAAGGGCGCTGTCGGTGCGGCATTGGGAGCGCGGCGTCGGGTTGACGTTCTCCTGCGGAACCGGGGCGGTGGCGTGCGCGGCCGCGGCAATCTCTCGCGGCGACGCGGCGTCGCCCGTCGATATCTTCGTTCCCGGGGGACAGCTGCTGGTCGAATGGGATGGCACGGGCCCGGCGTATCTAACGGGGCCGGCCGTTCACGTCTTCGATACGACGTTCGATCTCGGCGGCGATCGTGCCGGCTGACGACGACGGCGCGCCGTCGGTACGCGAAGCCATCGGCGCCGACGCTCGGCGCATCGCGGCGCTCGCCGTTCAGCTCGGGTACGACGTGCCGCTCGCGCACGTCGAACGACGGCTGGCGGCGCGCGATGCGGCCAGCGAGGTTTTCGTCGGGATCGTGGCCCGCGTAGGCGTCGTCGGGTGGGTGGCGGCGACGGTGCGCGAGACGCTACTCTCGAGCCGCCGCGCGGAGATCGATGGGTTAGTCGTCGACGATGAGTATCGCGGCATCGGTTTGGGGGGCGCGCTCGTGCGCCGGGCGGAGGCGTGGGCGGCGCGCAGGGAGTGCGCGCGGATTCGCGTCCTCTCCAACGTCGTGCGGGAACGGGCGCAGGCTTTTTACGCGCGCGCCGGCTACGATCTGGTAAAGACGGAGAGCGTCTTCGAAAAGCGCCTATGATCGGGCTCGCGTACTGCGATAAGGCCGGCCGCATCTATTTCGACGCAGCGCGCGAACCGCTCGCCGACGGTGGGATCGTTCGGCGCGCATCCCCGGAGGAACTCATCCCCGCGCCGCCGGGAACGATCCCCACGCTTCTCCCGGGGCGGCGCCCGCTGCTCGGCAGCGGCCCGGCGAAACGCCGATTCGCCCTAGCTGCGATACTTCCGGCCGGCTATACGCGATTGCTCCTTCCAGCCTACACGAAGGATGCGGGCGCTCCGGCGCTGCCGCTGTTCGGCTATACCTACGCGTGCGTGGTGGACGACGTGCTGCACGTTGCCGCGATGCGTACCGACGAGAGCGAGGACTGGAAGCCGCGCTACTTCGCTCCCGGCGAGCTCGACCGGCGCATCGACCGGCGTTTAGCCGCCGATCCCAGCAATCGCGTCCTGGCACAGGTAGCGCGCTGCTCACGCGAATACGGGTGCTTCACGGCGCAGAACGTCTTCTTTGAATGTGGCGAAGCGGCGATGCCGGTCTCGCCGAAGTGCAACGCGCGCTGCGTCGGATGCATCAGCGAGATCGACCCGCAGGCGGGGATCCCATCGCCGCAGGAGCGCATAAGCTTCGAGACGACGGCCGAAGAACTCGCGCGCGTCGCGATCCACCACCTCGCTCGCGTCGCCGGCGGCATCGTCTCCTTTGGGCAGGGCTGCGAGGGCGAACCGCTGCTGCGCGCGACGACGATCGCGCGAGCGATCGAGCGTATCCGCTCCGAGTGCGCCGGCGGCACGATCAATCTGAATACGAACGGCAGCGTGACGAAGGGGCTGGCGCGCTGCATCGATGCCGGGCTGCAAGCGGTGCGGGTGAGCCTCAACTCGTTCCGGCCGCGCGCGTACGCGGCGTACTACCGGCCGCAGGGCTACGCTCTGGACGACGTGCTGTCGTCGATTCGGCTGGCCTGCGATTCGGGGCTGCGCGTATCGCTGAACTACCTCACGCACCCGGGCGTCACCGACGACGCCGGCGAGATCGAGGCGATGGAGAGGTTTCTGAGCGGAGTGAAGGTGGAGATGGTTCAAACGCGCACGCTCAACATCGATCCGGAGTGGTATTTCGAGACGGTCGGCCGGCCCAAGAACCCGCTCGGCATGCGCCGCGCGATCGCCGCGATCCGCGATCGCGGCGTGCGCGTGGGGAACTTCACGCACACCCACTGATGACGGCGGTACGCTGATGCGATCGTGGCAGATCGTGGCGTTGATCGTTGCCGGCGTCCTCGTCGGCATCGTCGAACCGGGGCGGCTTGGGGCTCTCTTCGGGCACGCTATGCTCTATGCGTTCCTGCCCGCACTGATCTTCGAAGCGGCGTGGAATCTCGATTTGGATCTCGTGCGCAAAGCTTGGAAGCCGATCGGCCTGTTGACGCTGCCCGGCGTGGCGTTCAGCGCGGCGGCCGTCGGAGCGGCAGTCCATTTCGCCGCGAAGTTGCCCTGGGGTTCGGCGCTGCTGCTCGGCACGGTGCTTGCCGCGACGGATCCGATCGCCGTCGTCGCCATGTTCCGGCGAGTGGCGATCCCTCGCACGCTGCGGACCATCGTCGTGGGTGAAGCGCTCTTCAACGACGCGGTCGCGGTTGCGTCGTACAGGTTCGCTCTGGCGGCCATCGCCGCCGGACTGACCTGGGGCGACGGGTTCCAGATCGCGGGGCGCGCGGTCGCCGCCGTTGCGCTCGGGATCGCGATCGGTATCGCGGTCGGATACGCAGCTGCATTTGCTCTGCGCGAACGCTACGGCGTCGTCGCACAGAGCGCCGCGACGCTCGTGGCGGCCTACGCCGCCTACTACGCGGCCGATCGTCTGGGGTTTTCGGGGATCTTCGCGTCGGTCGCACTCGGCCTAACGCTGCGCCGTCTCGAGCGGCGGCGCATCTCGGTGAGCTGCTGGCATGGCGTCGAGCGCCTCTGGGAGTGGATTGCCATCGTCGCAAACGCGGCGCTGTTCTTTCTTACGGGCGCCGCCGTCGATCTGCTGCGGCTATTCGAAAGGCCGGTGCTGGTCGTCGTGACGATCGCCGCGACGATCGTCGCTCGTGCGGCGCTATCCTACGGCTTGCTGGCGATCCGCCCGGCCATGCGTTCGGGGTGGCTAGCGGTAGTGCGAATGGCGGGCGTCAGGGGTGCGCTCTCGCTGGCGCTGGCGCTGGCGATTCCGTCGAACGTGCCCGGCCGCGAAGCGATCGTCGATGCCACTTTTTCCGTCGTGGTGTTCAGCGTGTTACTGAGCGCTTCGACGGTCGTCAAAAAGATGCGCCGCCTACGGCTTGGCGAGGCGTAGAATCCGGTGAAACGCCGTAGCTAATACGGCGCGCCGGTCAGCGCCTGGCGCACCGCTTCGCCATCGCCCGTTTTTACGACGACGAGCAGCCGGTCGCCGACGCACAGCGCGGTCTCTCCGTTCGGGATGAGCAGGTCTTCACTCGTGCGGTCCAGGGCGACCACGGCGCTATTAGGCGGGAAACGAATCTCGCTCAAGCGCTTGCCCGCGTAGGGAGAGTCCGACGGTAAGGCGACCTTGATGAGATCGAGATCGCCCTTCCCGAAGAGGTGCGCGTATTCGAGCCCCCCGCCATAGTTCTGCGCGTTGACGCGTTCGTTCAAGACGTCGAGCAGGATCTCGGTCG
>JAKAPQ010000155.1 GCA_021806945.1 bacterium | reverse complement strand
TCGCCACCAAGTTTGCGCGCTCTTCGAACGATACCGGTTCGGCCGACGTCCAAGTCGCCATCCTCACCGCGTCGATCAATCAGCTGACCGAACATCTGAAGGTCCATAAGAAAGACCATCACAGCCGTCGCGGCCTCCTTTTGCAAGTGGGCCAGCGCCGCCGGCTGCTGAGTTATCTACAGAAGAAAGATTTGGAGCGCTACCGGAAGCTGATCGCCGACCTCGGTTTGCGGCGCTAAAGAATGCCCACACCCGGGCCGCGCCCGGTTCCGGGCACGCGACGGGCTGATGGTACCGCGAACTTAACCTGCGCGCATCGGGAATAGTACCTAGACGATCGCCTTACTTGCGCTTTAATGCTGTACGGACGGCCTCTTTAATCGCGGCGGTCCCCATGCCGTAGTGCTCGATCAACTCGACCGGATCGCCCGACTGCCCGAACCGATCGCGTACGCCGACGAACTCGATGGGCACGGGGTAGTGCTGTGCCAAAATTTCGGCAACGCGCGATCCCATGCCGGCGTGGATCTGATGCTCTTCGACCGTGACGACCGTACCGCAGCGCCGCGCGGCTGCGAGGATCGCCGGCTCGTCCATCGGTTTGATCGTATGGTTGTTGACGACGGTACACGCGATGCCGTCTTCTTTGGCGAGTTCGTCCGCGGCCACCAACGCGTTGTAGACCAGGATACCGCAGGCGACGACGGCAACGTCGCCGCCGTCGCGGAATATCTGCGCCTTGCCGATTTGGAAGGGGGTCGCTTCGGTGGTGACGACCGCCGACTTCTCGCGCGCGAAACGAAGGTAGGCCGGCCCGAACCGCTCTGCGACCGCGAGCGTTGCCCGTTTGGTCTGTATCGCATCGCAGGGAACCACCACGGTCATCTGCGGAATCACGCGCATAAGCGCGATATCCTCGATCGCCTGGTGGGTGGCACCGTCCGGCCCGACCGAGACGCCCGCATGTGCGCCCGCGATCTTCACGTTGGTCTCGTTGAGCGCCATCGTCGTGCGTACTTGCTCCCAAGAACGCCCGGGGTTGAACATCGCGTAACTTGCGATGAAGGGAATCTTGCCGACGCTCGCGAGGCCGGCGGCCATCGCTACCAACATTTGCTCTGCAACGCCGATCTCGATGTACTGCGCCGGCAGCGCCTTCTTGAACGCCTCCATGCGCGTCGACTCCACCAGGTCGGCACAGATCGCAAGGACGTTCCGGTTGCGCTTGCCCGCCTCGACCAGTCCTTCGCCGAATCCGTTGCGCGTCGGAACCTCTTTGACGACGGCTGCGTCGCGGTACTCGGCCAAGCGCATCGAAGCGACGGTCTCCAATACGTCCGCGCTAGCCATTGCCCGCCACGATCCTTTCCCGCTCCGCCTCGAGTTGGCGGAGTGCTTCGTCGGCCTGCTCGCGATTGGGCGGCTTGCCGTGCCACGTGTAATCGCCTTCCATGTACGAAACTCCCTTACCGGGCACCGTATGCGCGATGACGACCTGAGGTTTCCCGCGAACCGCCTTGGCTTTCTCTATCACGGCGACGAACTCGGCAACGTCGTTGCCGTTGCACTCGAACACCTCCCAGTTGAACGATCTATATTTGTTTGCCAGCGGCTCGAGCGGCATGACGTCTTCGGTGCTGCCGTCGATCTGGATGAAGTTGCGATCGACGACGCAAGTCAGATTGTCGAGCTCGAATTTCCCGGCGGTCATCATCGCCTCCCAGTGCAGGCCGCACTGATGCTCGGCATCCGACGTGACGACGTAGACGCGCCATTCTTTCTCGTCGAGCTTCGCGCCGAGTGCCATGCCTACGCCCTGAGCGAGTCCTTCGCCCAAGGGCCCGGAGGTTGTCTCGACCGCCGGCAAGCGCACGCGTTCGGGATGTCCCTGCAGCCGCGTCCCGAACTTGCGAAGCGTCAGCAACTCCTCGACCGGAAAGTATCCCGCATAGGCCATCGCGCTGTACCGCACCGGGGCGATGTGGCCGCACGAAAGCAGCAAACGGTCGCGATCTTCCCAATCGGGCCGCGTCGGGTCGTGGCGTAAGATCTCACCATAGAAGGCCGCGAAGACGTCGGCCATGTCGAGCGAGCCGGCCGAGTGACCGGATCCCGCGGAGGCCAGCGCGCGTACGATACCCTGGCGAACCAGGTTAGCGCGCTCTCGAAGCGCGGTCAAACGCGCCGGGGATAACGATTCCATGCGGCGATATACCCGGCACGCGGTGCCGGACCCTCGCAGGAGTTTTGGCAAAAATGGCGCATCCGCGCCGCGCGCTGCGCGCCCCCGTCGGCCGCCGCCGCGGCGCCCGCGGCCTTCGGCCCTCGCGCAGCTCAGGCGTCCGCAGGGTAGGCGCCGGCCGAACCGCAAATGCTCGTCGCTTATGACGCTAAACGTGACCGGCATCGAAGGGCTGCGCTCGCTTGCCGGCATGGCGCTGGAGCCGAGCCCCTGGGTGGAGATATCTCAAGAGCGCGTCAATGCGTTTGCCACGGTGACCGAGGACCGCCAGTGGATCCACGTCGATCCGGAGCGCGCAGGAGCGGGCCCGTTCGGAACGACCGTCGCGCACGGTTTCCTCACGGTCTCGCTCATACCGCATCTCTGGCACCTCACCGCGCGCGTCGAGGGCATGGGCATGGCGGTCAATTACGGTCTGGACCGCGTGCGTTTCCCCGCACCTCTAGCGGTTCCATCGCGCATTCGCGGGTGCTTTCGAATCGAACGTCTAATCGAAGCGAAAGGGAGCGTGCAGATCTCGCTTCACGTTACCATCGAGCGCGAGAGCTTCGCGAAGCCGGTGTGCGCGGCAGATATGCTCGTGCGCTATTATACGTGAAGTGAGAGAGGGCGAAGGAGTGTAGCATGACGCTAAAACTCGGCAGTAGCACCGCCGCCACGATCGCGGTCGACGCACGCGGTGCGATCGTCGCCTGGAACAAGGCCGCCGAGCAAATTCTCGGCTGGCCGGCAACGGAAGCGCTCGGACGCCCTTGTCACGAGTTGATGCACGGCTTCGCACCCGGGGGAGTGCCGATCTGCGGGCCGGACTGCGCCGTGGCGCACGTTTGCGCCCAAGGCCACACCCCGCGGCGCTTCGAGATGGTGCTCCACCGCCCCGACGGTACCGAGATGTGGTTCGACGTGACGACCGTCACGATCGACGACGATGGCCGGCCGGTCGGAGTGCACGTCTTTGAGGAAAGCGTCTCCTCGCAACGGCTTAGCGCGATGGCGGCCGATGTCGTGCGCCGCCTAACCGACGAACAGCGGCCCGCCAACGGAAAGGCCGACGAGCGCACCTACCGGCGCATCGTCGATGCCTTGACGCCGCGTGAGATCGAAGTGCTCAAACTGGTCGCGTCGGGCAACACGACGGATCAGATCGCCCGGCGCCTCAAACTCTCCCGCGCGACGATTCGCAACCATATCTACAACCTGCTCCCGAAGCTCGGCGTCCATTCTCGGGTGGAGGCAACCGTCCTCGCCTTCAAAGCCGGCCTGATACATTTGCCCTAGATAACCCCGTCGTATAGCTCTGTCGCCCTGCTAATCTCGGGCCGTATCATGAACGTATCCGGGCGTTCTAACGAGCGTTCGAACGAATTTCAGCGATCGGGAGGGCACCGCATTGCCGGGTTACGATCTGCGCCTGCAGGCGGCGCTCGATGCCGCGGAATCGGTTTTCGCAGAGAAGAGTTACGGGCTCGCGACGATGCGCGACATCGCCGCCGCCGCGAACCTAAGCGTCGCCGGCCTCTATTACTATCTCCCGAGCAAACAGCGTGCGCTCGGCATGGTCTGCGGGCGGGCCTTCCAGGCGCTCTCGGAGGGACTGGAGCGAGCCCTTTCGGAGGCGGCGCTGCCCGATTCGCAGCTGCGCGCCTTCGTGCGCCATCACGTCGGTTTCATCACCGTTAGCCCGGCTGCGTACCGCGTGCTGCTCCACGACATGGAGGCGCTGGAAGGCGAGGACCGCCTCGCCGTGCACGAGATTCGCCGCCGCTACTTCGCGCGCGCCGCCGATCTGGTGATCGCGGTGCAGCAGCAACGCACCTCGTCGATCTCCACGCGAATTGCGACGGCGGCGCTCTTCGGCATGATGAACTGGACGCCGATGTGGTACCGCGGCGAAAACGAGTCGGATGCTTCGCACGTGGCCCTCGAGATGTCGACGCTCTTTCTGCGCGGGGTCGCGGCGCCCGCCGAAGAACCGGCGGCGATCGTATGAGCGAGCGCATCGAAGTCGGGCGCGAGGGCCGCATCGGCCGCATCACGCTGCGTTGCGGCCCGCTGAACGTACTCGCGACGCAGGACGTGCGCGACCTGCACGCCGCCGTCGGCGAACTCGCCGACTGCGCGATCGTGCTGCTCGGCGCTGCGGGCCAGCGAGCGTTTTCGGCAGGCATGGAGATCGCGGATCACACGCCTGCGGCGGCGCCTGCGATGTTGGCCGCCTTCGGCGAGATGGCCGCCGCCTTCGCCGCGACGCCGTCGGTTCTCGTCGCGAACGTGGGGGCTGCGGCGATGGGCGGCGGTTTCGAGATCGTCCTGCTGTGCGACCTCGCGATCTGTTCGGATGCCGCTTCGTTCGCGTTGCCCGAGATCAAACTCGCCGCGCTGCCGCCGGTGGCATGCGCTCTCCTTCCGCATATCGTCGGCCGGCAGCGAGCGCTGGACCTGATTTTGACCGGCCGCCGCATAGACGCCGCCGAAGCCGAGCGCCTTGGGATCGTGACGCGCAGCGTCCCGCACGACGATCTGGATTCCGCCGTCGCGAATCTCTGCGCGCAACTCTCCGCACTCTCGGAAGACGCCCTGCGCGCGTGCAAACGCGCTACGGTTGGCGGCGATCTTCGCGAAGCGCTGCGCCTCTACACCGGCGAGCTCTTGCAGACGCGCGACGCCGCCGAGGGCATCGCGGCCTTTCTCGAACGCCGTCCACCGCAATGGTCTCACCACAACGAGGAGATTCCCACGTGACGCAACCCGA
>JAKAPQ010000154.1 GCA_021806945.1 bacterium | reverse complement strand
ACGTCGGCGAGCCGGTCGCCGCGGTGGTCGCGGACGACGAGTTGACTGCGGAGGAAGCGCTGAACCTCATCGAGGTCGTCTACGAGCCGCTGCCGGCCGTCATGACGATCGACGACGCGCTGCGCGATGCTTCTCCGAAGATTCACGAGGAGTCGCGGCGATCGGACAACGTGCATAAAGAGGTGCACCTAGAGTTCGGCGACGTGGAGGCCGGTTTCGCCCAGGCCGATGCGGTTTTTGAAGATGAGTTTTTCTACGAAGGTAATACGCACGCGGCAATCGAGGAGCATGCCGTCGTTGCCGATTGCAGCGCCGACGGGAAGATCACGATATGGTCGTCGAGCCAGACGCCGCACTACCTGCACCGCATCGCCTCCGCGGTGCTGCAGGTGCCGGCGAGCCGCTTGCGGGTCGTGGCCCCGCCGATCGGCGGCGGTTTCGGCGGCAAGACGGAGCCGTTCCCACACGAGCTTGCGGCCGCGCACCTCGCGCGAAAGACCGGACGGCCCGTGAAATTCGCGCTGACGCGCCAGGAAGTGTTTTACACGCACCGCGGACGGCACCCGGTGAAGATGAAGATCAAGACCGGCGTGAAGCGTGACGGAAGTATCCTCGCCTGCCGCCTGCAAACCTGGCTCGACGGCGGGGCGTACGGTTCCTACGGCGTCGCGACGACCTATTATACCGGCGCGCTCGCTCCGGTGACCTACAAGATGGGCGCGTACGCTTTCGACGGCTGCCGCGTCTACACGAATAAGCCGCCCTGCGGCCCCAAGCGCGGTCACGGCACCACGCAGCCGCGCTACGCCCTGGAATGCCAGCTCGACAAGATCGCCGACGCGCTTGGCTTGGATGCAGCTGCGTACCGTAAACGCATCGCGATCGATCCCTACTCGGAGACGATCAATCACTTGCGCGTCACGAGCTGCGGCCAGCGCGAGTGCATCGACGAGGTGGAGCGGCGTACCGGTTACTCCGGCAAACATGGCGCGTTGCCTCGCGGCAAGGGCATCGGCTTGGCCGTCAGCGCCTACTTGTGCGGCGCCGGACTGCCCATCTATTGGAACCCGATGCCGCACTCCGGCGCGATCGTCAAGGTGGATAGAGGCGGCGGCGTCACGGTGTACTGCGGCACGAGTGAATGCGGGCAAGGCTCGGAGCATATGCTTGCCGTCGTCGTTGCGGAGACGCTGGGCGTCGACATCATGGACGTGCGCGTCTGCGCGGGCGATACGGATCTCACGCCGGTAGATTTAGGATCGTACTCCAGCCGCGTGACGTTCATGGCGGGCAATGCGGCGCACGAAGCAGCCGAATCCGTGCGGCTCCGGCTCGCGCAGGCGGCGGGCGTGCTGCTGGGCATCGCGCCGGAACGGTGCGGTTTCGCAGCGCGCCGCGTCTTCGACGTCGGCGAGCCCGATCGCGCGGTGACGTTTCTCGAAGCGGCCCAAGCCGCCGAGGCGCGTTTCGGCACGCTGGTCGGATCGGGTTCGTACACGCCGCCCGCAAATCTGCACGGCGATTTCAAGGGCTCGGGCGTCGGCCCGTCGCCGGCGTACTCGTATACCGCATGCGTGGCGGAGGTCGGCGTCGACCTCGAGACCGGTGAGGTGCGCGTCGAACGGCTCACGCTGGCCCACGACTGCGGGCGCGCGCTGAACCCCGACATCGTTGAAGGCCAGATCGAGGGCAGTGCGTACATGGGCTTGGGTGAGGCGCTATTGGAGGAGTCGGCCTTCCGCCGCGGCGAGCATAAAATTCCGAACTTGTTGGATTACAAGACACCGACGATCCTCGATACGCCGCCTATCGACGCCATCATCGTCGAGACCGACGATAGAGAAGGTCCGTTCGGCGCGAAAGAGGCAGGAGAAGGGCCGCTGAACCCGGTGATTCCGGCTATCGCGAATGCCGTGGCGGACGCGATCGGCGTGCGCGTCTACGCGACGCCGATCCTTCCGGAGAGCGTGCTCCGCGCGCTCGATGGGAGCCCGTCCGTCCGGCTGCGCCTCAAGAGCGCGCCTTCGCCGGTGCCGGTGTAGGAGGAGTTCACCGCATGCAGCGCCTGCCGCCTTTCTCGTACGAGCCCGCGCGGAGCGTAGCGGAAGCCGTCGCGTTGCTTTCAAAATACGGCGCCGACGCAATGCCGGTCTCCGGCGGAACCGACCTCTACGCGAACATGAAGCAGCGCCTGTTCGCGCCGAAGGTACTCGTCGGGCTACGCCCGATTCGCGCGCTGCGCTTCATCGCGTACGACGACGCGCGCGGGCTTGAGATCGGCGCGCTCGCGACGGTGCGCGACCTCGCCGAGAGCGAGATCGTCGCCGCGCGCTACCCGGCGCTCGCGCGCGCCGCGTCCTCGATTTCGACGCCGCAGCTGCGCGCCATGGGAACCGTCGGCGGGAATCTCTGCCTGGATACGCGCTGCAACTATTACAACCAGAACCTCGACTGGCGTGCGGCGCTGGGTTTCTGCTTGAAGAACGGCGCCGACATCTGCCGCGTGGCTGCCGGAAGCCGCACGTGCTTGGCCGTCAACGCCTCCGACCTCGCTCCGGTCCTCCAGGCGTTCGGTGCCGCCGTCCATCTCGCTGGATCCGGCGGCGAACGCGCTCTGGATATCGCGCAGTTCTTTACGGACGACGGGCGGAACGCGCTCGCCCGCGACGCGCGCGAGATCCTCGTCAAGATCGCGTTGCCGCCTGCGCAACCGGGTACGCGCAGCGCCTATCGCAAGCTGAGGCAGCGCGCCTCGTTCGATTTCCCGTTGCTCGGCGTTGCGTCCGTCGTTTGGCTCGACGGCGCTGGCGTCTGCCGCGACGCGCGCGTAGTTCTGAACGCCCTGGGCCCGCGTCCCGTCGAGGCTCTGGAAGCAGCGCAATGCTTGATCGGCACGCGTTTGGAGCCCGAAGCGCTGGCAATAGCCGCGGACGCCGCATATAAGGTAGGCAAACCGATGGAGAACGCCGGCACCACGCTCGCATATCGCAAGCGCATGTTGCGCGTCTTCACGCGCCGTACGCTGGAAGACATCGCAGGCGTCGGCGCTCCGGCGTGATACTGTGTCTCGGCGGTGCCTGCATCGATCGCAAGTACCGCGCGCGGAGCGAAGTCGTCTACGGTACTTCCAATAGCGTGCGCGCGGGACGCAGCTTCGGCGGCGTCGCTCGCAACGTGGCCGAAAACTTAGCGCGTTTGGGAGTCGATGCGATGTTGTTCTCCGCGGTCGGCGACGACGACGACGGGCGCGCGCTTCTGCAGCATCTGCACGAGAGCGGGGTCGAGACGAGTTTGGTTTCGATCGACGCCGCGCACCCGACGGCGGAATACGCGGCCGTCCTGGGCAGCGATGGCGACCTATTGCTCGGCGTCTCCGATATGCGGGCGATCGAGTCGATCGCGCCGCGCGATCTCGATGCGCGTTGGGAACGCTGCGCGGCCGCTAGTTGGATGTTCGTCGATTGCAACGCTACCGCCGAGCTCCTCTCCGCGTGCATCGCGCGGGCCCGATCCGCCAACGTACGCGTGGCGGTCGATCCCGTGAGCGAGCCCAAGACGAGCCGCCTTCCGATCGACCTTTCGGGCGCCGACCTGCTCTTTATGAACGAGCGCGAAGCCACGGCATACCTGGGATGGAGGCCGGGCGCCCCGGCGGCCGAATTGGCGTGGGCGCTGCGAGAGCGCGGCGCCGCATCGGTGGTTCTCACACTTGGTGCGAGCGGTGCGCTCGTAGCGAGCGATCGGTGCGTGCAGATACCGCCGTTCGGCGCGGAGCGCGTGGATGCGACCGGTGCGGGCGATGCGTTGATCGCGGGGGTGCTCTACGCTACGCTGCGCGGCGAGCCGCTCGAAGCGGCGGCCCGCGTGGGGACCCTGGCGGCGGCGCTGACGATCGGAAGCGTATCGAGCGTTCGTCCGGATATCTCGGGGGCACTGCTCGAGGCGGCGCGTGCAACGTAGCGGCCTCCCCGGCGCCTTCGAATTGGCGGCGGAGGTGCGCGAGGCGCTGGCCGCCGGTGCGCCGGTCGTAGCGCTCGAGACGACGATCCTTTCGCACGGCATGCCGTACCCGCAGAACGTTGCTACGGCGCGCTCGCTCGAGCGCATCGTGCGTGAAGCTGGCGCGGTTCCCGCGACGATTGCCGTTATCGGCGGACGCGTTCGCATCGGCGTGGAGGATGCGGAGTTGGAGCGGCTCGGCAGCGCACGGGATATCCTGAAGTTGAGCCTAGCCGACCTCGCCTACGCGGTCTCCACCGGGCGCTCCGGCGCGACGACGGTCGCGGCGACGATGTTCTGTGCCGCACGCGCGGGCATCGAGGTCTTCGCCACCGGAGGTATCGGCGGCGTCCACCGCGGCGCCGAGCGCACGATGGACGTCTCGGCGGACCTAGAGGCGTTTGCGCAGACGCCGGTTGCGGTGGTCTGCGCCGGGGCGAAGGCGATCCTCGATCTGTCGAAGACCCTGGAGGTGCTGGAGACGCATGGGGTGGCGGTCGTGGGATACCGCACCGACGAGTTTCCGGCATTTTGGAGCCGGAGGAGCGGGCTTCATGCCCCGTTGCGGCTCGATTCGCCCGCCGCGGTGGCGCGTCTCTTGCGCGTACGGCGGGAGATGGGGCTGCAAAGCGGGACCGTGATCGCCAATCCGATTCCGGCCGAAAGCGAGATCCCGGAGGAGGAGATGGCGGCGTTCGTCGAGGTTGCCGCCGGCGAGGCCGAGCGCGCCGGGGTCGCCGGCAAGGCTCTTACGCCCTGGCTGCTAGGCCGGCTGCTGGCGCTGACCTCCGGGCGCAGTCTCAGCGCCAACATCGCGCTCGTGCAGGAGAACGCCCGGCTAGCAGGCGAGATAGCGTGCGCGCTGTCGGCGCCTGCATCGGGGAGCGGCCGCGGCGTGTGATAGTATGGCGTGTGATAGTATACTGAGGGTAGTCCTTCCAAGTTCGAACGCCATTCCAAGAGAGAGGTCATTATCGGTACGCGGAATACCAAAACCCAGCCCCGGCCCCGGCAGGCCGCCGAGCCCTCGAAAGAGGCTCCGCTCGAAGTCTTCGGCACCATAAAACAGATATTCCCCAGC
>JAKAPQ010000153.1 GCA_021806945.1 bacterium | reverse complement strand
TGTAGCCCGCGGCGACGTGCGCGCCGTTGCGCACGAGCATGGTCGTAATCGCGGCGCCGATGCCGCGCGTACCGCCGGTGACGATGGCCACCCGTCGTTCGAACAACCTAAGCCTCCAGCTCTCGAAGCAGCCGTGCTGCTTGGACTAGTGCCGTCTTGGCAGCATAACACGAAAAAGTGCGCGGTGGAGCAGGCAGATCGCTTAGCCGGCCGGTCAGAGTTTCATGGCCTTGCGGATAAGCCGGTCGCGAAGATCTGCGGGGAGCAGCGCGATCGCGGCCTGGATCCTCGCCGGTCGCCCCAGGAGGTAACGCGCCCGTGGGCGCGGTGCGGTCAGCGCGCTCTCGATGGCTCGCGCCACGTCGTCGGCTTTCATACCGCGGCGCTCCTCTTCGTCGGCCTGGGCCGCGAGCGCGGCAACCGCGCGGGCGTAATACCGCATCGCCTCCGGCGGCATGCTCGCGATCAGCGCATCTTTACCGGCCCGTCCCTTCTCCCAGATCGGCGTCGCGACCGGGCCGGGCTCGACGAGCGCCACGCGAACGCCCGAATCGTGCAGCTCGATGCGAAGGGAATCCGCGAGCGCTGCAAGCGCGTGCTTCGACGCGGCGTATGGCGCGACGAACGGCGGCGAGAGGCGACCGGCGATCGAGCCGACGAAGACCAAGCGTCCGCGCGTCGCACGCAGCAAGGGCATGAACGTTTGTGCCACAGCCAGCGCTCCGAAGACGTTGACCTCGAACTGGCGGCGCACGGCGTCGAGGGGAAGAAACTCGAGCGGACCGGCGACGGCAACGCCCGCGTTGCTGACGACCCCGCGAAGCGGCACCCCGCGTAGCGCGATGCTCCGCGCGGCTTCGGCTAGATCGGACGCGTTCGTGACGTCGAGTATCATGGGGCGCAGGTTCGGATGAAGCGCGGCGAGGCGCTCCCCGTCGGCTTCGCTGCGAACGCCTCCGAAGACGATCCAGCCGTTGCCGGCCAAACGAAGCGCGGTGGCCCGACCGATGCCGCTCGACGAACCCGTTACGACGACGGCCCGCTCGGCGGGCATCTGCGTAGGAGGCGGCGGAATCTTCACGCGCGCCGACTTCGTTCCCGGAAAGAACGAGGCCCGCATAGCTGCGGGCCTCGTTCTCTCTGCAAGCTCAGGGTGGCACAGGGGGGTTATTCGCGGGGGTGGCGGCGGCGCGGCAGGCGGCGTTCGCCGCCACCGGCTGGGCCGGAGGTATGCGGTGTCGGCTCCCGGCGCTCGCTGTGCTCGCTGCGCTCGCTGTGTTCGCCGTGGCCGTTGGAGGAGGTGCCGGCGAGCAACGCTTTGCGCGAGAGGTTGATGCGGCCTTGGCCGTCGATCTCCATGACCTTGACCATGATCTCGTCGCCGACCTTGACGACGTCTTCGACCCGCTCGACGCGCGTCGGCGCGAGCTGGCTGATGTGGACCAGCCCCTCTTTACCGGGGATGATTTGGACGAAGGCCCCGATGTTGATGATGCGCGTGACGGTTCCCATATAGGTTTCGCCGACGAGCACCTCTTTGGTGATCGCCTCGACGATCGCGCGGGCCTTCTCGGCCGACTCGCCATCGAGCGAGGTGATGAATACCTTGCCGTCGTCCTCGATGTCGATCTTGGCGACGCCGGTATCGGCAATGATCTTGTTGATGACTTTGCCGCCGGGTCCGATCACGTCTTTGATCTTCGCAGGATTGATCTGCACGACGATCATGCGCGGCGCGAACTTCGAGAGCTCTTCACGCGGTCGTGCGATCGTCTCCTTGAGTTTATCGATGATGAAGTGCCGAGATTTCTTGGCTTCGGTCATCGCTTCGCGCATGATCTCGATCGTGACGCCCGCAACTTTAATGTCCATTTGAATGGCGGTGATGCCGGCCTTGGTTCCCGCGACCTTGAAGTCCATCTCGCCGAGGGAGTCTTCCAAGCCCTGGATGTCGGTGAGCACGGCGTACTTCTTACCTTTGAGAACTAAGCCCATCGCGACGCCCGCAACGTGGTCCTTGATCGGTACGCCCGCATCCATCAGCGCGAGCGTCGATCCGCAGACCGAGGCCATCGACGACGATCCGTTCGATTCGAGCACTTCGCTCATCAAGCGTAGCGTGTAGGGGAACTCTTCTTTCGGCGGCAGGACGGGAAGCAGCGCGCGTTCGGCTAGATGGCCGTGGCCGATCTCGCGGCGTCCGGGCCCGCGCATCGGGCGCGTCTCGCCGACCGAGAACGGCGGGAAGTTGTAGAAGTGCATGTAGCGCTTGTCTTCGAGCGCGACGATGCCGTCGAGGCGCTGGGCATCCGAGATCGAGCCGAGCGTCGCCGCGGTAAAGACCTGCGTCTGGCCGCGGGTGAAGACGCCGGAGCCGTGAACGCGGGGCACGTAATGCACCTTGCTCCAAATCGCACGGATCTCGTTCGGTTTGCGACCGTCGGGACGAATTTTTTCATCGACGACCATCACGCGCAGTTCGTCTTCTTCCATGGCCTTGACGACCTTCTCGAAATCCTTGTTGCCCGGCGTTTCGAGCAGCGCTTTGATCGCTTCGTCTTTCTTGGTGCAGCGCGCGACGGCTTCGGCCCGCGTCAGCAGCGCGAATGCAGCCTCGCGTTCCTGCTTTTCGACGACCCGCATCGCTTTGGCGACGTCCTTGGCAAAGGTCTTGCGAATCCACTTTTCCAGGTCGGCATCGACTCTCTGTACCGGGAACTCGCGTTTGGGCTTCGCGACCTTCTTCGCAAGTTTGTCGATCGCGGCGACGATCTTCTTGATCTCGGCGTGGGCGTACTCGACGGCGGCCAGGAACTCGTCCTCGGAGATCTCGTTTCCGCCGCCCTCGACCATCATCACCGCATCGGCGGTGCCGGCGATGACGATATCCATGCCGCCGGTAACGTACTGCGGCAGCGTCGGGTTGCAGAGGTACTTTCCGTTCTCGTCGCGGCCGACGCGCACGGCGGCCACCGTCTTCGCGAACGGAATATCGGAGAACGCGAGCGCCGCACCGGCGGCACAGACGCCGATGACGTCGGCATCGAGTTCGGGGTCGACCGAGAGCACCGTCGCGACGATCTGGATATCGTTGCGGAAACCGTCGGGGAAGAGCGGGCGGATCGGCCGGTCGATCTGGCGCGAGCTCAGCACCGCATGCTCGGGGGGGCGGCCTTCGCGTTTGATGTAACCGCCCGGGATCTTGCCGGCGGCGTACATCTTTTCTTCGAAGTCGCAGGTAAGGGGGAAGAAGTCGATGCCTTCGCGCGGTTTGGCGGAGGCGGTGACGGCGCAGAGCACGACATTTTGGTCACCATAACGGACCAGGGCGGAGCCGTTCGCTTGTTTTGCGAGCTCGCCGGTCTCGATGGTCATCGTGCGCCCGCCGATCTCTAACGAGATGGATTCAGGCACAAATACTCCTAATTTTTCTTGTTTTGTCTTCTAATTGAATGGCGATGGCTTCGGGTTCGGCCCGCTTTGGACCTGGATGCCCGCCGGGGTTCCCCCCGGGAGGAGCCTGCAAAGCAGCCGGCCCCTGCCCTCATCCGCAGCGGTAAGACCGCCCGCCGGTTCGAAGAAGCACCCATATGAAACGAATCCTGAGTGCCTTCCTGCTGCTTGCGATGATGCTCTCCACGGCGTCGGCCTCCGTACCGAACCGGCGTGAGATCCCGGCGAGCGGGGCGCACGCCATGGTCGTTACGGAGCAGCACTACGCGACAAACATCGCTTTAGCGGTCCTCAAACGCGGCGGGAACGCGGTCGATGCCGCAGTGGCGGCTGCGTACGCGCTGGCGGTCGTCGATCCGTGCTGCGGCAATATCGGCGGCGGCGGGTTCATGATCGTCCGCATGCACGACGGGCGCGAGCGCTTCATCGATTTTCGAGAGAAGGCGCCGTTGCGGGCGACGCGCACCATGTATCTGGACGCGGCGGGCAATGTCGTGCCCGGGCTCTCGACCAAAGGATATCTCTCGGTCGGCGTTCCGGGCACCGTGATGGGGATGGAGGTCGCGCGTAAGACATTCGGCACCATGTCGCGCGCAGCGCTCATGGCACCGGCCATCGCGCTGGCCCGAGATGGCTTCCGCGTCCAGCCGGGAGACCTTATCCCGTTCGCAGGCGCGGCCGCCGAAGGATATGGGGGCGCGTATACGTTTGCGAAGCAGCCGAACGTGCGCGCGATATTCATGCGCGGCGGCCACCTGCCGCGCGCGGGCGACGTGCTCGTGCAGCGGCAGCTCGCGAGAACGCTCGAGCGCATCTCGCGTGGCGGCGCGCGGGCATTCTATCGGGGTGCGATCGCGCGCGCCGTCGTCGCCGCGAGCCGCGCGCACGGCGGCATCCTCTCGCTCGCCGACTTTGCGCGGTATACCGCGGATATCTCGCGGCCGGTACGATGCGCCTACCGGGGCTACGAGATCGCGTCGGCACCTCCGCCGAGCTCCGGAGGCGTGACGATATGCGAGATATTGAACGTGCTCTCCGCCTACCCGCTACGCGCGTGGGGCTGGCACTCGGTTAAGAGCGCGCATTATACGATCGAAGCGGAACGGCGCGCGTATGCCGACCGCAACGAATACCTCGGCGACCCGCACTTCGTTCGCAATCCCGTTGCGCGGCTGCTATCGCCGCAATATGCGGCCAAGCTGCGAGCGGAGATACGACCGCTTCGAGCGACGCCGTCGGTGCTCGTGCATCCGGGGCTGGGGCCGGTCGGGCACGAAAATCTCGACACCACGCACTTTTCGATTGTCGACCGGTGGGGCAACGCGGTCGGCGTAACCTACACGATCAACGACTGGTTCGGCGCCGGCGTAATCGCCGGCGACACGGGCTTCTTTCTCAACGACGAGATGGACGACTTCACCAGCAAACCGGGCGTTCCGAATATGTTCGGCCTCGTGCAGGGCGAAGCCAACGACATTCAGCCGGGCGAACGTCCCCTCTCATCGATGGCGCCGACGATCGTCACGCGGAACGGCAAGATATTCATGGTAACGGGGAGCCCGGGCGGCGCGCGCATCATCACGATCGTCCTCGACACGATCCAAAACGTCATCGACTACGGCATGAACG
>JAKAPQ010000152.1 GCA_021806945.1 bacterium | reverse complement strand
TGCGTACGCGCGAGGCGCTGGTGTCAACGCGTGCACGGTTCACCAATACGGCGCGCGGGCTCGTCAAAGCCATGGGCAATCGATTGCCGACGTGCAGCACGACGAGCTTCGTGCGGCGGGTTCGCGGACAGATTCCCGCCGAGCTCCAGGCGGCGCTCGAGCCGTTGGTGACGATGATCGACGCCCTCAACCGGCAGATTCGCGCGTGCGATGAACGGATTGCGGTGCTGGCACAGGAACACTACCCAGAAGCGGCGCTGCTCCAGCAAGTTGCCGGCGTGGGGACGCTCACGGCGGTGGCCTTCATGCTGGCGCTCGCGGACAAGCAGCGCTTCCTGCACAGCCGCGACGTCGGCCCGTACCTCGGCCTGGTGCCGCGCCAAGCCGACTCCGGCGAGCGTTCACCGCAACTGGGCATCACCAAGGCCGGCAATCCCTACATGCGCCGCCTCTTGGTCGGCAGCGCCCAGTACATCTTGGGCCCGTTCGGGCCGGAGACCGATCTGCGTCGTTACGGATTGCGTCTGGCCGCGCGGGGCGGCAAGAACGCCAAGAAGCGCGCCGTTGTTGCCGTCGCGCGCAAACTCGCTGTCCTCATGCACCGCCTGTGGGTCACCGCTGAAGTCTACGAACCCTTGCGCAACTCGACGCTGTCCCAAGGCGTACCGACCGCCGCATAACCGCATCAGAAGAGCAGAGCCAGCCAGGAACGAGAACCCGTATCGATGACCCTCGAACCATTCGCCGCGTTCGGGCGACTGCGAAACCTGCTACGGTCCCCGGAGACCGCCATCTAGATAGCAGCGCCCGCTCTTACGATGAACCCCAACATGCACCGAGCCACACACGGCTCACCAAGAGTGCGGATGGAAGCGGGGCGGACCGAATCCTTCGAGGGCACGAGAACGGGAATTCAAACACTACTTGACAAACCCGGCCTTCTCATGGAAGCAGGTTGCGGGAAAAGCCTCGTGCCAATATCCGCGGAGCGATTTGGGGCGAGTTCGAGGCGTGAAGAGGGAGCAACGCCGTAGCGTTGTGACTGATGAGCAACGAAGAAATCGCCCCAAAGCGCCCGCGGGATTGGTGCGGGGATTTTTCCGCAACCTGCTAGGCTCGGGCGTAGGCAGCAACGATGCCGACGAGCGCCAGCACCGGATCGCAGGCAGCGGCAATGCGTGAGGCTGCCTGCGCGACGTCCCCATCGGCGGCTCGAAGCCACGCGTCCTCGAGTCCGCCTGCGATCCCGTCGACCGAGGCCGGATCGACCTCCCAAAGGCCCGGCCGCCATTGCTCGGCGGCGAACCCCTGCGCCGGAAGCACAAGAGCGCATCCGCACAGGGCCGCCCGCACGGTGCGGCTCAACCCAAATGACATCCACGAAACGTTCGCAAAGACGCGTGCTCGCCGGTAGAGCGCTGCCACGCACCCTTCCGAAAGGTCCGTCAGCACGATCGTCCGCTCGTCCACATGCTCCTGGAGAAACGTGTAGTAGTCTTTCTCCGAGACCGGGCCGACGATCACCAGCGGCAAGCCGGCTGCGGAGGCAGCGCGCGCCAGCAGCAACTGATTGCACCGCCGCTCGATCGGCGCGTGCGCCAAGATGAAATCCTCCGTGCCGACCAGGCCCGCTATCGGCTCGACCTCGCGGTCGGTCGAAACGCACGGAGCGGCGATCACGGGCGTCCCGCCCCATGCAAAACGATCGGCGAGAAAGCCCCCCTCGGCCGCCGAGGAGACGATGACCGCGCGCGCCTGACCGAGCGCCTCGCGCACCGCTGCGCCATATCCCTCGAACGGCTCGCTCTCGCGCTTGGTCACGCCTTCGGCGTCGAGCCGCCGCAGTGCCAGCATCCGAAGATGATCCCTCAGCGCGACTTCGTCGCGCGAGACCTGCAGAAAGACGCCGGTAACGGCAGCACCCCAGACGCCTTCGCGCTCGACGTTCTCGATCTGCGGCGTCAGCACCGCCGGAACGCCCGCTTCGGCAAAACGCCTGAGAAACGCGGCCGTCTTCGACGGGTGCGAGAGGCCGATCGCGTGCCCGAGGTCGTAGGAGCCCGGCACGATGGACTCCGAGAGGCCCCGAACGTCGACGCTAAACCCTTCGGCATTCAAGCGCCGCGCCAGCTCGCAAGCCTCGTCGGAGTCAGAGTCCGGATGCTGGCGCCAGTCGTCGCGTAACGCGACGACGACCCGCCCCGACGAACCGCCGACCGGAGCCGGCGTCGCACCGCCCAACGGTCGCCGCAGTTGCTCGCGCTGCCGCGTCACGACGCTGAAGACGCGCGCGCATTCCGAGTCCGCCGGATCGAACGAAAGCATCACGTCCATCGGCACCGGCCGTGCGACGCGAACGACGTGGCTGCCCCCCACCTCGGCATCGAGCAGCACCGCCGTGACCGCAGCCGCGGCCGGCGCCTCCCGCGCGAGGAAGAGATCCTGGGGCGCGTTTTCGTCGAGTTCGCCTAACGCATCGAGCCCGTACCAGGAGCGCACGGCCGCGAACGCGTCGCCCAGATCGGCCTGCAGCCGCCGCGCGTGGCGCGCCAGAATCGCGAGGCCCGTCCCGGCAGCCGGCCCGTCCCGAACCGCCACGTCCTTACCGCGCGCCATGCGCGCCGCGAACGCATACGGCGCCGAAGCCTCCAGCACCCGCGCGTACGAAGCCGCACCGAGAAAGCCGAGATCGCGCGCGCCTTCGAACTGCTCCAGCGCTCCAGCCGGCGCATCGTAGCGGCGAATCTGCTCGGTCGAAAGCGACGCATGCAGAAGGTGCGCCGTCAACCACGGCAGCAACTCCGCCTCGAGCGCGTCGACGGTCTCCTCCGAGAGCGCAGCATGCACTGAGAGCGGCCAGACCAGCGGCGAAGACTCGATCTCCTGCAGCATCGCGCCGTCGACGATGACGAACGGCACGACCGCGAGCTCTCCGTCGCGGGCGAAGACGAGGTCGAGCGCGCTCTCCAGGCGGATTGCCTGGTAGAGCGGTTCGAAGCGAGCGGCTACCAGCGTCTGCGCCGAGACGACGCGGCGCAGGCGGCCGGCATCGCGCCAGCAATCCAGCACGCGGTGACGGGAGTGATACCTCATGCGGGGGCGAGCGGTTCGAGCAGGCGGCGCAACGCGCTTGGGCTTGCGTCGGCGACAGGTTCGAGCGCGAGAAGTGCGGCCTGCGCCGGCTCCCCGATGCGCATGCGCCGTACCGAAGGAAGCGAGGCGAGCCAGGCTTCGATATCGTCCACGTCGCCGATCTCGATATCCGGCGCCTGCTCCGTGGGGATGCCGGTCCGCGCGATCGTTCGCTCCACCCGGGATCCCAGCGCTTGGGCGCTCAATTCGCCGTGCGCCGCAATCGCGCACAACACGTCGCGTACGCCCGGATACGCCCGAACGTACCGGCGCAGGAACGCGCCGATCTCCTCCCACTCCGCTTCGCTCGACGGCGCGGCGAGGAAAACGATGCGGTAGGACGCCGCATTCGCCTCGGCCGGCAGCGCGAAATAATGCGCCGGCCGGTCGAATCCGCCCAATATCGCTCCCCGCGCCGAATAGCCGTGCGCGGGATTGGCCGCAGGCAGATTCCACTTTGACGTGAAGCGGTGCCAGTTCTCGCGCATGGTCGCCGCATAGTCGATCTTATTCGCGGCAAACGTGCGGCTTCCGAAGTGATGGATGAAGACGTCGTTGCAGACGTAGATGCGATACCCGGCCGCGCGCACGCGTATGCAAAAATCGTCGTCCTCGAAGTTGCCGACTCCGAAACGTTCGTCGATGCCGCCGATCTCGTCGATCGTCCGCCGGTCGATGCAAAGGCACAGCCCGATCGCCCGATCGGCGACGTACCCGGTGCGCCGGTAGCGTTCGCGGCGCTCGGCCGCATAGCGGTGCATCTCCGCGAGACCCTGATACTCCACGTCGACCACCAGTTGGTGCCCGACGACGCGGTTACTCCGGGGAGCGCAGACGCCGAGCCCCGGGATACGGTCGAAAGCATCGAGCAGCCCGTCGAGCCATCCCTCGGTGACGACCACGTCGTTGTTGAGCAGGACGACGTACTCGCCGCGCGCCGCGGCCAGCGCCTGGTTGTTACCCCCTGCGTAACCGCGATTGGACGCGTTGTAGATCACCCGCACGTCCTCGAGCGTGCGAAGCCAATCGGTCGTTTCGCGCGCGGAGCCGTTGTCCACCACGATCACTTCGTACGGATGGCTCGTATAGGCGCGTATCGATTCGAGCGCAAGTTTCGTAAACTCGGGAGCGTTCCAACTCAGCATCACGATCGAGACGAGCCCCCGCGCGCGCGGTACTAGCGAACGCAGCGCCCGCTCGGTCAGCGCAACGTCGTCGGAGAGGACTTCGCGAAGGCGCAGCCCATGGACGCGTTCGAACTGCGGATCGTCGCACGGGTCCGGGAACGTTCCGAGCCGGCGCGCGCCGCCGCGCGTTCCCAGGCGTAGACCGGCGGCGCGGATCAAGTAATCGGCGACCGCGCCGTGCAGCGTGGGAAAATCGGCCAACCGTTCGTGCATGGGGAAATGCCGTAACGCAATCAGCGTGCAGCGAGCGTCGGCGGCGAAGGTTGGAGATCCGTCGTCGCCGGGCGGTAACTCGGGCGCTGCCGTTGCGGCGGCGACGTTCCAGCCGAACTCGATCTGCCGGACGAGTTCGTCGAGCCAGCCCTCGCGCAGTTCGCTGCCGGCCTCGACGAAGGCGAGGTAGCGGTCTCCCCGGCGCTCCATCTGGCGGCGCGCGAGCTCGATCTCCTGGCCGGCGCCGGCAAACAGAATGCGGTCGACCGGCGCGACGTTCGCGCGCAGCATACGCTCGCATGCGGCGGCGTCGAAGCCGTCGCGCGCGCCGTGGACGAGTACCGTGGTCGTCGGCACGGGCAAGAGTTCGCTCGTGAGGATCCCGTTCGAGGCGCGCAGCCGCCGGCGCACTTCGCCCCGGCGAAGCGCGCGCGCAACTTCGTCGTACTCGACGCGGCCGTTCCATCGGCGGGCCAGCCGCTCGACGTTCGCGGCGACGCGGCGAAAGCGCTGCGTCCCCGACTGCGATTCGAAATGCGTCAGCACGGCCTCCGGCTCGT
>JAKAPQ010000022.1 GCA_021806945.1 bacterium | reverse complement strand
TGGCGCGAACGGCGATGCTCTCCCTGCGAGCGCGGCAAAACCTCGGCCCGCGCTTCGACGTTGGTGCGGCGCTCCGCCAAATCTTCGTTCCGCAGGTTTCGGGCGGGCGGACGAGCGATCTCGCCGTCGAAGTCGGTTACCAGCTCGGCAACAGTGCGCGGCTGGCCGTTGGGTACAACCTCTCGACCGCCGCGGACCCCACGCTGACCGGCGCTCCACAGCGCAAGGGCCTGTACGTGACGCTCACGACTCTGATCGACCGTATCTTCGGATGGGGGAAGTGATCGCCAAGAGCGCCGCCACGGCGGCGGCGAATGCCGGAATCGCAAGCAGAACGGGAACCGCCGCGCGCAACGCGCCCGCGTCGGTGTAGTTGAAGAACCCCGCGACCACGACGTCCAGCATCGTCGCGACCAGCGCGACGGCGAAGATCGCCGCGAGCATCGAGCGCGGCGGGCGCGAAGCGATCGAGAGCAGCGAGGCCGCGAGCAAAGCTGCGGCGAGGATCGAGGTGACGGTGCGACCCTCGCTTACGTAGCGGTCGAGCAGGAAGAAGGCGATAGCCGGAAGCACGAGCTGCGGCGCTCGGAGCGAGATCCGCCAGCGTCCCGTGACGACCAGGAGCGCTCCAGCGGCGTACGCGCCCGCACTCGCCGCTGCGAGGTAGTCCGCGACGGCCGTCAAGGTGCGTTCACCGTGCAGGCGGCGGCGCGAAGACCGGCCGCCCGACCGGTCCCAGCGCGCGGTCGATGGCGGCGAGCAGAGCCGGGTCACGCTCCTGTTCTCGCGCGCAGAGCAGCACCGGGACGCACCACTCTTCGCCGCGCCTGCCGAGCTCGATGATAATGCGCAGGCGCATGCTCGGCTCGAAGCTCCGCTCGCCCGTTCCCAGCAGCAACGGCCAATAGATATCTTCGGGCGGTGCGCCGAGATCGGACGGGGCGCCGCCTAGCGGGGGCCGGCGCGGCCACGCGGCGACCACCACGAATACGACGCCCGCGATAAAGGCGCCACCCAATCCGAGCAACTCTGCCTGCGGCATAGTCGGGGGAGTTCCATGCGGCGGCCACCGGCTCCGCGTGGGCATCCGCGCTTTGGTGTAGAATCCTTCAGGTAGCGGAGTTCTCGGGGAGAAGCGGAGGAGGCGACCGATGCGTAAGTCTCTTCAATTGGCGATCTTGGCGATCTTGGCGGCGCTGGCGGCGGCCGTTCTGCCGTTCTCGGCTCCGGCCGCTCAGATCGAGGTGAACCCGCCGATCGTCATCCATATGCCGTCGGAACCGCGTGCTGCAATGCTGCAAGCGCGCGGATTCGTCGCAGAGGGTAACCTGGGGAAAGCGGTCCGACTGCTCGCGCTGTACGTCGCCGCACATCCAGACCAGTCGGGTCCCGCTCGCCTGCTGGGCGATCTCTATTATCGCCAAGGGGATTTCCCACACGCCGAGGCGGCCTACAAAGCAATCCTCGCACGCCATCCAAACGATCGCGAGACGCACAACCGTTTGGGTTCGGTATACGCGACCGAGAACCGCATCGACGCCGCGATTCGCCAATTCGACCTCAGCTTGCCCGGCACCGATTCGGTCCCCAATCTCGTGCGCTTGCACGAGCGCAAAGGCGACCTTGCCGAATACGTGTTCGGGGCAAAACGTGAGGCCTCGGCGTATCCGGCCGATCCGAACGCGCAGATCCAGCTCGCGCAGATCTACCGCGCGCTGTACCGCCCGGATCTGGCGATTCTGTATTTCAAGCGGGCGATGGATAACGCGCCCAACTCGCTGCTGGCGCTCAATGGGCTCGGGCTCTCGTATCTCGACGAGATGGATTATGCCAAGGCCGTCGGTTACTTCAAGCGCTGCCGTGCGCAAGCACCGCGCGGGTACTCGTGCATCGTCAATCTCGGCGCCGCGTATCTCGAGGAGAACCGGCTCGACAAAGCTCAAGCGGCGCTGGTCGTAGCGCACGGTCTGCGCCCGGAACGCCCCGAGGCGCTGGTTAATTTTGGTTATCTCGCCGATTCGCGCGGCGATTGGAGGCGCGCGATAAGGTACTACGTCGAGGCGCTGACCGTCTACCCGTACTCGGTAGATGCCTACATCGATCTTGGTTGGGAGTACCAGCAACACAAACTCTATGCGCTCGCCGAATCGGCGCTACTCAAGGGACTCGCAGTCGCCCCCGACGACGGGCGCCTTCACTTCCTGCTGGGGCAGGCGTATGCGGACCAAGGCAAAGTGGCGCTCGCGCTCTCGGAATTCAAGGCAGCAACCGGCTCTGCGGACCCGGACGTTCGGCGCATCGCTCAAGCTCGGCTTGCGCGCATGCAGCCGCCGCCGGTTAAGAAGCCCTAGCGGAGCGAGCTGCAACCTGCTAGGAGCGCGCTAGCGCCTCGATCTCGACGCGAGCGCCTTTTGGAAGCGCCGCCACCGCAACGGTCGAGCGCGCGGGCTTCGTGCGTTCGAAGTAACGTGCGTAGACGGCATTGACGGCGGCGAAGTCGTTCATGTCGACCAGAAAGATCGTCGTCTTGATGACGTTGCCGAGATCCATGCCGGCAGCTTCGAGTACCGCGCCGAGATTGCGCAACGCGCGATCGGTCTGCTCGGAGACGCCGCCGGCGATGAGATCGCCAGTCTGGGGATCGAGCGCTATCTGCCCGCTGCAATAGAGGTCGCCGCCGCTGCGGATCGCCTGGCTGTACGGTCCGATCGGCGCGGGCGCGCCGTTCGAGCGGATGGCCTCCATCATACGGCCGCTTCGTTGCGCGCCATCGTGCCCTTGAACGCTCCCGGCGGTTCGTCGTCGATGCCGAAGTTGGCCGCACAGAGCTCGGCGACGCGGTCGAGTTCGTCTTGCGTGAGCGCCGGCGTCTCGGGCGCTTTCGCGAACTCCCGCAGTTGCTCGTGGTTGTAGATGTTCGGCAGCACCGTCATGACGCGCGGTTCGGCGAGCAGCCACTGCTCGGCGGCCTGCCCGAGCGTACGGTCGGGCCGTTCGAGAAAACGCAACGCTTCGACTTTGCGCACGCCGTTGAGGAGCCAGTGTTTGGGACGATGGCGGCGGTGGTCGCCCTCCGGGAAGACCGTCTGGGCCGTGTAGTGTCCCTCGAGCATGCCGCTGGAATGCGGAACGCGAATCATGTAGCCGGTATCGGCTCCGGCTTCGCGGGCCGCTTCGATCTGCCGGTTCCCGGGGAACTGCTCGAGGAGGTTCCAGATGATCTGGAGGCTTGAGACGTTGCGCAGCTTGGCCGCGTCGACGCCTTCGTAGAGCCAGCCGATCGCCGGTCCGAGCGCGACCCCGTACATGCGGATCTTGCCCTCTCGTTTGAGTGCTTCGAGCACCTCGAAGAGCCGGTCGTCGAGGATGTGCTCGAGGCGCGCGTTATGGACCTGGTAGATGTCGATGCGGTCGGTCTGTAGGCGGCGTAGCGACTCTTCCAATGCAAAGCGCACGAACTCGGGCGAGAAATCCTGCGGCAGTTCGCGTTCTCCACGTCTGGTGCTGCCGTTGTTGTAAAAATCATAACCGAACTTCGTTGCATAGACGACCTCGTCGCGGCAGTGCTTGAACGCGGCGGCGAGCTGCTCTTCGCTGCGGCCGTTGCCGTAGACGTCGGCCGCGTCGAAGAGGGTGATGCCCAGATCCCGCGCCTCCTGCAGCATAGCGACCGCTTGCGAGTCGGAGATCCCGCCCCACCAATCGGTGGCGGTCGTCCAGAGCCCAAAGCCGATCTCGCTGACCGTCAGGTCGGTGTTCGGATACGTTCGGTACTTCATCGTTACGGCGGGACCCCCTGAAAAGGATGCGAAAATAAGAAACCCTGCATGGATACGTTCGATAACGAGTGCACGATTGCTGCCCGCTGGATAGAGCGATATTTGTCGAACGTGCGGGAGTATCCGGTGCTCTCGAAGATGCGGCCGGGCGAGGTGGCCGCGCTGCTGCCGGAGAGCGCCCCGGAAAGACCGGAGCCGTTCGAGGCGATCGTGGCCGATTTCGAGCGGATCGTCATGCCCGGTATCACGCATTGGAACCATCCGCGCTTCTTCGCGTATTTCGCCACGAGCGCCACGCCGGCCGGTATCGCCGCCGAGGCCTTGGCCGCCGCGCTGGATGTGAAGGCGATGCTTTGGCGTGCCTCCCCGGCGGCGACCGAACTCGAGGAGGTCGTAATGCGCTGGCTCGGGCGGCTGCTCGGTTTGCCGGACCGCTTCACCGGCATCATCTACGATACGGCTTCGATCGGAGGCTTCACGGCGTTGGCTGCGGCCCGCGAATCGCTGGACCTTGGTATCCGGGAGGCAGGCATGGCTGGCCGCGATCTGCCGGTGCTGCGCGTCTACGTCACCGAACACACGCACTCGCATATCGAAAAGGGTGCGATCGCTCTCGGGATCGGGCGCGACAACGTCGTGCGCGTGCCGTGCGATAGCGAATTCGCGATGGATCCGGAGGCGCTCGACCGAGCGCTCGCGGCCGACGCCGCAGCGGGACACAAGGCGATGTGCGTCGTCGCGACGGTCGGCACGACCTCGACGACCGCGCGCGACCCGGTCGAGCGCATAGCGCCGATCGCCGAGCGCCACGGCGTATGGCTGCACGTCGATGCGGCTTATGCGGGCGCGGCAGCCATCGTGCCGGAGTTTCGCGCGGTGTTCGATGGCGTCGAACGCGCCGATTCGATCGTCGTAAACCCGCACAAGTGGCTCTTCACGCCGATGGACTGCTCGGCGCTCTACGTTCGCGACCCCGAGATGCTGCGGCGCACCTTTAATTTGGTTCCCGAGTATCTGCGAACTCCCGAGCATGGCGTGCGAAACTACATGGATTACGGCCTACAACTGGGGCGCCGCTTCCGCGCGCTCAAACTGTGGTTCGTGTTGCGTCATTTGGGAGCCGAAGGGATTCGCGACCGCCTGCGCGCTCACGTCGCGCTCGCGCAAGAATTAGCGCGATGGATCGCGGACGAACCGGGTTGGGAGGTGCTCGCGCCGCATCCATTCTCGGTGGTGTGCTTCCGGTACCGTCCGCCGGAACTCGATCCCGCGACGGTCTCGGGGCTGGCCGCCGCCGACGCGCTGAACGAGCGGATCATGGAGACGGTCAATGCGAGCGGCGAGATGTTCGTTTCGCATACGAAGATCGACGGAGCCTTCGCGCTACGCATGGCCATCGGCAACGTGCAGACCACGAGCGACGACGTGCGGGCGGCGTGGGGCCTCCTGCGCGAGGCCGCGCGAGCGGCTTAACAGCCCGTTAATAGAGCCGCAGGTAGGCGCGGTGCTCCCACGGGTGGACGGCCCGGCGGTAACGCTCGTACTCGGCGAGCTTCGCGTCGCGAAACGCGTGATAGACGTGATCGCCCAGCGCGGCGCGCACGACCCGATCCCGGTCGAGTTCCACGATCGCTTGGCGCAGCGATTTTGGCAACGTGCCGATGCCGCGCTCGTGGCGCTCGCGTTCGGAGAGCTCGTACGTAGAACCGACGAGCGGATCGCCCGGGAGCGTTCGGCACGCGATGCCGTCGATGCCCGCACGCAGGAGCACGGCGAGCGCGAGGTACGGGTTGCACGCCGGATCGGGGCTACGTATCTCTACGTGCGAGGGGCCGTGCGCCGCAGGAACGCGCACGAGCGCGTTGGCGCTGCGCTGCGACCAAACGGTGTAGATCGGTGCGTCCCATGCGGCGACCAGCCGTTTGTACGAGTTGACCGTGGCGTTGCAGATCGCCGTCGCCGCCGGAGCGTGCGCCAGCAGTCCGCCGACGAAGTAGAGCGTGAGATCGTCGAGTTCCGCCTCCGGCGCCTCCATCCGGAAATCGACGTGCAGCCCGCTCCCGGCGCGGTCTTCCAACGGCTTGGGCATGAAGGTGGCGTCCAGAGCGTACCGCGCCGCGACGTGCTTGGCGATCGTGCGCAGCGTGAGGAGGTTGTCCGCGGCCTCCAGCAGCGTTCCGGCCGCGAAGTCGATCTCGTGCTGTCCGGGCCCGTGTTCGTGGTGCGCGCTGGCGACCGCGACGCCCATCGACTGCAAGGCTGCGACGATGGCGTTGCGAGCGTCCTCGCCGCGGTCGTTGGCGGAGAAGTCGAAGTAGGACCCAACGTCGGCCGTGCGCGTCGAACCGTACTCGCTTTCGTGCGACTCGAAGAGATAGAACTCGACCTCCAAGCCGGCAGCCGCGTCGGGGAGCGCCGCGCGCGATTCGTCGACGGCTCGTTTGAGCGTGGTGCGCGGGCATCCTTCGAAGGGAGAGCCGTCGGGCATCGAGATGTCGCAGAGCAAGCGCGCCTCGGTGCCGTCGCCGCTCGGCCACGGGTAGAGCGCAAACGTCGACGGGTCGGGGCGCAGCACCATGTCGAGTTCCTCGCCGCGCACGAATCCGTCGATCGAGCCGCCGTCGAAGGTAACCTGGCCGTCGAGTGCGGCGTCGAGTTCGCCGGCGGGAATCGAGACGTTCTTGCTGACGCCGAGGATATCGGCGAAAACGAGCCGCACGAAACGCACGTCCCGCTCTTTCGCGATCTTGAGCGCGTCGCGCTTGGTCGCCGGGCGCTTGTAGCCGCTATCCGTTGAGTGCATCGATTGCTACCGCCATTCGGAAAGTGAGTTGATCGTGAATATCGTCTAGCGTGCAACTGCAGATTTCGTTGATCTGGCGCAAGCGGTAGAGGACCGTGTGCCGATGGACGTTGAGCTCGGCGGCCGCGACCTTCACGTTCTGTCGCGCGGCGAAGTAGCGTTTGAGCGTGCGCTCGAGTTCGGTCTGGTGCTTCTCGTCGTAGGCGCGCAGCGGTGCGAGCGTGCGCCGTGCGAACTCCTGAAGCGCCGGCGTCCCGGCACCCTCGAGGAGGAGCGGGTATGCGCCGAGATCCTCGTAGATCGCCACGCGTCCGGCGCCGAAGATGCGCCGCGCGATAGCGAGCGCGGCGGCGGCTTGTTCGACCGACCGGTGCAGCGAGAGCAGCGGGACGCGGCTGCCGACGCCGCCGCCGATCCGCAGGTGCGCGGCTTTCTTTGCGAGACCGCGTGGCAGAAGGGCAGCGGCGGTGCGCGCGTTGGCGGCGTCGATCTCGCGGTTGCAGGGAACGAAGAAGAGGAGCGATGCCCCGCGCTCGAGCGCGCCGAGATCCGCTTCGCCGCTGCGAAAGATCTCGCGCGCCAGCGAACGAACTTCGGCGCGCTCGGCGGCGGCGCGCGTCTCGCCGGTGCCTTCCGGCTCGATATCGATCGCGACGTAATGCGTCGCGAGCACGATTCCGCGTGCCGCGGCGTCGTCGCGGGCGGCCGTCGCATCGTGGTAGGCGCGCGCTTCGAGCTGCTCCCAAAAGGTTTGGGTCGACCCCCGTCCCCCGGCCGGGCCGCGCGCCAGTTCCAGCGCGATGGCCGACGCCGTCAAGCGCATCGCGTGTTCGAGCGCATCGAACTCGCCGTCGGCGGGCTGCTGCGAGGTATCGCTCGGGAAGATCGAGAGATAGCCGAGATGCGCTTCGCCTGCCCGAATGGAGAGCGCTCGCCCGGCGCGGCCGTCCACCAGGCGCTGGACGGAGGGCGTAGGTGCCGCCGGTGCCGCCAATAGGTCGCGGACGGTCCCGGGCACTCCGGCTGCCAGGCCCGCCGCGGCCAGCCTCCGCCACCGCGCGTCCTCGACCAGAACGCCGACGCCGGTCCGCCGTGCGAGCTGGGCGGCCAAGGCCGTGGCACCGCCGCCGGTGGCGGCGATACGGGACAGACTCTCGGCGAACGCGACGAGGTCCTCGGCGGTCATACCGGCATCTTCGGCGAAGAGCCGAACGGACACTTCGACAGGATGGACGCGCAAGTGCTGCGAGATCTGCTTCCTTCGCTATACGCCGGCAATCCCGACGGCATACTCCTCTACGACCGCGCCGGGACCGTCGTGGCCGTCAATGCGGCGGCGTGCGACCTGCTGGGGAGGTCCGCCTCGGAGCTTGTGGGCACGCGTTACGACGACCGAAGGCTCGGAGATTACGGCCCGGCGGAGTCTGCGCTGCAGGCCGCGCTCCGCGGAAACACCCGGCGGTTCGCAACGTCCTTTCGCCGCGAGGACGGCTCCAGCATAGCCGTCGATTCGTGCTGGCTGCCCGCGGAACGCCGCGGTGAAGTGCTCGGAGCGTTCGAGCAGCTGCGTCTCGCACGAGAACCCGCGCGTACGCTCTTCGATTATCACCCCGACGCGATTGCTTCGGTCGGCGCCGACGGTACGATCGCGCGCGTCAACGTGGCGCTTGAGCACGCCACCGGATACTCCGCGGAGGACGTGACCGGCCGGCACTGGACCGAACTCATCGCGCCGGAGGGCCGGACGGCGGCGGAGGAGGCATTTCGCGAGGCCGGCCGCGGCACGGCGTCGGCGTTCGACGCGCTCCTGCTGGACCGGCACGGCGATCGTACCGACGTGCGCATGAACGTCGTGCCGCTTCGCGACGGCGAGCGCGTTGAGGGTGCCTATGCGATTGCCAGAGACGTGGCCGTGCAGCGCCGGGCCGAACGCGCCATCGAGCGGCAGAACGAGCGCATGCGCGAACTGTACCTCGTGGCCACGGAGCAGGGCAACTCGGAGGCCGAGCAGATCGACAAAGCGCTCGCGCTCGGCTGCCGGATCTTTGGGTTCGAATACGGGTATCTCACGGAGTTCGACGCAGGCGCGGAGCGCATTCTCAACGCGGTCGGTGAGGCGCCGCCGGTCGCGCCCGGGATGCTGCTGCCGATCGAAGGTTCGCTCTCGCGGCTGCTGGACGACGATCTGCAGACCGCGCTCGTAACGGAGTTCGACCAGCCGCCGTGGCGCACGCTGTTCGCGTCGAAGCTCGTCGTTGGCGGGCGAACGTGCGGCGCCATCGTCTTCGCTAGCCATCGCGAGCGGGCCGCCGGCCTGGACGAGAGCGACCGCGAGCTCATCCAGTTGATGGGGCTGTTCGTTGGCGCCATCCTGGAGCGCGCGCAGCACGCCGGGCGAATCGAGCACCTGGCGTTTTTCGATTCGTTGACCGGGCTTCCAAACCGCGTCCTCTTCGCCGATCGCATTCGGCAGACGCTGGCGGCCAGCAAACGCTACGGCCATGGATTCTCCGTCATGTATCTGGATCTCGACCACTTCAAAGAGATCAACGATCGCTATGGGCACGCCGTGGGCGACGTCGTGCTGAAGATGGTGGCCGATCGCCTGCTCGTCACGCTACGCGAAAGCGATACGATAGCGCGCTTCGGCGGAGACGAGTTCGTCATCTTGCAGCCGGTCGTAAACAGCACGAGCAATGCGAGCGACCTCGCGAGCAAGCTCGTCGCCGCGATGGCCGAGCCTCTGGTGCTCGACGGCGTGGCGCATCGCGTGTACGTGAGCGTCGGCGTCGCGCTGTATCCATACGACGGAGACGGCGTCGACGATCTGGTGGAGAAGGCCGACCGCGCGCTCTATCGAGCCAAAAATGCGGGCAGGAACAGATGGGTGTTTTTCGACGAAGACGCCTCGATCGGGCCGCAGCAGAGTCCGGACCTCCGGCGCCGAGAACCGGCCGATCCCCGATAACGCTGCGTTAACTGCCGGGTGCGGCTACGGTTGCGGCTGGATTGTGATATCGCGCGGTGAAGTGCGGCAGCTTCTTGGCGAGGTCTTCGGGCATAATCGCATCGATGGCGTCGTCGACCGTGACGATACCGAGCATTCGGCCGGATTCGTCCACGACCGGAACGGCGAGCAGATCGTAGCGGGCGATCGTGGCGGCGACGTCGCGCGCGTGCGTCTCCGTCGCCACCGTAACCAGATGGGTCTCCATGATGTGGTCGATCTTGGCACCGGGAGGCGCAAGCAGCAGCGCACGCAGCGTGAGGACGCCGAGCAGCGTGTCGCGGTCGTCGAGGACGTAGAGATAGTAGATGAACTCCGAGGTCGGTGCGATCTCGCGAATCTTTCGGATAGTCGCTTCGGCGCTCCGGTGCGGATAGATCCACACGTAGTCGGTGGTCATCATGCCGCCGGCCGTGTCCTCCGGGTACTTCACGAGCTCGCGTAACTCGCCGGCGGTGTATTCGTTCATCTCGGCGAGGAGTCGCGTCTGCTGCTCTTCGGGGAGCTCCAAGAGCAGATCGGCGGCATCGTCCGAGTCCATCTCTTCGATGATGTCCGCAGCCCGTTCCGTGCCGACATCGTCGATGATCGATTTTTGCGTCTCGGCGTCGAGGTGCTCGAGCGCGTCGGCGGCAGTCTCGTCGTCGAGTTGGTGGATGACGGCCGCGGCTCCGCGAGCCGAGAGATCGCTGATGATCTCCGCGAGCTCCGAGGGGTGGAGCCGCGCGAGTTTGCTCTCCTTGATGGCCAGGTGCACCTGCGACGGATTCTTCTCCCGGATGGGCGCGACCGAATCCCACGCGATCATCGAGCGCGGAACGTTGTGGTATATCCAGGGCGTGAAGCGCTTTCCGAACGCTTTCAGCCCGAGCCGGCGGAGCAGGCCCGCGACGCCGACGTCGGCGGCTACGACGCGCAGCGTTCCCCCGGTGTTGGCGATCTCCAGATCGTTGATCCGGACGACTTTGCGGCCGTCGACGTCGACGATCTGTTTGTCGAGCAGATCGGAGATGAGGTAGAGGGCGTCCGCGTCGGGCGGTGCGGGCTCCTTGGGGGCCATGGTGAGCGCGACGGTGCCCTCGGCATCGACGTCAAAGACCGTCGCGATGGGCGCGAAGCGCAGGCCCTGCGACGTTTTTATGACGAGGCCGTCGATCTGTGGGAACGAATCGTCGGGGTCGTTTATGAGAAAATCCGAGACCCGGCCGATCGACAGTTGGTTTACCGTCGCCTTGCGCCCGACTAGCTCCGAGATGAATCCGCCCTGAAACGCCACCGCATATCACCGCCCTTTCTATAAAGTATACCGTCCGCACGGCGCAGTGACCGGGCAAGTTTCAGCACCACGCGCCGTAAAGCCGCCGCCGGCTCTCGACGTTTCCGGGCAGCGGCCTGTGTATCGCGTGGAGGCCTCACCAAGCGAGGTATCTCCCTTAAGTATAGGGGCAGCGGTCAACCCCGGGTGGGGATAGGGGCAGAGCCCGGGAAAACGAGGCCCCCCTGCGCCGGGCGGCGGGGAGGCCGGGTACGGGATGCGCACATTCTCAATGCGCGTGTCGGGTTACGCTGCCTGCGTCATGGTGGATAGATTCGATAACCACGCGCTCGCAACTATGCATCTGCGCTCTGCAAGCAGGCCAACCGGCTTGAAACCTCTGCGAGCACGGCGTCGTATACAGAGCATGAGAGTACTGCTTGCCTGCCTCGCGCTGATCGCTGTTGCGCCTCCCGTTGCCAATGCCTCGGCACTACCCTCAAAGGCGCAAGTTATGATCGTCGGCGTAGCCCACCTCGTCGCGAACCGCGATGTCATAAAACACACGTGGGGAGCGAGCGCTCTTAGTCCTGTGATGCAGTCGCAGATTCGCGAGGTGGTCGCGCGTCTCGCAGCATTTAGGCCGACGAAGGTGATGATCGAGGCTTCCGCCGGCAATCCCCTGTACGTCAAGCGCTACAAGGACTATCTGGCGGGCAGATATACGCTCAGTGCCAACGAAAACGACCAGTACGGATACCGTCTTGCGAAACTTTCGCACGATTCCACAATTTTTCCAATCGATGCCTTTAACTTTCCCTTCCCCTACGAGTCGATGGTGGCGTGGGCGCAGCGACACGGTCAGGGGAGTGTCCTGACAGCGGCGGACAAAGCGACAGCGTGGTTTATCAACAAAGATCGCGCTCTCGAAAAGCGCGACCTCCTTCTGGACGACCTCATTTTTCTGAATACGCCAGAAGCTCTCGACGCAAATGCCGCTTGGTACATGTACGCTGATCGAGTCGGCAACGCACGCAGCGAGTACCCCGGTGCCGATTTAGTCTCGGATTGGTACGAGCGCAATTTGCACATTTTTGCGAACATTACGCATTACATAAAGCCCGGCGACCGGGTCGTCGTCTTCATCGGCCAGGGGCATGCGGCGATCCTGGACCCCCTTGTCAGACTGTCACCTTACCTGGAGTTCGTTGATCCGGAGACCTATCTCAACCCGGAACCCAAAACGCGGTAGGCCGAGCGCGCTCAATCGTCCGGTTCAGGCCGCGGGGTCGGCGAGTTAGCTCAGCCCGTGGGCTGATCGGAAGCCTCAAGGTCACCTACTACGGTCAATGCTTTAATCATGATCGCTGTAACAGTCGGTTGTAGCGCTCGTTCAAACTCGTTTAATGCGAGGGGATTTGTTTTATTTTTATGGCGCTTCCGGCTTGAATACTCTATCGTTGCAATTAGGCGAGTGCGGGAGGTACGGCGAGGCCCTCCAGTCTTGCGTTCGGGCACTTTCGCTGCTCTCACCTGAGGATTATGCGATTAAAATCGCCGAACGCCGACAGGCCTAAACTAAGACAGCTCACTCGTACCCCAGCGCCTCGGCCGCTTCATGCCTCAAAATGGGGGGCCTCGTTTCCGCGGCTCTTATCTCCTGATCGGCTGCGCGGGCGCGAAGTGCGAATCATTAGAACGCATCAGTGGCGCACACGGCACCTCTCACGACGGACTTACTGATTTCGCCTTAAGCATTAATACGCATCGCCGCAGCGCAACGATTACGAGTAAGACCACGCCAATGCCGGCCAAGAGGGTAATGCCCATATAGGCGATCGCCTCGGCGACGGCCTCCGACTCGGAAGCTTCGGAAGTTCGTTCAACCACAATACGTGGGTCAAGACTTGTAACTTGTGCCAGATTCCGTTTGTACCGCAGTTCCAGGTGAGCCGCTGTTTCGCTCGGCAGTTTGAAGGCGTCCAGTTTTGTGTATACTACGCGGTTGTTATGTTCGTCGGTTGTGTAACTGCAGCACGTTCCCCCGGACACTCCTTGACGCAGGATGCTACCGTCCTTACCGTGGAGCGCCCAAGCAACGTCTATCACGCGACCATACCGGGCACACCTATCTTCAAGGTAACCGCCCTGACCAAGCAGACAATCAGCGTACGGAACCTTTTCCTGGACGTAGATATTCATCTCGTACGTCGTGTTAGCCGGGACGGTAAAGGAATCTGTTACTGTGCGACCCGCGACGACGCGCAACGGCTCGTCGAGCAGGGTCCACTCACGGTGCCACTGATTCTGGTGGAACATGAAAGCCACAAACGCAACAGCGCCCGCGGCTATAAAAACGAGGCCCCAACGAAGCATACGCGCAGAATCTTAGCGAAGCTCAGTCGCATATCCCCCCGGGCAGAAGCGTTCAGCAATCCTGGCGGCGCCTTTCAGACCTAACAGGTTGCGGAAAAACCCCCGCCGCCGTCTCGAACCCGCCTGTTCCGCCGAAAGCTTCGTCGCTCTTCGGTCACAACGCTACGGCGTTGCTTCCTCATGGCTCCTCGTTTCGACGGAACATTCGGGCCCGATCCGGACACCGCGGGTTTTTCCGCAACCTGCTAATGCCTAGCCGCCCCGCGCCCGGCACCAGGGGGCCTCGTTTTCCCGGTCTTCCGCTTCGACGCCATATGTTGAGAGCGCATGGCCAGAGAAACGAATCTGGTCAGATGAACACCTAACCTCGTAGGCCGGCCACGTGATTTGCGATCGGCAAACGGTCAAAGGGCGATGGGTCCAACTGATCTGCCGTCAGCTCGCGATTGTACTCGTCACCGTTTTGCATCGCTGCGAAGCGTGGAACGCGGGCTCTCGCTCCCCGGCCACATGCGTAGGTTCGAAAGGCCGACCGCCGAACACAAGCCGCTTGGAGGTGTAAATGCTCTCGCTCGGACGCACTGTAGTCTTGTCTGTAGTTTTGTCCCTCGCGGCCGCGGCGCTCGCATTTTTCTTGATGGGTTCTGCCTCGGCTAAGCAATCGGCAGGTGCCATTGCGAGGCTGCGATTTATGGCGGGGAGTTGGCGATGCGTTGTCCGGGGCGGGGTTTCCAGTAGCGAGGCGTTCGATCTTACGAGCACGAGGGACGATAACGGTGCGACGGTTTCCATACATCCGAAAAATGACGATAGCTTCGATTGGGTTATCGAGTCGGCCAACCACGCTTACATCGTGACCGAGATTTGTCGTCGCTGGCGCAAATGAAACCGTTTTCTTGCATCATCGCAGAAGTTACGGCGCTCTCCACGGCGATGGTTTTCGCGTGCTCGCTGGGTGCCCCGAAACCGGCGCTGGCGATCCCCGTGCTTGCTAACGGACAAGGCGGCGCCAACTGCGGCCTCTGCCACACGGCGGTGCCTCGTCTCAATAGTTATGGGCGCTACGTCTTGATGACGAATTTTTCCAGAGGGCTCAACAGACACTTGCAGATGATGCAGAACCGAAGCCTGCCGGTGGCCTTGGAGGTGACCGCCAATGCATCGAGCCAGCCGGTTCCGATGCTCCCGCGCGTCTATAGCGCGCTCGCACAATTCCTATCCGCTGGCTTCATCGGGCCTAAGGTTTCGTATTTCGCATCGGTGCCGGTCGAAACGGGCGGTTTCCCGGCTAGTGCGGTCGATCAACTGTGGGTCGCCTACAACGGGCTCTCCCGTGGAGACGGCAGCCTGCAGATTGGGAAGTTCCCGACGCCGATCTTTGCCCCATGGACGAGCCAGCCGCTCTCGCTCGCCGGATATGGGCTCGCGAACTTGCAGGTTGGATCGAACGATTCGTCACTGGCCGACAACCGATGGGGCGTATCGTACACGCAGCTGGGGCATCTTGGGTTGATAGGCAACGTATCCTATTTGACTGGGGCTGGGCCGATCGAGCGTGCTTTTCACAGCGCGGGCGAGGGCACGGCCTGGACGGGCTCGATACAGTACTTGTCTCCCGAGTCGAGATGGGCTGGCGGCATAGCCGGACTACGTGGCTCGTATCCCCTGCCGTCCGGCGCGAACGACAGCTATACACGTGAGGCGGCGCTTGCCTCGTACAGCGGCGACCGATACGAGCTCATGGCGATGGGAATAGTTGGCCGGGACGATAATCCCAACGATGGCGCGTTGCCGCCGGTACGCAGCAACGGCGTCTCGTTCGAGACGATCTACGGGCCGCTGCCGTGGCTGCACGTCGATCTTCGGTACGAACATACGGACGACGGCCTGGGCAGCTCGATAGTCAACTACGTAGCCGATGCCGCCTTCAACCTACGGCCGAACGTCATCGTCACGGTCGAGGATCTCGCGAGCCCTGGCAAGAGACCGGCGCTGAACTACCAAGTGCTTTGGGCCGGGCCATGGTATCGTAACCGCTTCCCACCTGGAGCGATCGCGAGCGCCATGCCGGTGCCGGCGTCCGCCAACGCCGCAGCAATTGCGAACGGGCGCTCGATATTCTTTACCGGTAAGGATGTCAACGGCGTGCGAATTAGGACGGCAGACTCGTCGCGATTTTATCAGAGCTGCGCAGTTTGCCACGGTCCCGACGGCGCCGGCGGCGTGCGGCTGGCAGACGGAGCGATCAGCGCAAGACTCGGCCCTCACGCGCACATGTTAGACCAGATGGGCTCGATGGGCTCGATGGGCTCGATGGGCTCGATGGGCTCGATGGGCTCGATGGGCTCGATGGGCTCGATGGGCTCGATGGGCTCGATGGGCTCGATGGGCTCGATGAGCTCGATGAGCTCGATGAGCTCGATGGGGCCTATGAACGGGGGGACGACACCCTGGACGGTCGCGCTCTTCGAGCGTGCGATTTCGACTGGAGTCGATAATAATGGCGATACGCTGAGCCCGGTGATGCCGCGCTGGAAAATGTCCAAACGCGACCTCCACGATATCGCCCTGTACGTCTTAACTCAAATCCGCTAAGCCAGTCCGCCGACTATTGATGCGTTTGCTCGGTTTGCAGCGCGTCATCGTTCGCGCCGGTCGTGCGGCCGGCGGGCAAAAGGTAAAGGAGCGGTGCAAGGAGGTAGAGTCCGATGCTGGCCGTTGTGCTCAAGAACGAGACCGCGATTGCCAATACGCAGACGGCCGGCATGACGAGGATGCGCAGGGTCTCGAAGCGGATCAGGCGCCGCTCCAGCCGGGGAGCGACCAACCGGTGGCGATGAGTGGCGTACCACCAAGTGCCTTGGAGCGCAAGGCCCAGTAAAATGACGTTGAGGCCATAGATGGTGATCGCGGTACGGCTGTCGTCGAATGCGCCCAGCAATCCGGTCGAAAACGGCGTTATCACGACGAAGAGCATGAACACGAGATTGATCCACAGCAGCACCCGGTCCGAGCGGCGGATGAACGCGAAGACGCGGTGGTGCAAGACCCAATACAGTCCGACGATGAAGAAGCTGACCGCGAACGTTCTCACATGATGCCACACCGGTGCGATGTACGGCAGCAGGTTCGTGTCGCCCACATGCGCCGGAACCTTGATGTCGAGAACGAGCAACGTCATCGCGACGGCGAAGATGCTGTCGCTGAGCGCTTCGATGCGCGCGGTGCTCTCAGCGTCTTGCGGCGTATGGCTTCTCAAGAGTTGTACGTCGTACGACAGTTAACGATGACGGGCAGGCCGGCCGGCCTTATGCGATTGTAGTTCCTCTTCGGTGATGTCGCGCTCGTTCGCGAGCATGCCGGTGTCGTCGGCGGAGATCACCGCCTCGTCAAGCAGGCGCTGCTCGCGCTCTTTCTCAGCGTTTTTTTGCTTGCTATTCATACCCCACGCTTTCCCAGGCCGCAAGCAGGTTAATCGCCGGCGCATCAGGGCGCTGCCCGGCGCTCTCTCGCTTTGGCGGAGAGGGCGCCTTCGGCGCGGAAGGGGCCGAGCATGTACGGATTCTCGCATGTCATCCTGCACGTCGCGCTGTGCAAGTCCGTTGCGCGGCTCGCGCCCGAAACGTCGGTGGCGGTGCACGTGGTGCTGGCCAATCCGGTGCGCAAGCCGCAGGTCGACGAAGTGCTCCACATCAGGCGCGGCAGCTCCGAGCGAAAGACCATCGAGGTAGAGGTGCCGACGGGCGTTTACCATCTATCGCTCGACGTGCCGGAGTACGGTTGCAGCGACGTGGAGTTTCTCGCGGTCTTGCCCCTGCAGGACCGGCAGGTCTACGTGAACCTCGCCGAACGCGGCACGACCTCGCCGGAACCCGCGCCGGATATCGTCGCGGGAACGATCAAGGATGGCGTGCCGATATACGTCCATCCGACGGTGGTCGTCTTTCCGCGGACCGTGAAGTGCAAGGGGCCCGTGGGCGAGCCGGTGCCCGATTTGGTGGAGAACGAATCGAGCTTCGGGGCGTATTACGCCTCGATCTTCTCGCTGAAAGGGATCGAAGAACCGGGTTCGCGGGTGGTCGCGTTGCGCCTTACCTCCGCAAGCGGCGGCCACCACTACATTCGTATCCCCGTGCGGTTCCCTCCGTCGCCGGCCGCCTGGGCTTCGTTCCAGCGTTTCGACGTGACGATGGGCATGATCGACGCCATCGCGACCAAGCCGGACCGTACGCTGCTCTGCCCGCACTTCTCCATGACGTCAGCCGGTTAACGAGGCAGGGTCGATCGCTGACCGCTATCCCCGCACCGATGCCCGTGCGAACGATCGACCAACTAACTGCACGACGAGATGCGCGTTGGCTTGCATCTGCGCCAGCACGCTCGTGCCGATGTGATTGAGTATTTGATCCTTCGTGAGCGCCGTCACCGCGGCGCCGATGTTGGTATCGCGAATCGCGCTTATCGCGGCGACTTGGTTTACGACCTGCGTCGACGCATCGCCGGCGTCTTCTTGCAGCATGACGGTCTGCGCGCCGATTTGCGCGCGTTGTTGGCTGAGCTGCGCGATGGCGTTTTGCACGGCGATCTCGGCGTAGCTCGCGGCGTATTGATTGCTCGAACTGGACCCCGTTACTTGGTTGTTGAAGTTGACGACCGCCGGCGGCAACACCGAGATGCCCGCGACGCCGAGCGCGCTGGTCGAGAGAGTCGGAATACCGATTGAAACGGTGGAACCTTCCTGCCCGCCGGAGTTGACCGTGAGCGCCGTACCGGTGCCCGCAGCTTTTCCAAGCGATGTGACGATCGTCATCGCGGTGCCGACGTCGCTTGCCGTCAGATTCGCGATGGTGTAATTTTGCAGGAGCGTCCCGCCGCCGGAAGGTGTCGGCGTGCTCACGCCGGAGATTGGACCGCTATTGACGGGCACGGCCGCCGTATCGACCATCTGCGGGCCGGCGCCGAACGAGGCTCCCGCGGTGCTGTAGGCGATGAGTTGGAGGTAGACGCCCGGGCCGACGTTGGTGCCGCTGTCCGGGTCGATCGCAGGATTGGCGTAACCGACCACGCGGTACTCCATGAGGGCCGGAATGGAGATGCCCGCGATTGGCGGCTGCAGGTTGCTGACGAGCGGTCCGGGATTACCGAATCCGTCGGCGTTCGTGACGTTGGGGCTCGGGGCCGAACCGTCGGCGTTTGGCTGCGACGGAACGATCGTAACGCTCGGTGCTATGGCGGCCGTGTTGTCGAATTGACCGCCGAAGAGTTGGAGTCCGTTGAACTGCGCATCGCTCGCGATCTTGTCGATCTCGTTGAGCAGCTGGCTGATCTCGGTTTGGATGTTCTGGAGATCGTTGTTCGACTGGAGATCCGAACGCGACTGCACGATGAGGGTATGGATGCGCTGCAGGATGGCTTGCACGCCGGCCATGGTTGCATCGGCGACGTTCAAGAGATTGCTCGCGGCCTGCACGTTTTGGATGCCCTGCTGAAGACCGCTCACTCGTGTTTGGACGGTCTGCGCGATCGCGTAGCCGCTGGGGTTGTCGGCAGCGGTTTGAACGCGCAGGCCACTGGCCAGCGCGTTTACTTGCCGCTGTTCGTCAAATTGAGTACGGGCCAGGTTCAGCAGAACCGGCCCCGTGCTCCCCAGCACATCCATGAAGAGAGACGTTTCCTCCGTGAAACTCCCCTGTGATTACGTTTATCGGCATCCGGCGGCAAAATATTGCATGCGGCATGCCGGTTTGTGTTAAGGCCGCGCTCTGCGGCTCCGAAATCAAGGAGAGGGTCATTTTTGGGAGGTCGCTACGTGATGCGCCGGCTGGGGCACGGCCTACGACTCCTAGGGATGCTGCTCATGGCCTGGTCCGGGCTCGCCCTGGTGGCCTTGCCCGTGATGCGGCCGGCTTCTGCCTACCCCGATGCCTGGAACGCCCTAGGACGAGTCCTGGCGAGCGGCGTGCAGGTGGTGACCGGTGCGCCGGGGCCGGCACCCACCGCCTCGCCGGGGCCGGCGCCCACCGCCTCGCCGGGGCCGCATACCGAGCGCGGCGGCCCGCTGACGTTCAAGCTGACCGGCAACCTTGCTTTGGGCGAGCAACTGCAGCGCTCGACACGTGGCAACGCGGCGGTGGGCATCTCAAATTACAACTCGAATCTGCAGACCGAGAATGCCGGAATGCTCGGGCAGATCGAGCGCCGGACGCCTGCCACCACGCTCACCGTCGGGCTGCCGCTGGCCCTCTCTGCGCGCGAATCGGCCTTCGGGGAGCTTCAGGCCGGGTACTATACGCCGACCTACGGCTTGCTGTGGGGCAGCCAACCGCTTACCGTGCTCGGCGGCGTTCCCCTAGGCGCGACCCTGCGGGGCCTCTCGTTCGTCATGCCCCTGCGCGGCGGCGATGTGACGCTCTTCGAGGGCCCGGCCTTCGGCGAACAGTACCGCCTGATGCGCGTGGTGGGGTTGCGAGCGCGGCGCCTGCTAGGCAGTGCGCTCGTCGAGTTCGGCCTGGACCGCGGACGCTTCATCGGTTCTCCGCAGACCGTGGACGCAGGGATCCTCGGAGTCGCCGCCAGCCGAGGTAAGCTCAACCAGCTCTTCGAGGGCGCCGTCGAACGTCGCGCGCACCCGGATCCCGGCGAACCGACCAGCGCCTTCTCCTACCAGTACCGCGCCGACTACGGTGGCAACGCGCTCTACTCGACCGTGACCGTGCGGCGTGTCGGCAACGGGTTCTTGAACTTCGGCAGCGGGCTCATGCAACGTGACGACCTGGCCTCGTTCGGGCTGCAGGGCGGCAACGGGAAGACGACCTACGGCATCGACGAGGGCCTCGAGCGCTCCGGCGAAGGCAGCAATCTCAACGACCAGCGGCGCGACACCCTCAGCTTCGGCCGAACTTTCGGCTCCGGCATCACGACGCTCTTCAACTATACGGACCAGCGCTCGCAGACGGCGAACGGCGTAGCCTGGACGGGCACGGCCGGCATGCAGCTGGGGCTCGCTCTGCGCGGCGGCATGAGTGCGATCGTGGGGTCGCAGCTCTCCCGCACGACGGCGACCCTCGGCTCGCCGATCGCGCTCGTAGCCTATAGCGGCGAACTCCAGCGACAGTTCGGAGACTACTCGGCGAGCGCCGGCTACCAAGCCACCCGCCAGGTGGGTGCGGGGCAGAGCTCGACGATCTCGGCAGGCACCTTGGCGCTGACCCGTATCTTCGGCGCGACCTCGCTCACCTTCACGACCGCGCTCACGCATACCGTGAGCCCGCAGAGCGATGCGGTGCAGATAACGCCGCTGCTCTCGGTGACGCGCCAGATCTCACCGGCGCTCTCGGTCGGCGTAACCTACGGTCTGCAGATGATGCGCGACAGCATCAACCCGACCAACGACGGGCATACCCGTATCTTCAGCATCCAGTTTGCGGCGCCGTTTGCGCTCGGCAACGGCGGCGTGCAGGGGCGCATCAACCCGCATCTGCCCGCGACGATCTCCGGAAGCGTGCTGAACGGCGCCGCCAATGAAAATCAGTTCGGCTTCAATAGCGCCGTGGCGGCGGGAGTCGCTAACGTCGAGGTCGTGCTCGATAACCAGCAGGTGCAGCGAACCGACCTGGCCGGTCACTTCCAGTTCAACTTCGTTTCGCCCGGAGAGCATCAGGTGAGCGTCGAAACCGCGTCGCTGCCGCGAGGCGTGACGACCGACCAGCCCTATGCGACCATTACCGTCTTTGGCGGGCAGACCGGGCAGGTGTTCTTCCGCATCGGAAGTTACGGCGGCATCGCCGGACACGTTTTCGCGCGGAACGCCTCCGGCTCTCTCTATCCGCTCTCCGGGGTACGTCTGCGCTTGGACAGCAACCTCTACGCGCAGACCGACGTCTTCGGAGCCTATAGCTTCGGCCGTCTCGCCGCCGGCAAGCATACGCTGACCGTACAGACCTCCTCACTGCCGGCGACCGTGAATTTTTCGCAGGCCGACGCGAGCAAGACCGTCGACGTCCAAAATGGCGCGATCCAGAGGCTGAACTTCGTCGCTAGCCCCCTGGGCTCGATCCAAGGTGAGATCGTCTACGATCGATCACTGGCGCCCGAATACGCCGGGAGCCCGCCGAACGCGTACGTCGTGGCCGAGCCCGGCAACTACGCCGCCATCGTCGACCAGACCGGAGCCTTCTATCTCGACAACCTGCCGGCCGGCACGTATTCGCTGAACGTCGATCCCGAGACCGTCCCCGACGGCCTGGGGAGCACGTCGGGCCCGCAAACGATATCGGTCCGAGGCGACGAGCACGTGAAGGGCGTTCTCTTCAGGATCGGCCGAAAGCAGAAGCCGGTGATCTATAGCCTGCTGGGGAATCAGGCGCCCCCGGTCACCCTATCGCTGCTCGAGGATCGCCTGCCGCCCGGCGGTGCGACTCGGGTGAGCGTCCGCGGAGCCGGCGCTGCGAAGAGCGTCGAGGTCGCAGGCTTCGGGCACACCTTCGCGCTGACGTACGTAAAGCCGCAAGAGGCTTGGCTCGGGATACTGGATGTGCCGCAGACCGCTCGCGACGGCCCGGCAGCGGTCGCGGCCCTCATCGCCGGGCGGAAGGTTGCTTCGGCGGAGCTGACTATCGACGGCCGGGTGCCGCTGGTCGTCTTTACCATGACTCCGCGCAACCCGGCACGAGGGCAATACGTCGCGGTGCAGGCGCGCTTCCTGGCCGACGTCCGCCCGGGCGACGAGATCCGCTGGCAGGACGGCCAGGTAACGCGCCTGGGCGAGCCGGTGGTCGGCCGCGTCTACCGCTTCACTGTAAAGGTTTCTATACAACCGATGCGTGGGGTTCTGCTAACCAAGCAGGGAGATCTGCCGATAACCCTCAGGTAGCGCTTTTCGCAAAGAGCCAGGACGGCTCGTCAAATCGCGTGTTCTGAAAGGATTTATCGTGAAAAAGCTCTTTACCCTCGCGGCGGCTGCGTCGATCGCGTCGATCGTTGCCACGACGCTCCCGGCTGCCGCAGCCAACACCGTCACCATCAAGTGGAACATTCAAGCAACCGCCTCCCTTATTTTGGAAGGTAATTACACCAATACCGGTGCTGGCGGAGCGGCGGCCATCGCGCCCTTGACGATCGCCAACGCCGGCATCGGCACCTGCGCGGGCGGCGGCGCGGCCCCGGTCGGCAACGGCACCACGGCCTTGACGTTGGATTACGGCAACATTACGCCGGATCTCGCCCAGACCACGGGATGCGTGGGCCTGAACGCGGCTGAAGCGCAAGTGTCGACCAACGACACCGCCGGCGTGGCCTTACAAGAATCGCTGACGACGGCTCCGGCAAACGGTGAGTCGCTCTGCGGCATCGCGATTCAGGCGAACAAGCCTGCCGCGTGGAGTGCGACCGGCATCAGCTCGGCCGGCCTTACGGCTGCCGCGGCAACCGACACAACCGACGTCACGGCGGCGAGCTGGCTCGGTGCGACCTGCGCCGCGCTGACGTACGGCGGCACTTCGGTGAACGCGACAGCGGTTCCGGCTGCGGCGACCGACATCGTGAACACCAACAACGACACGCAGAACCCCGCCTACGTTGGTGAGGACTACGTGCTGCTGGTTCCCAAACTCACCGCGAAGGGCGCGGATCAGGCGGTCGTCACCTACACGCTGGTTACGAACTAGCACGGTGTGGTGCGGCGGGGCTTTCGGGGAGAGCGCAACGAAGTTCCTCGCATGAATAAGTATCGCGCCTTCGTGGCGCTGGGACTGCTGCTCGGGGCCGCCGCGATGATGGCTCCGGCAGCGGTCCCGGCCGAAATCGGCGGTTTGGGACTGGTCGTCTCGCCCGCCAAACTCGATCTCTCGATACCCGCCGGTACTACGTACAACATCCCAATCACGGTCAGCAACTCGAGCGGTCAGATGACCCACGTTCAGGCAAGCATGGTTGATTTCAACGTTACCGACACCGGGAACTATACGTTCGAGCGGATCGGTGCGCGACCGGACTCGCTGCTGCGATGGGCGTCGATCAATCCGCGCGAGTTCGACCTCCCGGCCGGGACCTCGCAGATGGTGCGCCTCACCCTGACGAT
>JAKAPQ010000151.1 GCA_021806945.1 bacterium | reverse complement strand
GAGCCGCGCGCATTGCCCGAGGCGATACGGAACGGCCTGCGCAAGCATTACGACGAAGGTCAGATCGTCGAAATCGTATGCGCGATCGGCTTGAGCAATTATTTCAATCGCGTCGAAAACGCCTTGCGCCATTCACACTGACGGCGGATCATACGGCGATGCGCGCGAGGACGCGTTCGCTCTTGATGAGGCGCGTACCGGAGAGTGCGTCGTGCACGTAGATGCGCGAGAAGGGGCTTAAGGAGCATCGCAAGCCACCAGAGCCGGAAGACCAGGCGGCAACCGGTGCGGACCGGGGGCCTTGACAGGCGCCAAAATCATGCTATTATACTATTGCACTAGTACAACAGTAGGTTGGTGCTAGATGTGAAAGGCAAGGCTTACACCGTGGCACTCCCCTTCTATCGTCCCGAAGGACTCCAAACCGAGGCATCCCGCCGGCCGACCCTGCCGTTCGAACGCCGGGACTCGGCGATCTTCCCCGGCTGGGGCCCGAAGTTCTAGAGGCATCGATGCCCGCGATCTTTACGGTCGATCCGCGCAGCGGAGTCCCCATCTACCTGCAGTTGACCGACCAGGTCAAGCGCTCGGTGGCTCTGGGCGTCCTGAAGCCGGGCGAGCAGCTCCCGACGGTCAAGCAACTCGCGCTCGATCTGACGATCAACCCGAATACGGTCGCCCGGGCCTATCGCGACCTCGAGCGCGACGAGATCATCGAAACGGCACCCGGGCGCGGATCCTTCGTGCGCGGTAACGGCGCCGCAGAGACCTCGCGCGCTGCAACTTCGCACGTCGCCCACGTAGCCCTCGAGCGCGCGGTGCGCGAAGCCAAATCGATCGGTCTGACGCGCTCGCGCGTCCGCGAACTCTTCAACGACGCGCTGAAGCGCTGGTTTCCGGAGGACCAATGAGTACGATTTCCATCCAGCATCTTACCAAAATCTACGGCCGCTCGCCCGCCGTCGACGACGTCTGCATCGAGATTCCAAAAGGGAGCGTCTTCGGGCTCCTGGGCCCGAACGGCGCCGGCAAGACGACGACGTTCAAGTGCATGCTCGGTTTGGCCCGCCCGAGCTCCGGCGCCACGCTCATCGAGGGCGCTCCGCTGGTTCCCGCGGTCTTCGAGCGGCTGGCCTACGTGCCCGAACGCAGCGTCCTCTACGAATGGATGACTGCCGGCGAGCATATGGAGGCGCAGCGGCGGTCGTTCAAACGCTACGATCCCGCGCGCGCCGCCGAACTCCTCGCTCTCTTTAGCCTCGACGCTCGCAAGCGCGTGCGGGCGATGTCCAAGGGAATGCAGACGGCGCTCGCGATCGTCCTCGCCTTCGCGAGCCGGCCCGAAATCTTGGTCCTGGACGAGCCGACCAGCGGTCTCGATCCGGTCAACCAGCGTGCGGTGCTCAAATTGATCATCGATGCCGCGGCACAAGGAGCGACCGTCGTCCTCTCCTCGCACCAGATCGGCCAAGTCGAGCGCGCCGCCGAGCACATCGCGATTCTGCAAAACGGTAAAGTCGTCTTGAACGGCGCGGTTGACGATCTGAAATACCAACGTAAGATCGTCGAAGGCATCTTCGATAGCGACGCGTTCTCGGTCAACGGCTTCGAGCGCGACGCGCGCATCTCGCGGGTCGAGAAGACGGGCCGCATCCTACGCCTCACGGTGAGCGACGGCAGCGACGGGCTCGCAGCCGACCTCGTATCGAAAGGCGCGCAGAGCGTGCGTATCGTCGACCTGAACTTAGAAGATATTTTCCTCAATGCCGTCGCGCCGTCGCAGAGCACGGCCGACGTGGTGGAGGCGTCATAATGTATTACGTAGAGTATCTGCGCGCGTTGCGCGCGCTGCGCGTCGTTGCGATTCTCCTCGGAATCTTGCTTGTGCTGGTCGTCGTCATGCGCCTGTGGCTAGCCACCGTGCACGCGGAGTCTCCCGACGCGTGGGTTGCCCAAATGGCACAATCGTCCACGGCCGTCGTTCGTACGCAACGCCTCCCCGACGGTACGGTCAAGACGACGATCGACGACAAAGCCCAACGCTCGCACGCCGCTATCTACGACCGCGGCTACGCCGGTAAGCGCATCGTCATAACGGCGCCGTCATCGCAGCTCGACATGCATTTCGAGCATCCCCTGATGATAGGCTCCTTGCACGTTGTGAAGAGCGATGCCAACGGCATGACGACGGTCGTCGTGGATACAAACGGCGGCGAGGATATCGGGGGTCTTTTCATCGTATCGCTTCCGCTCGCGCTCATCGTCGCGACGATTCTTGGCGGTGCCCTCGCCAAAGAGAACGACGGGCATCTCGAGATCGCGTGGACGCGGCCCGTATCGCGTGCCGCCTACGCTGTAACGGCGATGGGCGTCGACATCGCGGCGCTCGCGGCCACGGAGGTTCTTGCCGTCGTCGTCTTCGTCATCGCACAGGCCCTCTTCCAGATGCCGCGTTACGGCATCACTACGCAAGGATTCCAAGCGCTGTCGATCGCGCTGCTGGTACCGGCGGCATGGTACGCACTGGTTACTGCTTGCAGCGCATCGCTCAAGCGTGGCCTTGGTGCCGTCATCGGGCTGTTGTGGCCTGTGGCCATCTTACTGCCGGTATTTGCGGCGGTCCGGTACGGCGACAGCGTGACGGCCCGTACCGCCAGCGGCCTGCTGCGCGCCGTCGACACGCTGAACCCGCTGATCTACCTTCCGGGAATGGGTCCCGACGGGGTTACGAGCGGGCTATCGGGACTCGGACTTCTCGGTACCTCGTCCCTTTGGGCGTCTATTCTCGTCTTGATCGCCCTCACCGTCGCTTATAGTGCCGCTGCCATCGTGCAGTGGTGGGGTGTGGAGGCCTAGCGTATGGACTTTTTCGGAACGAAATTCACGGTTGTACTGGGTGCGTGGCGGTTGCGCTTCGTGCTGATGCTCGAAGAGAACGAGGCGCAGCCGGCTCGCGCGGCCTCACCGGCGCCACATCATGCGCGCGTGACGATCGATCCTGCGATGACGCGTAGAGGCGCTACAGAATGAAGCCGTTCGGATGTGCGGCCTTCTGGTACTTGAACTGCTTATCTACGATCGTATAGAAATAGAGGTTCGGGTCGACGGGGTCGCCGGTCGGTGTAAAGGTGAACGAGCCGATCAGCGTATCGTAGGAGCCGCCGGTCTGCATCGCGCTCAAGAACGTACCGCGGCTCGTGACGCCGTAGCGCTTAACGACGTCGATGGCGAGTTGCGTGGCTGCGTAGCCGAAGATCGAAAGAGCCGTCACGCGATACCTGGAACGGAAATCCTGGAGGAGCTGGAAGACGCTCGGGGCCAGCTCGACCGGCGGGAGCGAGGTCGAGATCGTCACCTCGCCGAGCGCGTCGGCATACGTCGCAATCGTCGCAGCGTTGAAGAAACCTTCCGAAGCACCGAAGGCTCCGTTGAATCCGCCGACTCGCAATGCGGCGACGAGCGGACCCATGTCTTTGGTCGTGCCGCACAAGTAGATGTAATCCGGCTTCTTGGAGAGTATAGTTTTTGCGGCCGTCGCATAATCTGGGTTTCTGTAGGGGAACAGGTACGCCTCGGCGTTCATTTTCTCAAGATTTGCTTGATTGACGAAGCCCTGTGCGACGTCGAAGCCGTAATCGCCGTCCTGTGAGACCGCGATCGGCAACGCAGGCTTCTTTGCGCCGGCGAGATACCTCGCAAAGAGGCGCCCTTCGGTCGAATCTTTGGTCGGCAGGCGCCAGACGTTGCGGTACCCTTGCGCGGTTACCTCGTCGGTAGTGGCGGCCGGCACGATGACCGGCATCTGCGCGTTCGAGTAGGTCGGCATCGTGGCGTACGTGTCGGAGCCCGTCAAGTTTCCGACGGTCGCGACGATCGTCGGATCGTCAGCGGCGAACTGTACGTTCTCCATCGAAACCGCGAGCGCACCCTGGTCGTCGAACGTCCGGATCGCGAAATAGTGCCCGATCGGGCCTGCAAATCGATTCGCTTCGTCGACTGCGGCGTTCGCTCCGTCGACGATCTGTTGGCCTTGCAGGATCAAATCGCCCGTGAGCGGCACGTTCACGGCGATCGTCGTCGGCTGCGAGAGCGGCTGCGAGCCCGTGAACTGGGCCAACGCGGATGCACCGGTGGCTGCCGACGCCACGGCGACGCCGCCGGCGGCGAGGAAATCCCTACGCTTCATCACTGTCTATCCTAACGTGAATCCGGCAATCGTCGTTACCAAGAACGTAACGGAGAACGCCATGTTGGTAAAAAAGATCCGATCGTTCAATTCGAAGACATTCTTCGCCATACCGAAGAGGCGCTCTTCGTAAACGACGAGACCGAACGCGAGCGCGACGCCCGCGTAGTACTGCCAGCCCGCATGTACGAGATAGCCGGCCGCCGCGAGCGTTAGGATCATGACGGCGTGCAATGCGAGCGGCAGCATGTAGCCGCTGCGCTCGCCAAAGCGTGCGGGTAGCGACCGGACGCCCTGCGCGCGATCGACGTCGAGGTCCATCAGGGCGTAGGCGATGTCGAAGCCCGCCACCCAGACGGTCACCGCTACGAAAAGCAGGAGCGCCGGGATGGTGACCCTTCCGCTCACGCCGATGTACGCGCCGAGTGGCGCGAGCGCATCGACCGCACCGAGCACGAAGTGTACCAGCCACGTGAAGCGCTTGCAGAGCGGGTAGACAAGCAAACCGAAGGCGGCGAGCGGAAGCAGCTCGACGCAGAGCGGGTTGAGTTCCCACGCCGAGATCAACAGGAGGAGCAAACCGCCGGCTATCGCCCATAGCATGATTTGTGGAGGCAGCCGCCCGCTCGCGAGCGCGCGCTGAGCGGTCCGCGGATTGCGCGCGTCCAGGTCGCGGTCGAAGTAGCGATTCGCGGCCATGGCCGCCGTGCGCGCACCGATCACGGCGAGCGTGATCCATGCAAGCGCCGTCCAGGACGGCAGCCCCTTTGCCGCCATCACCGCGCCGACGTACGCGAACGGTAACGCGAAGAGCGTATGCTCGACGCGAATGTCTCTGAGAAATAGGCCGATCCGCTTCACGGTCGCCGTCTCAAGCATCGCCGCTCTTGCGCAACCGTTCGAGCGCGCCCGGCCCTTGCCCGGACCAA
>JAKAPQ010000150.1 GCA_021806945.1 bacterium | reverse complement strand
GCGCAAGCTCGCGGCGTCTCGTTGTTTTTTGCGGACGAAGACGGCCGGGTCTTCGAGCGCACTGCCGACGGCCACGTTTTTGCGGTCGCACTGCAAGGCGATCGTCTGACCCGCACCCGCCAAGTCGCATAACCTCGCCGCTGTGCCTACCATGTACGTCGTCGCCGGATGCAACGGATCCGGCAAGAGTACCTTCATGCGCTCCGTAACGACCTTCCAGGCTGCGCAGGTCGAAGATGCATGCGGCTAAGGCGAACGGCTATGCGATTGTGCAGCGCCGGTGGCATACATCGCTGGACCACTTGCGCCCGGCCGCACGTATCGCGGATCGCATCCTCCTGCTCGACAACTCCAGCACGAGAGAACGCTTCGCCCTCGTCGCGAGTACGACCACGGTGCGATCACCAAAGGCCATCGCACCCCGCGATGGGCGAAGGCGGCGCTGTCGCAGATCGAAGGCACGAACCGGTGGCAGTAACGGGGAATGGAGACGGAGCGCTACAGGGCACCATAGGCTGCGCGCGACGCTCCTGCGCCCGTGCCCCAGCGTTTGTGGACGCCTCCGTCTTACACGCCGCCGGAGGCCATACCGAAACCCGAGGCACCACCGCTTGAGGCCACGCCGAAACCCGAAGGACGCCGCCGCTGTAAACGGGGCGGCAAGATCGGGATGGTATCCCCCATACGATTTGTCGCCAGTGGCATGTGCCGGAGGAGAGGAGAGCCGTGATGCTTACGTCGCCCAATGATCCGGGAGCGCGTTCTTTGGAGCGTCTCCGAGCTCACTACGAGATGGACCGACACCTCGCGAGCAAACTGCGTGAGGCCGATAAATCCGAGCGCCGGCAACTCTATACTACGGTTTACGACGAGCTTTTTCGAAGCGTACCGGATCATCCACAGATTACCGCTGCTCTCGGCATCACGATCCTCGCACGCAAACCAACCGCCGATACAGCCTAGCCGCTCACAGCAAGAATTTTCGGAGCACCGCCATATCGAGCTTGAAGGTGTGCTGCGGCAGGACCGCTTCTTGGTGGAAATCGCACCGTTCGAAGAAGCGCTGCGCGGCTCCGCCCAGCGGAACGATGACCGTCATCTTGTGGCAGTTGTAGTAATTCGCCGCGTCGGAAGCGTTCGCGAGCAACGCGCGCCCCACGCCGCGCTTTCGATGCTCGGGCGCGACGACGACCCGCTCGACGTGCGCTAGCGACGCCGCGACGCGAATCCGCGCGGTGCCGGCCACGCACTCGCCGTCCATGGCTGCCATGTCGTAGGCCTGCTCGTGCCAGATGACGGGGAAACCGTAGAACGCGCTGCGGGCCGCGCGCTCGTGGCCGCTAACGAACTCCGCAACCGCCTCGGGTGCGACCCGAACGATCTCATAGCGCAAGCGCGGCAACCTCCGTCTCGACGTCGATCCGCAACCCGTCGTAGGCGGCAATCACGCGCAGGCCCAGCTCTTTCTCGAGTTCGCGCGCGAGGCGAGCCGGGTCTCGTTCGAGCATCTTCGTGCCGAAGTGCTGCAGGACGGCAACCTTGGGCCGGACGCTCGCGATGATGCCGCACGCCTGATCGAACGTCAGATGATCGGCGTCAATCGAGTCCCGATAGCGCAAGACGTTCACGACGAGCAGATCCGGTGCGTGGGCGCGGTAGTCCTCGGCGAGCCCCTCGAAGTAGCGGCCGCAGGGAAGATAGGCGACCCGTATCCCACCATACGAGAAATGCAGGCCGTACGTCTCCACCGCATGTACGTGCGCGATCGACGTGCGAATCTCGACGTCGTTGATTCGGTATGGCCCGGCCCGTTCTTCCAGCACTTCGACGCGCTCTACGAAGCGACGCGCGTAGGGCAGCACGACGGGTTCGCCCTCGAGCGCGTCGCCGGGAGCGAGCAACGCGCCGCGCCGATGGAACCCGCCCGAGGTCATCGCTTCGATCATGACGTTGATGTCGTTGGAATGATCGAGATGCTTGTGCGAGAGGATCAACGCGTCGAGTTCGCGCGGGTTGCACGGCGGCACGACGCCGAGCGCTCGCACGAGCGCCCCGGGCCCCGGATCGACGTGCATCTGCGTTCGGCCGAAACGCATCCACATGCCGCCCGAGGCCCGTAACTGCCGCGCGACGACGAAGCGCGCGCCCCCGGTTCCGAGGAAGAGAATCTCGATCATGGACTACGCGGTTCGCACCGGAACCGCCGCTTCACTCCCTGCGCGGGCAGAATGCGCGCTAGACGAGCGCGCCGATGCTCGGGAAACTGCCTCGAAGCACCGGCGCCGAGGCGACCCCGAGCCACCGCTCGAGCACCGTCGCGTAGACGCTTCGAAAGTCCGTCGTGAAGGGCACGTTGCCGATATGCGTTTCCGTAAGATTCGGATAGGCTCCGTAGACGCCGCCCTTGACGCCGCCGCCGATCAAGAACAACGGCGACGCTTCGCCGTGGTCGGTGCCCGCGCTCGCGTTTTCGGCGACGCGACGGCCGAACTCGGAGAACGTCATCGTGAGCACGCGCCCCTCGTTCCCGTGCTCGCGTAAGTCGTCGTAAAACGCCTTTACCGCATCGGAGAACTCGCCGAGCAGCCGATCCTGCGTGGGTTTCTGGCTCACGTGGGTGTCGAAAGATCCGTGCTGCACGTAGAGGACGCGGGTGCCGGTCTTTCCGCCCACGATCTGAGCGGCGAGCGCCAAACTGCGCCCGAGCGGCGTCTCCGGGTAGGTCGCGCGCGTCTTATAGCCGGCAACGAGCGCGGGCAGCGTCTCCGAGCCTCTCTGCGCGTGGTCTTCGATCTCGAGCACGCGCGCGAGATAGGGCGAGGCGTACGGCTCGCTTTCATCGGTGGCGAGCCGGCCGTATGCAGCGCGAACCGCGCGGTTACGGTCGCCGAGTAGGCCGTACCCGCGCAACCCCGCTATCGCGGGCACGTCGGTACGTTCGGCCACGAGCGCCTCCGCCATCACCTGCGCGACGGCGATCCCGTTGAACAGATTCTCTTTGGGCAACCCGGCGTCGTCGAGATAGCGGCCGAGCCAGCCCGTATGCCCGTAACGGCCGGGCGCGGCGGTCTGCCAGATCTCGGTCGAGCGGAAGTGCGAATGATCGGGATCGGGATAGCCCACGCCCTGAACCACCGCGACCATGCCCTTGTCGTACATCTCCTTGAACGATTTCATCGCCGGATTGAAACCGATCTGCGAATCGATCTGCAACACCTGCGCTTGCGGGATGCCGAGCGTCGGCCGAGCCCGATAGTACGCCGGATTGCCGAAGGGAACGACGCAGTTGAGCCCGTCGTTGCCGCCCTGCAAGTTCACGAGGATGAAGACGCGCCGTTCGCCCCCGGGTAGCCCCGGCAGCGGCGCCTGCGCCAGCGCGCGCGCAAAAAGCGAATCGGTCGCGACGACGACCGTCAAGCCGCTGAGGGCACCGAGCAGAAACCCGCCTCGTTTCATGTTGGTCAAACCATCCTCTCTCTTCAGGCTCTCATGCGAGCTGGTATGCGGGCATCGCCATCGTCAGATACGCGCCGCCGCGAACGCGCTCTTCGCCCGCGGCGCCATCGAAGTAAGCGCCGAGTTGCGACGCCGCTGCGGGCGAGGCGTCGCCGATCAAGATCGTAGCGATCAGCGCGCGCGCGGCCTGCGCGGCGTTCAGCGGCACCTCTCCGATCCAGCTCGACCCGCGCAGCGCCTCCGACTGCACCAGGCGGGCGACGAAATTCTCGCGCGCGATCAGCGTATCGCTAGTCAGCCAGTTCTCGCCGCCCGGCCAGCCCGCCACGTTGGGGGGCGCGAAGAGTATCTGCCCCATTTGAGCCAGCGCGCGCTGCGCCGGTACGCCGATGCGGTCGATTTCGAGCGTCTTATACGTGCCCACGACGAATTCGACGGGACTCTTTACCAGCGCGCGATACGCGCGGCCGGAGAAGAACACGTCGCTTGCAAAGAGCGTCGCCATCGCCGGTGCGAGATCGTAATCGTGCCGGCGTATCTCGGCTGCAAACGCATCCACGAGCTGCGGTTCGGGATCGTTGTACAGAAAAAAGTTCAGCAGCCCGGTCGCGAAAAAACGCGCGCACTGGGGTCGAGAAAAGACGATGTCGACGACGTCGTCCCCGTTGAAATTCCCGGTCTCCCCGAGGAACGTCTTGATGCCGTCGTCGTGGCGGCCCGGCACGAAGACGGCGCGCCCGAGGCGGCGATTGTAGGTCCAGCCCGTCCAGGCTCGGGCGGCTTGACGAACGTCTTCTTCGGTATACTGATCCACACCCAGCGTGAAGAGCTCCATCATCTCGCGTGCGTAGTTTTCGTTGGGATGGCGCTTTTCGTTCCGGGCGTTATCGAGATAGATCAGCATCGCCGGGTCGTCGGAGACTCGCTTCGTGAGTTCGCGAAGATTCCCGAGGGCGTAGCTCCGGAAGAGCTGGTTTTGCTCGTAGGCCATCGCGGGCGTGACGCCCTTTTGAATCGCAGCGGTCGTGAAGTGGCCGTGAAAGAAGAGCGTCATCTTCTCCTGCAGCGGCGCCGGCGTTTTGCGCATACGGTCGAGCCACCAGCTCCGCAAGGCCAGCATCGAGCGGGCTTCGCGTTTGCGAACGTTCGCGAAAAAGGCGCGGCGCTCGGAGGGATCGAGCGCGCGAAGACCGCCCGGGCCGAGGCCGAGCACGGCTTGGCGCGGATCGTAGATATCCACCGGAGCCGGCAGATCCGCCGTCGACGGAAAACGCACGACGGATTCCACCGCCCGCCCCAACGGCATGGCAGCCAGTCTCGCGATCTCGTCGGGCGTCCCGCCGAAGCCCGCACGGCGCAGCAGGTGCGCCGCTTCGCGCCGGCCCCACGACCCCCGATACGGCACGAGCGCGCGAGAGAGGTCCAGCTCCCCGGCCGGCCGCTTTAAGCCCAGAACGTCGGAATGGGTGACTGCAGCAACCATAACTCTCTCTCTGCCTCGCGATCGCGGCCGCCGCTTCGGCAGCCCGCGCATCACCAGTCTAACGGAACGGCGGCCGATTGTATCCGGCCGGCCGCGATGTCTAACCCGAGTTTAACGCGCGCGACGGATTCGAACGGGCCGGCACCGAAGCGCTAGAGGACGATGGCTGAACTTGAAACGCGCCTGGATCGAGGCGGCGACGACTACCGGCGAAACTTCGAGCGCAT
>JAKAPQ010000149.1 GCA_021806945.1 bacterium | reverse complement strand
TCCGTCGTCTTCGACCGCAGCGGCCTGAAATATCACGGCCGCGTCAAGGCTCTTGCGGACGCGGCGCGCGAAGCGGGACTCGAATTCTGATGCCGGAGGGATGCAACTAGATGCAGTATCGTGGTGGTCGCGATCGCGACAACAGTGGGTTTGAAGAGACCGTCGTGCGCGTGAACCGGGTGGCGAAGGTCGTCAAGGGTGGCAAACGCTTTAGCTTCAGCGCGCTTGTGGTGGTCGGGGACCGCAAGGGTAAGGTCGGCTTCGCTATCGGCAAGGCCGGAGAAGTTCCAGAGGCGATTCGTAAGGCGGTCGAACAGGCCAAGAAGAGTCTCGTAACCGTGCCGATGATTGAAAAGACGATCCCGCATCTGGTCAACCATCAGATCGGCGCCGCGCACGTCCTGCTCAAACCGGCCGCGCCCGGCACCGGCGTCATCGCCGGCGGCGCGATGCGCGCCGTGCTGGAGCTGGCCGGCATCCACGACATTCTGACGAAATCGCTGGGCAGCAGTAACCCGATCAACGTCGTGTACGCGACGATCGAGGCGCTGCGTTCGCTCAAGACTGCCGAGCAGGTTGCGGCGCTTCGCGGCAAGAGCGTCGCCGAGATCTTCGCCGCCTGAGCAACACGAGAGAGAGAGTATGGCAAAAACGAAGCAGACCGGGACGAAGAAGCCGGCTAGCGCGAAGACCGGGGCAAAGGCCGCGCCGGCAAAGACGACGCGGGCAGCGCACGCTGGCCTTGCCGAGCTGTCGGGCCCGCTTTTGAAGCTCGGAGGGATCAAGCCTGCCGACGGCAGTTGGCCCAAGCGCACGCGCGTGGGGCGCGGCCACGGCTCGGGTATGGTGAAGACCGGTGGCGAGGGCGGGAAAGGCCAAACCGTGCGTTCGGGCGGCGGCAAGGGTCCGTCGTTCGAGGGTGGGCAGACGCCCTGGGCGCGCCGCCTGCCGCATCGCCGCGGCTACTCGCAAAAGGCGCGCGACATCGGGCACTTTCGCAGCGAGTTCGCGGTGGTCAACCTGCACGATTTGGCGGGCTGGGATCCGTCGGTCGAGGTGACGCCGCAGACCTTGAAAGTCGCGAAAAAAATAAAGGCGTTACGCGATGGCGTGAAAGTGCTTGGCGGAAGCAAGGCCGGTAGGGCGTTGCCGCCGGGCCTCCGCTTCCGTGACGTAACGTTCTCGAACTCGGCGAAAGAAGCGCTCGTCGCCGCGGGCGCGACCATAGAAGGCGAATAGGCGTGTTCAACAATCTGCGCGCCGCGTTACTCGTTCCGGATATCCGCAAGCGAGTGTTGTTCGTTTTCGGCTCGTTCGCGCTGTTCGTGTTCATGATTCACGTTCAGATCCCCAACGTAAACGAAGCGGCCTGGCAGCGCGTTCTGCAGAGCGGGTCGTTCTATAACCTGCTCGGGTTCCTGTCCGGCGGCGCGCTCCAAAAACTCTCCGTTATCGCTATGGGCATCACGCCGTTCATCAATGCGTCGATCATCATGCAGCTGATGACCGTCGTGTTGCCGCAATTGGAGGAGATGGCGAAGAAGGGCGGCGAGGAGGGCCGCAAGCGCATCAGCCAGTATACCCGCTGGCTCACGATCGTGCTGGCCGCCACCCAGGCGACGTTCATGTCCATGTCGATGCGTGGTGCTGGGGTATTTTACGATCGCAGCATTTGGTTCTTATTGTTCGCCATAACCGCGATGGTCGGCGGCACGATGTTCTTGATGTGGCTCGGAGAGCAGATTAGCGACAAGGGTATCGGTAACGGGGTCTCGCTCATCATTTTCATCGGTATCGTGCTGCGGTATCCGCAGTACGTTTCGCAGACGGTCGCCTCCACGAGCAAGGGAGGCGAAAGCCTGCTGAACTTAGCGATCTACGTCTTGATCGCCATCGGCATCATCATCTCGATCGTTTTTCTGTACCAAGGTCAGCGGCGCATCCCGGTGCAGCAGGCCAGGCGGGTGGTGGGCCGCAAGATGTTCGCCGGACGCTCGACTTACATACCATTGCGCCTGAACAACGCTGGCGTCATTTCGATCATCTTCGCGATATCGATCTTGCTCTTGCCGCAGCAAGCGCTCACCTGGTTTAGCCACGGTGCGACGGCCGGGCCGATCGGTGCCGTCGCCAATTGGCTCAACGCCTATTTCAGCCCGAATTCGTTTCTTTACAACACCGTCTATTTCGTGCTCGTCGTCGTCTTCACGTTCTTTTATAGCGCGATCGTCATCAATACGAAAGACATCGCCGACAACCTTAAAAAGAGCGGGTCGTTCATTCCGGGAATTCGCCCCGGGCAGCCTACGGTAGACTACATCAACCGCGTTCTCATGCGCATCACGACTGCCGCGGCCATCTATCTCGGCATACTGGCCGTACTCCCGGGCGCGCTGCAGCAGAGCCTTTCGATTACGACGTTCTATCTCGCCTCGACGTCACTGCTGATCGTGGTCGGCGTGGCACTCGATACCATTACGCAAATTGAAGCGCGTTTGGCCATGCGCGATTATCGCGGCTTCATCAAGCGATGACCGACGCGATCCTCCTCGGACCGCCTGGGGCCGGCAAGGGAACGCAGGCGCGCGTTCTTTGTAATCGCTACGGTTATCGGCAGATCGCGACGGGGGACCTGTTACGCGAACACCGAGCGGGCGGTACGGATCTCGGCAAATCGGCGGAAGCCTACATGCAGCGCGGCGACCTGGTACCGGACGAGCTGATCGTGCGCATGGTCGAGCGCGAACTTTCGGGCGACCGTCGCGTGCTTTTCGACGGTTTTCCGCGAACCATCGCGCAGGCGGAGGCGCTCGACGCGCTGCTTTCGGCGCGCGGCCGCGGCGATGCAGCGGCATTGGTGCTGGAGCTCGACCGGTCGCTGCTCGAGGAGCGCTTGATAGGGCGGTGGACGAATCCGCGTAACGGGCGCGTCTATCACGAAAAATTTGCGCCGCCGCGCGTCGCGGGCATCGACGACGACGATGGTGGTCCGCTGGTGCAACGGGAGGACGATCGGCCGGATACGGTTCGGCACCGCCTGGCGGTGTACGAAGCGCAGACACGCCCGTTGGTCGATTATTACGCGTCCTCGGGACGGCTCGCGAAGATCGATGCGCGCCAACCGATCGAATCCGTCTCCAAAGAGATTCGAGACGCGCTGCACCTCGCCGAGCCGAGCACGGCATGATTGCGTTGAAATCCACACGCGAGATCGAGACAATGCGGCGCGGTGGAAAGATCACGGCGCAGGTGCTTGGCGATCTTATGCGAGCGGCCCGGCCCGGTGTGACGACCAGGCAGCTCGACCGGCTGGCGGAGACCGGTATCCGCGCGCTCGGCGGCGAGCCGACGTTCGTGGGCTATCACGGCTATCCCGGCTCGATTTGCACCTCGGTGAACGAGCAAGTCGTTCACGGTATCCCCGGCGACTACGCGCTGCGGGAAGGCGACCTACTCTCGATCGACATCGGCACGACGTTTGAGGGTTATGTCAGCGACAGCGCGGTAACCGTGCCTATCGGTTCGGTCTCCAAAGAGGCGGCGCGCTTGATGCGCGTCACCCAGGAGTGCTTGATGGCCGGGATAGCGCAGATGCAGCCCGGCAAGCGGCTGGGCGATATCGGCTGGGCCGTGCAGGCGCACGCCGAGGGACATGGCTACGGCGTGGTCCGGGAGCTGGTCGGCCACGGCGTCGGCACGCGTATGCACGAGGAGCCGCAGGTCCCCAACTTCGGGCGCGCGGGGAGCGGAAGCGAGTTGCGGCCAGGGCTGGTCCTGGCCGTCGAACCGATGATCACCCAGGGCGGCCACGCGGTCGAAACCCTGAAGGATGGCTGGACAGTCGTCACGGCAGATGGTAAACTCGCAGCGCACTTCGAGCATACCATCGCCGTCACGCAAGACGGCCCGAAAATCTTGACGCTGCGCGATATCGGGGAGCATCCGGATACGCGCCTCTATCGGCCCGCCGAGGAGAGCGCCCCTTCGGCCCAACAACAGACAGGATCGAAATCATGAAAGTACGACCATCGGTAAAGCGGATTTGCGAAAAATGTAAGATCATTCGCCGGGAAGGCAGAGTGCGGGTGATCTGCGAGAGCAATCCCAAGCACAAACAGGTACAAGGGTAACAACACGTTCGCCCTGCGGCGACCGATCGACAGGAGAGAGTTCTAGTATGGCCCGTATTGCCGGTATCGACTTGCCGCGCGAAAAGCGCATCGAGATTGCGCTGACCTATATCTACGGCGTGGGACCCAAAACTGCGCAGCGGATCCTCGCGCATGCGGGTATCAGCCCCGATCTGCGCGTGAAAGCGATGGCGGAAGAGGACGAGAAACGCCTGCGCGACGCGATCGACGTCCTGCAGATCAAACTTGAGGGGGACCTGCGCCGTGAAGTGGCCGGCCACATCAAGCGTCTTACGGACATCGGCTGCTACAGGGGCCTCCGTCACCGCCGCGGTCTACCGGTGCGCGGCCAGCGAACGAAAACGAACGCGCGCACTCGCAAGGGTCCAAAACGGACCGTGGCGGGCAAGAAAAAGGTCGCTACCAAGAAGTAGGCTGGCCGTTGCGGCCGCCTTCCGCCCAAAGGGCTTGCCTTTTTAGGGATGGGTGCGGTAACATAAGCGCTTGGCGCCGCCGGCCATCTCTCGCGGCGGCGCGTGCCTCGCCTCGGTGCGGCACGTATGGCACATTGCCGGTCCGCCTCCACCGCCGGAGCGGGTACCGGCGCGGGCGCAATCGCCGAGCGCTCGCTCCGTCAGACTTCTTTTAGCGAAGGGGTCGAGGCGACGACAGCCCGTCGTTCGGGACTTAGGATAAACCATTCGGAGTACGTTAGTTGGCTGCCAAAAAGCAAGTGAAGTCGCGGAAGAAGCGCGAGTTCAAAAATGTCCAGAGCGGCGTGGCGCATATCCACGCGTCCTTCAACAACACGATCGTCACGATGAGCGACAATCTCGGTAACGTGATCGCGTGGGCCTCGGCCGGCAACCTCGGCTTCAAGGGCTCCAAGAAATCGACACCGTTCGCCGCCCAGATGGCGGCAGAGACGGTCGCTCGCAAGGCGATGGAGCACGGCATGAAATCTACCGAGGTGCTCGTGAAGGGTCCGGGAGCCGGGCGCGAGGCTGCAATTCGTTCGCTCCAAGCCACCGGCCTCGAGATCACGCTCATAAGAGACGTGACGCCGATTCCGCATAACGGCTGCCGCCCGCCCAAGCGCCGTCGCGTTTAG
>JAKAPQ010000148.1 GCA_021806945.1 bacterium | reverse complement strand
CGAATGCGTGCACGTTATCTACGCTCACGCCCAGCTCCATCGCAATAAACGTGCAGAACCGCGCGGAGTCGAGGACGCCGGCCATACCGAGCACGCGCTCGCGCGGGAAGCCGCTTACGCGGCGCGCCACTTCGCACATCGCGTCGAGCGGATTGGTTACGACGATCAATATCGAATTTGGAGAGCGTTTGGCGACCTCCGCGGTCGCCGCGCCAACGATCTCGGCGTTCGCACGAACGAGGTCGTCTCGGCTCATGCCGGGCTTGCGCGGGAAGCCCGCGGTAATCACGACGATATCCGAATCGGCGGTCGATTCGTAGCCGTTGCTACCGACGACGCCGACATCGCTCCTCTCTACGGGGAGCGACTCCAAGAGATCAAGGGCCTTACCCTGAGGGATGCCCTCCACGATGTCCACCAGAACGATGTCCGCGAGTTCCTTTGCGGCCAGCCAGTGGGCCGTGGTAGCGCCGACGTTTCCAGCGCCGACGATGGTTACTTTCTTTCGCATGGTACTCCTTAGACGGGGGTATAGGATTGTGCCCGCTATTGTTATCCTTTAAAAGAACCGCCAAGGCTCTGCCAAAAGTCATAGCGTGGGAAATGGACTCCGGCGAAGCTCAGATGGCTATGAATCAAGCAGTCACGCCTCCCCCACCCCTGAGCCAAACCGGCCTTCGCGGCGCGGTCGTCGGCGACACGCGGCTCTCCTCGATCAACGGCGAGAAGGGCGAGTTGATCTACCGAGGTCTCGACATCCACGATCTCGCGAGCTCCTCGACGTTCGAAGAGGTCGCATACCTGTTATGGTTTGGTACTCTCCCTACCAAGACCCATTTGGACGAATTCCGCGCGAATCTCAACCGCCATCGGGCGCTGCCCCCCGATCTCCTCGTCCTTCTACGCGATCTGCCGAAGAACGGAACGCCGATGGATGCGTTGCGCACCGCCGTGTCGGCGCTCGGATTATTCGATGCCAAAGTCAACGACATGTCGCGCGAAGCTCAATTGGAGAAGGCCCTCAAACTAACCGCGCTCGTTCCCAGCATTCTCGCGGCATACCACCGCATCTCGCAGGGACTCGAGCCGGTAGCGCCCGATCCGGCGCTCGACACCGCAGCGAACTTCCTCTACATGTTCACCGGCAAGGTTCCCGACGCGCAAGCCGCTCGCGTCCTTGACGTTTCGCTGATCCTGCACGCCGACCACGGTATGAACGCCTCGACATTTGCCGCGATCGTCACGGCCGCGACGCTCTCGGATATGTACGCTGCGGTTACCTCGGCCATCGGCGCGCTCAAGGGCCCGCTCCACGGTGGCGCTAACGAAGGGGTCATCCACAATCTCCTCGAGATCGGCGATATCGGTAACGTCGACGCATGGGTCGAGAAGAAATTTGCCGCTCACGAAAAGATCATGGGTTTCGGCCATGCCGTATACAAGGCGTACGACCCGCGGGCGACCGAACTCAAGCGCATAGCAAAGGCCGTCGGCGCCTCCGCCGGCACCACGAAATGGGTCGAGATGACCGAGCGCATGGAGCGCGCCGTTTGGGACTCCAAGCAGCTCTATCCAAACGTCGATCTCTACTCCGCTTCGGTATACTACACGCTGGGAATCCCGACGTCGTATTTTACGCCGGTCTTTGCCATCAGCCGCGTTGCCGGCTGGTGCGCGCACTGCATCGAACAGTACGCGGACAACAAGTTGCTCCGCCCGCGCGCTAACTACGTCGGCGCACGCGGCGTGGAGTATCCCCCGATCGCGCAGCGCCGCGAAGACGTTACCCTATAGGAGATTGTCGGAGTTAAGCACGTTTCCGTCTTTGGGCCGCCTTTTGTCCGAATACTTCGTTGCTCATCAGTCACGAAGCTACGGCTTCGCTCCCATTCCGCACGGAAGCGGAGGTGCCGCGCAGCGCAGGATGCGCGCTGGCGCGGCTTCTTCGCGCCTCGTCTCCGAACAAAATTCGGCACCAAATCCGAAAACGGCTCAACTCCGACAATCTTCTAGCAGGCCCACGCGCGGGGGAGCGGGCGCCTCGGATCGTCGCTCCCCCGCCGCGCCCGCTCCCCGTCGTTAGCAAATCATTCGGCGCCGCAGATATGCGCGGCGGTGGAGTCGAAGCAAAGCGGCGATGACTCAGACGGCCACTCACGGTTTCAGCGGGACGGATGTACCGCCGGCGTCGATCTACGACCAATGCGTTCGATGCGGGCTATGCCTGCCGGCCTGCCCGACGTATCTCGAAACCATGACCGAGACCTCCAGCCCGCGCGGCCGGATAAGTTTGATCAAAGCCGTCGCCGAGGGCCGGCTCGATCTTCTCAGCGCAGGCTTCGTGGATCAAATGTCCGAGTGCCTGGATTGTCGCGCCTGCGAGGCCGTTTGCCCTTCGGGCGTGCATTACGGGCGCCTCGTGGAGACGACGCGCGCGCAGATTCACGAGGCAACCCGCCGCACGGCGCCGGTGCGCGAGCGGCTCGTCCGCCGGCTGGCACTCGATCTGCTCTTCTCGCATCCGCGCGCCATGCGCGCCGCAGCCGTTCTGCTGCGCTTTTACCAGCGCAGCGGTCTGCAGACGCTGGCGCGTCGCAGCGGGCTTCTTCGCGCTCTCCGTCTGGATCGTGCCGAAGCGCTCGCACCTACGATCTCCGAGCGATTTTTTGTCGCGCGCGGCCAGCGCTACGAAGTGCGCGGCGCAAGGCACTCGGTTATGCTCCATGCCGGATGCATCATGCACGTCGCCTTTGCGCAGGTGAACGAGGCGACTACGCGCGTTCTGGGGCGCGCGGGCTGTACGGTCGTCGTGCCAGCCGCCCAAGGCTGCTGCGGCGCCATCGCCATCCATGCCGGCGCGATCGACCAGGGCCGCGAGATGGCCAAGCGTAACATCGCGGCCTTCGAGGCGTCCGGAGCGCAGTATTACATCGTCAATGCAGCGGGCTGCGGCTCCACGCTAAAAGAGTACGGCGAACTGCTCGAGGGAGATCCGGATTGGGCGCAACGTGCCGCGTCGTTCGCTTCGCGCGTCCGCGACGTGACGGAGTTTCTCGACGCGGTCGGCATAGCGCCGGAGCTCGGCCCTCTCGAGGAGATCGTGGCCTATCAAGACCCGTGCCATCTGGCGCACGCGCAGCGGCTTACCGATCCGCCTCGCCGCCTGCTCCAGAGGATTCCCGGTCTAACGCTGCGCGAGATGAACGAAAGTTCGGTCTGCTGCGGCAGCGCCGGGATCTATAACGTAACGGAGCCGGAGATGGCCGAACGCCTTCAGCGCCGCAAAGTTAAAAACGTACTTGCGACCGGAGCGAACACCGTCGCAACCGCGAATCCCGGCTGCGCCCTGCAACTTCAGGCCGGATTGCGAGCGGCCGGGAGTAAGGTGCGGGTTCGGCACGTTGTCGAACTGCTCGACGAATCCTATTCGCGTTACAGCGAAGCGACGATGCGGCCCTGATCTGCCAGCGCGGCCGCGAGCGTCGGATAGACCGCGAAGACGCGCATCAAACCGGTAACGTTCAGCAGACGGGCTATGGGCCCGTCTGCGACGACGAGGCGAATTCGGCCGCCATTCTCCAGCGCCCGGCGGTGAGCGCCGATCAGCGCCCCCAGCCCTGTAGAGTCGAGGAACGTCAACTGTGCGAGATCGACGACGATATCGTGCGAACCCTCGTCGGCAGCTTCCAGCAGTGCGGCGCGTACCGACGGCGAGGTAGCAATGTCGAAGCTGCCGCGCAGCCTAAAGACGACGGCTTCCCCATCGCGCTCTCGTTTGACGTCGATTGTCAGTTCCTCGTAAGACATGTATACCTAACAGCCCCTATTCGTCATGCTCGCTACCGAGGGCGCGTTCGCGGGAGAGCGCGTGCGCGCCTGTACGTGGCGGGGGTCTAGGGCCCCCGCCACGCCTGCTTAACCACCGAGAAGCGGCGCTCGCGGGTTCCCCCCACGAGCAGCCGGTATCTGCGGTATCTAGGGATACAGCCCGCGAACGCTGGTCGCCTCCGCTACGCGACCGACGGCCACCGCGTACGCGCCGTGCCTCAAATCGACCTTGTAACGCTCGGCTTCGGCGCGTGTCTCGTGGAAAGAGCGCACCATCTTCTTCTTGAGGCGCTCGTTGATCTCGCTCTCCTCCCAGAAGTTCTCCTGCAGATCTTGAACCCACTCGAAATACGAAACGGTCACGCCGCCGGCGTTGGCAAGAATGTCCGGCAGCACCATGATGCCGCGATCGAAAAGAATGCGGTCGGCCTCCGGCAGGGTCGGACCGTTAGCCGCTTCCGCCACGATCTTGGCCTTAATTCGTGCGGCATTCTCGGCGGTGATCACCTTTTCGAGAGCGGCGGGAACCAGCACGTCGCAGTCACACTCCAAGAGTTCTTTGTTACTGATGCGCTCGCCGCCGGAGAAACCGGTCACGGAACCTGTCTCCGTTTTGTGAGAGATCAATCCGCGCACGTCCAGGCCGTTTGGATTGGCGACGCCGCCTTGCGAATCGGAGGCAGCGACGATGCGGTAGCCCGCCGCCGACATGAGCGCGGCGGCGTGGAGGCCTGCGTTCCCGAAGCCTTGAACCGCGACGCGCGCACCCTCTATGGGCAGATCGAGCACCCGCATCGCTTCGTCGACGACGAACATGCATCCGCGTGCCGTCGCCTTGTCGCGTCCGAGCGAGCCGCCGATCGATATCGGCTTTCCGGTCACGACGCCCGGGATCGAGTACCCATGCTGCATCGAAAACGTGTCCATGATCCAGGCCATGATCTGTGGCGTGGTATAGACGTCCGGAGCGGGGATATCTTTCTCCGGCCCGATGATGATCGAGATCTCACTCGTGAAGCGCCGCGTGAGATGTTCGAGTTCCTGCATCGACATGGCCTTCGGATTGCAGATTACGCCGCCTTTTGCGCCGCCGAACGGAATATTCGCAAGCGCGCACTTCCACGTCATCCACATCGCGAGCGCTTTGATTTCATCGAGCGAGACGTCGGGATGGAACCGAATTCCACCCTTTGCCGGGCCGCGGGACATGTTGTGCTGAACGCGCCATCCGCGGAACATCTGGAAGGCCCCCGTGTCCATGCGGACCGGAATCGAGACCTCCAGGACGCGCTTGGGTTCTCGTAAATACGCGTGAACGTCAGCGTTCAAGCCGATGAGCCGTGCGACGTCGTCGAGCTGGCTCTGCGCCATCTGCCAGACGTTGTTGGAAGACTGGACGGCCGAACGATCGAGAGTAGTCGTCATGGACACCTCCGGTAGGCCGGGCGCAC
>JAKAPQ010000147.1 GCA_021806945.1 bacterium | reverse complement strand
GCCCAGCTCTGGCAACGTCTTGAGCGTCACGGCTTTCCCGGCGGGGACGTTCGGGCGGCCGTCGAGCGCTGCAAGCGCGACGGCTACGTCGACGACCGGCTCTTCGCACGGCTTCACATCGAGCAGAAGCGGAGGGCCATCGGTGACGCGCGTCTCGTGGGCGAGCTGGTGCTCAAGGGAGTCGATCGCGAAGCCGCCTACGATGCGTTGCGGGAGAGCGAGTCCGGTGAGACCGAGCGCATCGATGTCGCCATCGCGAAGCTCTTCCGAACGAAGCCCGGCATCAGTTATGCTTCGGCCGCGCGCGCCATGGAGCGCCTCGGCTTTCCGGCGTCGCTCATCTATCGCAAGCTCCGCGAGCATGCGGCGGCATTCGGGCCATTCGCGGAGGCTGCCACCGAAGACAGCTGATCCGTCGTGCGTCCGTGCGCGCGGCGTACCGGGCACTATCCCGTGCATGTCCGCACTAAGGATCGTGGTCGCCGAAGACGATGCGGCGATCCGGGCGCTCGTCACCCACCACCTGGAGCGCGAGGGCTTCGAGATCTTCGCGGTCGCCGACGGCAACGCGGCCATGCGCGCGGCTCGCGAACTGGCCGACATGCTCGTTCTCGACGTGGGCCTGCCCGGCGTTGATGGGTTCGACGTGGCGCGCGCTCTGCGGCGCGAGAAGCGCGAGCTGCCGATCCTCATGCTCACCGCTCGCAACGACGAGATCGACCGTATCGTTGGGTTCGAAGTCGGTGCGGACGACTACCTCTGCAAGCCGTTTTCGCCGCGCGAATTGGTCGCGCGCATCAAGGCGATCGTTCGGCGCGCGGGCCATGCCTACGACACGCCGCCGCGGCTGCTGCGCTTCGGTCGCTTGGAGATCGACGAAGCGGCGCGCGAGGTTCGCGTCGACGGGATCGATGCCCGGCTGAAACCGCGGGAGTTTGCGCTGCTCCTGATGCTCGCAAGCAACCCCGGCGTGGCGCTCTCACGCCGAACGCTGCTCGAACGCGCCTGGGGCTTCGATTTCGACGGTGACGAACGGACTGTCGACGTGCATGTGCGGCGCATCCGCCAAAAAGTCGAAGAGGTCAACGGGTTGCCGGCCACGCTGCAGACGATCCACGGTTTTGGCTACAAGTTCGCCCGGCGTTAGCGGGCGGCTGACGCGCCTCGCGCGTTTGGCGGAGCCGCTGGAGGCGGCACTCGTGCACCGCCCGGTTCCTTTGCTGGTCGTGCGCCTTCCACAATTCGAGCGGGTCGCTTGGCGCGACGGGCGCCGCATGGCGCTTCGCGTGGAACGCCAAACCAGTCTCGCCATCGTAGCGGCGGCGGCGCGAAGCCTGCGTGCCGGCGACGTGCTCGGGCACGATCCAGGGAGCGATCGCTACGTCATCGTCATGACGGGCGAACGCCGGGAGGCGCCGTCGCAAACCGAGCGCCTGCCCTCGGCCGTCGACGTGCGGGCGGCGCTCGAGCGCGTGGCGGCGGCCGTCGCCTGTGCTTGCGACCTGCGCGTGGAGAGCGGCTGGACGCTGGTGCGCGGCTTCGATCCGCAGATCGGACTAGAACGCGATATCCAGACGGCGCTCGAGCGCGGCGCGCGGGAGCGCGAGCGCTACGAATTCTTTGCTACGGTCGGCCACGAGCTGCGCACGCCGCTCACGTCTATCAGCGGCTATCTGGAGACGCTGCTCGACCGGCCCGTGGACCCGCCCACGCAACGCCGCTTCCTCGAGACGGCGCGACGCGAAGCGTTGCGTTTGGGGCGGCTGCTCGACGGCATGTTTGAGTTCTCGCTGCTAGACCTCACGGCCGCCGCCCTCATTGGGAGCGCATGCGAGGTTCGGGAGCAACTCCGGCGGGCGTGCGAGATCGTACGGCCGCTCGCCGGCGCTCGTGGTATCGTACTGCAGTGGGGCGCTCCACCGGCGCTGCGCGTCGCGCTCGACGCCGACGCTTGCCTGCAGATTGCCGTCAACCTGCTCGACAACGCGCTCAAATACGGTCGCGAGCGAGGGATCGTTCGCGCCGTCGCGCGCTCGCAAGGAGCCTTCGCCTGCATCGTCGTCGACGACGATGGACCGGGTATCGCTCCCGAGGAGCGCTCGTCGATCTTCGGGCTGCGCGTGCGAGGCTCGCGCGCCGGCGCGCGTCGGGGCAGCGGCATCGGCTTGGCGATCGTCGCGATGATCGTCGAGCGCGCCGGTGGCGAGGTTCGTGCCTCGGACTCGCCGCTGGGTGGCGCTCGATTCGAAGTCGTGCTCCCCCTGCGAGCGGAATCCGAGGGGCCGGCGTCGTAGATGTCGGTCCGTGGCAATGCGCGCGCCCCGGTTCGCTCACCGCAGCGAAGAAGAACTCGCCCAGCTCCTCGATTTTTATAGGGTGGACTGGAGCTACGAGCCGCGCTGCTTCCCCATCGCCCGGGATCGCCACGGGAACGTCGTCGAATCGTTCACGCCCGATTTCTATTTGCCGGAGTTCGACCTGTATCTCGAGGTCACGGTGCTCAGGCCGCGCCTCCAAACGCGCAAGAACCGCAAGTTGCGCCTGCTCCGTGCGACGCACCCCGGGATCAACGTGAAACTCTTCACGCGTCGCGACGTCGAGCGCCTCTTCTCTCGTTTGGCACCGCGGAGCGCCGCCGGGTGATCTCCGAAAAGCTCTTCGACGAAGAGACCATTCAAGCGCGGGTGCGGGACCTCGGCGCTCTAATAGCAAGGGACTATGCCGGCAAACTTCCGATGATCGTCGGCATTATGAACGCCTCGGCGGTCTTCGTTGCCGATCTCACGCGTGCGATCGATATTCCATGCGAGTTCGATTTCATCGCCCTAACGCGCTACAACGACGCGGAGGGCATTCGCTTTGAGAAGGATACCTCGGCGTCGGTCGAAGGACGCCACGTCTTGTTGGTAGAGGATACGATCGATACGGGGCTGACGCTCCAATACGTCGTGAAGGCCCTGCGCGCCCGCGCTCCGGCGTCGCTCGAAGTCTGCACGTTGCTCGACCGGCCGCATCGCCGGCTCGCCGGAATAGACGTGAAGTACCGCGGCTTCGAGATTCCGGACGTCTACGTCGTCGGGTACGGCTTAGACTACAACGGCCGCTACCGCGAGCTGCCGGCGTTATACGTCCACGGGAGTTGGCCCCAGTAACGTGACCGGACAGCCTCGCTCCGGTCTCGTCCGCGCGCTCCTCGCCGCGGCGCTCGTCTGCGCGATCGCCCTGCCGCTGCGCTCGACTGCCCTAGAACTCGACTCGATCCAACGGGCGGCAGAGGCCTACCGCAATCCCAACGTCCACCTCGAGGAGATGTTTCGCGCGGCACTGCTCGATACGGAGAAACTCGCGCAGTTCACGCCCGATGGCACCGTCTACGTCGCGACCGGCGACATACCCGCGGAATGGCTGCGTGACGCCAGCGCCGAGGCGCGGCCGTATCTCTACTACGCCAAGCAGGACCCCGACGTGCGCCAACTCCTGCGTGGCATCATCGCTCGCCAGGCTAAGTACATCCAGATCGATCCTTACGCTAATGCCTTCACGATCGATTACCGGGTCTGGGAACAGAAATTCGAACTCGACTCGCTCGCCTATCCGGTGACGCTAGCTTGGAGTTATTGGAAGACGACCGGCGACCGCTCGATCTTCACCGAAGACGAGTCGAAGGCGCTCGATACGGTGCTCGCGACGATGCAGCGCGAGCAAGACCATACGCGCGATTCGCACTACACGGAGAAAGAGCTAGCCGATAACGGCGCGGGGCGGCCGGTCGGATACACCGGCATGATCTGGACCGGGTTCCGCCCCTCCGACGACGCCTGCTATTACAACTACCTCATCCCGGACGAGATGTTCGCGGTGGTGGCGCTGGGCGACATGGCCGACATCGAGCAAAACGTCTACCACAACATCATCAAAGCACACGAAGCACGCGCGTTGCGCAATGAAGTGCAGCAAGGCATTCAAACGTACGGCCTGGTCTATCTTCCGAAATATGGCTATATCTATGCCTACGAGGTTGACGGCTTGGGGCACGCGATTCTCACGGACGACGCCAACGTGCCGAGCCTGCTTTCGGCACCGTATATCGGCTATACCACCGCGAACGACCGGTACTATCTCAACACGCGCGCCTTCCTGCTTTCGCAGGACAACCCGTCGTATTATACCGGTTCCGTCGCTCGCGGTATCGGCAGCTATCACACGCCCGATCACTGGGTCTGGCCGATGTCCCTGGTGATGGAAGGCCTCACCGCCACCTCTCCGGCCGAAAAGCAAGACGTGCTCTCGGAGCTGCTCGCGAGCGACCCCGGCGACCATCTGCTTCACGAGTCCTTCGATCCGAACGATCCCAAGCATTTTACGCGCGTCGACTTCGTCTGGCCCAACGCGCTCTTCAGCGAGTTCATCCTCACCCAGTTTGAAGGCATCGCGCAGATTCCGTTCGGCGATACGAGCGATCTGGAGTTCCGCAGTGAATAGCGCTCGCGTCGCCGGCAAAGCCGATGTCGTGGTAGGGATTCAGTGGGGCGACGAAGGGAAGGGCCGTATCGTCGACTACTTGGCGAGCGGCTACGATATCGTCGCGCGCTTCGGCGGCGGGGACAACGCCGGCCATACCATTCGCCTCGGCGACCGGACGCTGGCGTTGCGCATCGTCCCGTCGGGGGTCCTGAACCCAGACTGCGAGCTGTTCGTCGGCGGCGGGACGGTGGTGAGCCTTGCCGGCCTGCTCGCCGAACTGGACGCTCTGCGGGCGATCGGCGTCGACATCGGCCGCGTTCGCGTCTCCGACCGCGCGCACATCGTCTTTCCGTACCACGCGGCGGCCGACCGCGCGAGCGAGGCGGCGCGCGGGGCAGCGGCTATCGGCACCACGGGCCGCGGAATCGGTCCGGCGTACGTCGATAAGGTCGCGCGCGCCGGAATCACCTTCGGAGACTTGCAGCGCAGAGAGGTCCTCGCAGATCGCATCCGCACGAATTTGCTCGGTCGCCCGCGGAGCTCGGCTGAGATGCCGACGGAAGAAGATACCATCGCGCAGACGCTGGAGGCCGCCGAGCGCATCGCGCCGCACGTCGTCGATGGCGTCGCCTACATCCACGACGCACTGGAAAGCGGGCGCAAGGTGCTGATCGAGGGCGCGCAGGGCACGCTGCTCGATGTCGGTTACGGAACCTATCCGTTCGTGACGAGCTCGCATACGCTGGCCGGCGGCGCCTGTACGGGTCTCGGGATCGGCCCCACGGCCATCGGCCGCGTCATCGGCGTCGTGAAGGCGTATGCGACGCGGGTCGGCGCCGGACCGTTTCCGTCGGAGCTCG
>JAKAPQ010000146.1 GCA_021806945.1 bacterium | reverse complement strand
CCGTCGGCAACGAGCACCTCCATGGCGGCGAGCGCCGCCGCGCACGCGATCTCGCTGCCGCCGAAGGTCGAGGTGTGCATGACCGGGTGTTTGCCGTACGCGGCGTGCCAGACGCTCGGGCGCGCGATGAACGCGCCGACCGGAATCACGCCGCCGGAGAGCCCTTTGGCCAGCGTCATCACGTCGGGGACGACGCCATCGCGATCGCAGCCGAAGAGCATGCCGCAGCGCCCGAGACCGGTCTGCACTTCGTCGGCGATGAAGAGCGCGCCGGTGCGGTCGCACGCGTCACGCACCGCGCGCAGGTAGCCGAGCGGCGGAACGTTTACCCCACCCTCGCCCTGCACCGGCTCGACCACGAACGCCGCCGCGTCGCGCAGCACCTCGTCGAGCCCGGTCGCGTCGCCGTAGGGAACGTGTGCGACGTCGCTCAGCAGCGGGCGGTACTCGCTCTTGAAGTATTCGCGCCCGCTGACCGAGAGCGCACCGAGCGTCTTGCCGTGATAGGCGTCGTGCGTGCCGACGATCTTCGCGCGCTTCGTCGCGACGCGCGCGAGTTTGACCGCGCCTTCGACCGCTTCGGCGCCGCTGTTCGCGAAGAACGATATCTGCAGGTCGCCCGGCGCGAGCTCCGCCAGGCGGCGCGAGACGCGGCCCAGCATCACGTTGAACATCGTCTTGCCCGAAAGCGACATCAGTTCGAGCTGCGCCTTGACGGCGGCGACGACGGCGGGGTGGCTATGGCCGAGCGTGAAGACGCCGTAACCGCCGGCGAAATCGAGGTACGCCTTGCCGTTGTGGTCCCAAATCGTGCAGCCGCGCGCGCGCACTTCGACCGGGCTGCCGGAGAGTTTCATCACGCGCGCGAGCGGCGGGTTCACGAACTGCCGGTAATTTTCGTACGTCTCGTCGTAGAGTCTCTGCGCGGCATCCTTCGAGGGGTCGGTCATGCGGCGACCGGGCGTTCCAGGAGTTTGTCTGGCTTGGGCCGTTTTTGGATCCGGAGGCGATTTTTGTTCGAAGACGAGGCGCGAAGAGGGAGCGAAGCCGTAGCTTCGTGACCGATGAGCAACGATGTATTCGACAAAAAGCGACCCGGAGACGGAAACGTGCTCAAGCCAGACAAACTCCTAGGGCGGCGATCGCGGTTTCGACGACGGAGATCACGTCGGCGGCGCGGTCGAGGTGCATGATGCGCTCCCGCAGGATCGCGGCGTTGGGCATGCCTTTCAGATAGAGCGCGAGATGCCTGCGCATCTGCGGCACGGCGCGGCGTTCGCCGAGCTCGTCGACCATCGCTCGATAATGCACGCCGATCGCGTAGCGCAGCCGGTCCGGCGCGCTCGGCGGCGCGTCCGGCTCGCGGCCCTCCATCGCGTCGCGAATCTGCGAGATGAGCCACGGGTTGCCGAGCGACGCGCGGCCGAGCATGATACCGTCGGCGCCGCTCTCCCGCATGCGCTGCAGCGCGACGCGAGCATCGGCGAGATCGCCGTTGCCGATAACCGGGATATCGACGGCGCGCTTGAGCCGCGCAACGTGCGCCCAGTCCGCCTCACCTTTGTAGAACTGCCGCGCCGTCCGTGCGTGCAGCGTAACGGCGCGCGCACCGGCATCTTGCGCGCGCTTGGCGACTTCGAGATAGACGAGCGCCTCTTCGCTCCAGCCCAGCCGCATCTTGATCGTCACCGGGCAGTCGACGGCCGCCACGACCGCGCGCACGATGGCCTCGCAGCGGTCCACGTCGCGCAGGCAGGCCGAGCCGCCGTTGGTCTTCGTGACTTTCGGCGCCGGGCAGCCGAAGTTGATATCGACGATGTCGGCGCCGCATTCGCGCACGACCCGCGCGGCGCGCGCCATCAGTTCCGGATCGTCGCCCCAGAGCTGCGTGGCGACGGGCTTCTCGACTCCGTGCTGATCGATCATCTCCATCGTGCGCCGGTTGGTCGACGCATACGAGAGCGCGTTGGACGAAACGAACTCGGTGACGGTGAGCCCCAAGCCGAAGGGCCGGTAGAGCGCGCGCATCGTGCGGTTGGTCACGCCCGACATCGGCGCCAGCACCAGCGGCGGCCAAATTTCGTGCGGCCCGATAACGAGCGGATCTACCGTGCGCGGCATAGCGAGCGTAGTATAGCACGCGCCCGCCATCCCGGCACAGGGATTGCGGCGCCGCTGGGAACAGAGAGCAGGGTGAACTCGCCGCAACTGCTGCTGATCGGGGCGGTGCTCGCCGTGGGCGTGCTCCACACCGTCGTGCCCGACCACTGGCTGCCGATCGCCGTGCTCGCCCGCCACCACCGCTGGTCGGTGGCGCGCACCGCGCGCACGGCGGCGCTGGCCGGCCTCGGCCACACGCTCTCGACGCTGGCCATCGGCGCGCTCGTTTGGCTCGCCGGTGCGCTGGTCGCGCAGCGATATGGGCATGCGATCTCGCTGCTCTCGAGCCTGGCCCTGGTCGGCTTCGGCGTTTGGATCGCGCTCTCGTCGGTGCGCGAGCTGCGCGAGCGCGAGCGCGAACCGGCACGTAACCCGGGAACCTCGCGCTCGACCGCGCTGCTGCTGATTCTCGGGTCGTCGCCGATGGTTGAAGGCATCCCCGCCTTCTTCGCCGCGGGGCGCTACGGTCTCAACCTGATCCTGGTCATGTCGGCCGTCTTCGCACTCTCGACGATCCTCACGTACGTCGTGCTCTGCGCGGGCTCCGCGGCCGGATTGCAGACCCTGCGACTCGGACGCTTCGAACGCTATGGTGAAGTCCTCAGCGGCGCGATCATCGCGCTCGTCGGGGTCGCGTTCTTCATCTGGCCCGTGTTATAGGAGGTTGTCGGGCTTGGGCCGTTTTCGGATCCGGAGGCGCTTTTTGTTCGGATACGAGGCGCGAAGAGGGAGCGAAGCCGTAGCTTCGTGACCGATGAGCAACGACGTAGACGGCAAAAAGCGACCCGGAGACGGAAATGTGCTCAAGTCCGACAACCTCCTAGTTTGGCGCGATAAAAGGAGCGCAAACCGAGCAAGCTCAGGTGCGGGTTCACTTCGTCGATGGCATCCGTGTGCCGCGCGAGCGTCTCCGCGAGCCCGCCCGTCGCCACGGTCCGCGCATGCGCGCCTAACTCCTTGCGAAAGCGCGCGATCATCGCCTCGGTCTGGCCCACGAAGCCGTAGACGATCCCCGACTGCAGCGCCGAGATCGTATCGCGGCCGATCGCCTGCCCGGGCGCTTCGAGCGCGATCTCGGGCAGTTTCGCCGTGCGCCCTACGAGCGCATCGACCGAGATGTTGATGCCCGGTGCGATCGCGACGCCGAGATACTCGCCCGCCGCCGAGATCGCCATGAAGACCGTCGCGGTGCCGTAGCTGATGACGACGAGCGGCGCGCCGTAGAGCTCGCGCGCGCCGATCGCTGCGGCGACGAGGTCCGCGCCGACTTCGTTCGGCCGTTCCGTCACGATCGTCATCAGGCTCTGCCGGTGCGCCTTGAAGAAGACCGGCGTTACGTTGAAGAAGCGCCGGCAGGCCTGCTCCAGCACCGGGTCGAGCGGTGGAACGACGCTGGCCGCCACCACCGCCTCCACCTCGGCGGGCAGCAGGCCGGCCGTCGCGAAGAGCTGCGTGAGAAAGACGCCGTATTCGTCGGCCGTGCGCCGGCGTTCGGTCGTGACGCGCCAGGTGTGCGAGAGCCGCTCCGAACCGTCTTCGAAGCAGCCGAGTTTGGTCTCGGTATTTCCGACGTCGATCGTCAACAGCATTCGTCGCCCTCCGCTCCGGCACCGGCGTGGCGAGCCCGCATGCGCTCCTGTACGCAGTCGAGCAAGCGCGCGGCCAGCACCTCCTTGCGCGCGGTGCCGAGCTCGCGCCGCCCGCCGCCGCCCCACAGCACGACGAGCGCGTTCGCCTGCAAGCCGAATCCGCGCGCCCCGCTCACGTCGTTCACGGCGATCGCGTCGAGGTTCTTGCGCGCGAGCTTCTCGCGCGCGTTCGCTTCGTGGTCCTCTGTCTCGGCGGCGAAACCGAGCAGAAACGTCTCGCCCTTGCGCAGGCCGAGCTCCGCCAGCACGTCGGGGTTTCGCACCATGCGCACGTTGAGATCGGCCTCGGTTTTCTTCACCTTGCGCTCGGATGCGTCGGCCGGGCGCCAATCCGCCACTGCGGCGGCCGCCACGATCAGGTCCGCGCCGACCGCACGTTCGATCGCGGCGTCGTACATCTCGCGCGCGGTGGTCACGCGCTCCACGCGCACCTGCGCGGGGGTTTCGAGTTGCGTCGGCCCGAGTATCAGCGTAACCTCGGCTCCGCGCAAGTGCGCCTCGCGCGCGAGCGCGATGCCGGTGGCGCCGGTCGACGGGTTCGAAACGAAGCGAACCGGATCGAAGGCTTCGCGCGTCGGTCCGGCGGTAATCGCGACGCGCAGCCCCTCGAGCGCGCGCGTACGCGCGAGCGCAACCTCGATTGCGTCGAGCAGCGCGCTCTCCTCGGCCAAGCGCCCGATGCCGCTTTCGCGTTCGGCCAGAAAGCCCACGCCGGGCTCGACCACGTCGTAACCGCGCTCGCGCAGCGCGCGCAGATTCGCCTGCGTCGCCTCGCTGCGGTACATCGCGTCGTTCATCGCCGGTGCCAGCACGACCGGAATGCGCGCGGCCAGCAGCGCCGTCGTCACCAGGTCGTCGGCGATGCCGTACGCGAGCTTCGCGATCACGTTGGCCGTCGCCGGCGCCACCACGGCCGCCTGCGCTTCGCGCACCAGGCGCACGTGTGGGATGCGTTCGGGCGCATCCCACAGCGACGAGTAGACCGGCCGCGCGGTCAGCGCCGAAAACGTCAGCGGGCCGACGAACCGTTCGGCCTCGGCGGTCATCATCACGTCGACGACGGCGCCGCCCTGCACGAGCGCGCTCGCGAGCGACGCGGCTTTGTACGCCGCGATGCCGCCGGTCACGCAGAGCAGCACGTGCGAGCCCGCCTTCACCGCGCCACCCAGATATTGTCGAGCAGCCGCGTGCTGCCGAAGCGCACCGCAGCGATCGCGAAGGCCGGCGAACGCAGCGCCGCCAGCGGCTCGAACGTGTCGGCATCGACGAGATCCAAATAATCGAGCTGCGCGAGCGGGCTGAGCACCGGGCGCGCCTCGCGCGCGGCTGCCTCGCCGCTCGCGCCTTCGCGCAGGCGCGCGAGAAAGGCGCGCAGCATCGCGTGGAGGGTGGGAGCCGCGGCGCGCTGCTCGGCCGTCAAATACACGTTGCGGCTCGAGAGCGCCACGCCGTCGTCTTCGCGCACCGTCGGCACGATCTGCACGCGCACCGGCACGTCGAGATCGCGGACCATCTTGCGCAGCACCGCCGT
>JAKAPQ010000021.1 GCA_021806945.1 bacterium | reverse complement strand
CCCGGCCGCCCCCGGCGGACCTCGTCATTTTGTTGGGTTCGCTTGTCTTCCACGATCATCTCCCTCGTCGGTTTGAGGGGGATTTCGACCGCCTACGCTGTCAACCGTCTATCGGGGGCCGGGCCAGGCCTGCTTCAAATACAACCTCCCGCGGACTCAGGCGTAAACCTAAGGAGATCAAATGATGATCAATCATCAGGTTCCACCGCCATCAACGATGTATCTTGCCGGGAAACCCTTTGTGCTGGCGCAGCAATCCTTATGTCAACGCATCCCAGTTCAACGTCACAATCAGTTCCCCGGAAACGATCCATCGCACGCCGCAGAAATCGCTCACGGGCTCATCGTCAGCCTCAATTCAGTCGTTGTGGGCTTCATTTACGTTCGCAACGATGGCACGGTGATCTACGAAGATGGGTTTATCGACGGCCCATCGGTTCCGCGGGCATCGCAAGCGAAAGCGTTACACACACTTCGGATTCCGCCGCAAGTTCCAGCAAGCGGGGGCGCGCTGATTACGCTAAAAGCCGATCCGTTGATGACGCTGTTTCGAGCTGGCTTCGCTCTTACTAGCTGCTACTAAGTCGTCAGAGACCCGAGTCGGTTGAAGGGGCTGCGTGCCGATTGGCACGCAGCCCCTCCGTTTCAGTACGCAAGACAGACGAGCGCTCGTAGACCCACCGCATGATGCCGCCCGCGAGCACGCGGTGCTCGAGCGGATGCAGACGCGTGAGGATAGCCCCCTCGTCCTCTCCCGGGCCGATGCGCAGCGGTTTGCGCACGAGGATCCGTCCGCGATCGGCATCGCGAGCCAGCTGGTGGGCGCTCGCGCCGGTCCACAGGCTGCGCGCCCGGATCGCGTCCGCAAGCGCGTGTGCTCCGCGAAACGCCGGTATCGTCGAGCCGTCCGCCATCCCGACGCGATCGCACCGCTGGTCCAGCGGCAGGAACGCCGGGTGAATGTTGATCGCGTCACCGTACCGCTCGACGAACGCGTCGTCGAGCAGGTGCATCCAGCCAAGCAATAACACGAGTTCCGGCTCGCTGCGTTCGACCGCATCCAGCAGCCGTGCATCGTACTCCGCGCGTGACTCGCCGGTGCGGTCGCGAACGAGCGTCACCACGTTCTCGACGTTCGCATCGCGGGCACGCTCGATCGCGCCTGCCCGAGCACGGTTGCAGAGCAGCGTCGTAATCACGAGCGGCAAGCGCCCGGATCGCGAGCCGTCGAGTACCGATTGGAAGTTGGTGCCGCCGCCCGAGGCAAGCACCGTGGTGCGATATCGGCGAGCTTGCCACCGCTTCTTCTCAAAGCGCTCGACCACGCTCGCCCCGGAATGTGCGGCGTAGTACTCCACGAGCTGCTCTTCGCCAACGGCTGGTATCAGCGCGTACGCGTACCCGCATTCGCGCAGCGACGCGAGGGCCGCGACGAGCAGGTTCGGGCCGAGAGAGGAGCCGCGAAAATGCGGATCGACGCCGAACGGTCCGAAGATCCCGACATCTTCGCGCGCCCCCCAGCCCCGCAGCCACGCGTACCGCAGCCCGCGCGGATCGTACGTCGCGAAGCCCGCGATGTCGACACCCGCGCGCGCGATCGCGCTCTTGCCAGCAAAGGCTTCGGAACTCCACGTCCCGCCGAAGGCGTCGTCCAGCCACGCGAGGAAGCGGTCCTCCGGTGCCGGCGTTCGTTCGATGCGCAAGCCGGCTGCTTCGATCGCGCGCAACGAGCCTGCGAGAGCCTCGGCGCCGAAACGCGCGTCGCGCAGATCGACCGCGAGATTGACCATCTCCTCCACGCGTTACCCGCGCGCCGGATGAACGGTGACCTGCGGCTCCCCGCTCTCACGCGCTTCGATCCAGCCGATCGCACGCGCGCCGGGAACGGCGGCGAGCGCTTTCGCCGCATCCGCAAGCGATACGACCAGCGTATACCCGATCCCCATATTGAAGGTGCGGTAGCGCTCTTCGTGCTGCAGTCTCCCGCGCGCGCACAACTCTTGAAGGAGCGGCGGAATCTCCCAGCGCGACTGCTCGAATACCGCTTTGACGTTTGACGGCAGCGTCCGCGGCACGTTTTCGAGCAGACCGCCGCCCGTGATATGTGCCATCACCTTTACCTTCGCCACCCGTTGGATCGCGCGCACGGCACGGTAATAGGAGGGATGCTCCGCCAGCAGCGCCTCGCCGTACGTGCGCCCGTCGAACGGCTGCTGCCATTCACGCGCCGGGATCAGTTCGCGCGCCAGGGTGTAGCCGTTGGTGTGGAGCCCGACCGACGGCAGCCCGAGGAGCACGTCGGTAGGCTCGACGTCCGCCGGTCTCGGCACGCTCTCGATATCGACCATGCCAACGATCGTGCCGGCCAGATCGAAATGCCCCGGCGCGTACAGGCCCGGCATCTCGGCGGTCTCCCCGCCGAGCAGCGCGCACTCGTTGCTGCGGCACGCCGCGTGGCAGCCTTTGACGATATCGGCCGCAACCACCGGATCGAGCTTGCCGACCGCCAGATAATCCAAGAAGAACAGCGGCGTCGCGTTCACGACCAGAATGTCGTTGACGCAGTGGTTCACGAGATCGGCGCCCACGCTATCGTAGCGGCGCATCTCGGCCGCGACGAGAATCTTCGTCCCGACGCCGTCGGCCGAGGCCACCAGAGCCCTGCCGGCGTCGCCCGGCATCTTGAAGAGTCCGCCGAAGCCGCCCAGCGCCTCGAGCTGGCTGGGGTGGCGCCAGCCCTGCGTGAGATCTTTGTAGCGAGCGACGGCCTCGTTGCCCGCGGCGATGTCGACGCCGGCCCGCGCGTACGCGTCACCGTTTTCGCTTGGGATGCCCACCTCTAGTCCCCTTCCCTTCCGCGCAGGGCCGCGCCGCGCCGGCGCACAACCTTGCAAGCGTCCGCCATACTGCGGCTTCCGAGACGTTCACCCTGCTGAAAGGTTGACCATGCAAGTTCGTATCGCACATGATGCGCCGGTTTCCGCGCGCGCGGGGGCCCTGGTCGTCCCCGTATTCTCCGGCGGCTCGCTCGACGGCGCCGCCAAGGCCGTCGACGCCGCGTTGAACGGCGCGCTTGCCGACGTACTCAAGAGCGGTGAAACCAAGGGCAAACTCTGCGAGCTGAGCCTGATTCACGCCCACGAAAAGAGCTATCGCCGCGTCCTGATCGTCGGGCTCGGTGAGGGTGGCGCGTTCGAACCCTACATGCTCGCGCGCTACGCCGGAAGCGCGGTACGGTATCTCGGCAAGCGCGGCATCCGCGATATCGCAATCGCACTGCCGGAGCGCGCCGTAGGAAACGAAGCCGCGAGCGCTTCCTTCGCCGCCGAAGGCGCGCTAACGGGCAGCTTCGACACGACCGCCTACCAAAAAGAGCCCGAGAAGTCCAGCCGCATCGAGAGCCTCGCCATCCTCGCGGGCTCGTGTGACGCCGCGGCACTCGAACGGGGCCTGCAGCACGGGCAGGCGGTCGGCGAAGCGGTGAACTTCGCGCGCCGCCTGGCGCTAACGCCGGCCAACGACATGACGCCCACGCACCTCGCGCATGAAGCGGCCCAGGCCGCGAAGGCAGCCGGGCTCCAGGTCGACGTGCTGGATGAAGAGCGCGCGCGCAAGGAAGGCATGGGGGCGTTCCTCTCCGTCGCGCAGGGTAGCGCGCAGCCGCCCGCCTTCATCGTCATGCGCTACGACGGCGATCCGAGCAGCAAAGAGCTGCTCGCGCTGGTCGGCAAAGGCATCACCTTCGATACCGGCGGCATCTCGCTGAAACCGCCCGAGCGCATGGAAGAGATGAAGTACGACATGTCGGGCGGTGCCGGCGTGATCGCGGCCATGCGCGCCATCGGCCGGCTGAAGCCGAAACTCAACGTCGTCGGAATCGTTCCCGCGACCGAGAACATGCCCGGCGGCAAAGCCACCAAACCCGGTGACATCTTCACGGCAATGAACGGCAAGACCATCGAAGTCATCAACACGGATGCCGAGGGCCGTCTGGTGCTGGCCGACGGCTTGTGCTATGCGAACAAACTCGGCGCCACGAAAATCGTCGATGCCGCGACGCTCACCGGCGCATGCGTGATCGCGCTCGGCCACGCCGCGAGCGCCGCGGTCGGGAACGACGACGCGTTCGTTCGCACGTTCCTCGGCGCGGCGAAGCCTACCGGGGAGCGCTACTGGGAGATGCCGCTCTACGACGACTACTCGCAGGCCATGAAGAGCGAGATCGCCGATCTCAAGAACACCGGCGGCCGCCCGGCCGGGACGCTTACTGCGGCCGCGTTTTTGAAGGCCTTCGTCGACGCGACGCCCTGGGTGCATCTCGACATCGCCGGTACCGCGTATCTGGATAACGAGTCGGCGTGGCAGGCCAAGGGACCGACGGGAACGCCGGTCCGCGCGCTCATCGCCCTCGTCGAACAGCTCGCGGGCGCGCCGAAACAGGCTGATGAATAAACGAACGCGTACGGCGACCACCGTCCTTGCTATCGCCTTCGCGCTCGGCGGATGCGCAGCCCACCGCTCCGCATCCTCGGTTGCGTTCCGCAAACATTTCGCGGCGACTTTTCTACGCACGTGTACCACCGGCGCGAAAGGCCATCTCGGTGCCGCGGTAGTCAAGCGGTTTTGCGGATGTTCCGAGACTCGCATCGAGCGGCGCTACTCCGACGCGCAGATCGTCGCGATCGCTGCCGGCACCGAACCCAAGAGCGTGAACGCCGGTATCGCGAGCATCCAGCGCGCCTGCGCGCACGTCGCCTTTACTACTGCGACGCCCGCGCCCTAGGAGAGGCCGCTAGACGCGGGCGAAGAGCTGCTCTGCGGCGTCCGCGTCGAGGTTCCCCGGCGATCGCCCGTACGACTCGCCGTCGGCGTGAAAGACCAGCACGAGCACGTCGGCCCTCGTCAGCGGCCGCGCCGTCAGCGTGGTCAACCGCGCCCAACCTCGAATCGAGGCTTGAAAGGAGTCGTGCAGGCCGCCGCCGTCCAGCGGTACGAGCGCCGCGTGCGGGTGCGTGATGCTACCGACAAACACGCTGTAGACGCCGAATGGTATGAGCCGATGGAACGTGCAGATCACGCGGTCGCGCCCCTCCTCAGGCACGATCGTCGCAGAACCGGTCGCGGCCGCCCAACGCCCAAGCGATACGCCCAGTCCCAAGCCGGAGGCCGTGAACGTCGGCTCGCCGGGTGCGTCCTTGGCTGTGGCGGGCCGGATTCCGTTGACGTGCGGTAATCCGCCCGGCGCCGTGCCGGCCTTGGCTTGCGCGTCGGCCACGAAGACGCGGCCGACGTTTTGGCCGGCGTCGAAAAGGATGGTGCGGGGCGCGGCTGCGCCTACGCAGAACGCTAAGGCCAGCCATGGAACGAGCAGCGAGCCAACGACTTTCACAACCGTGATACCTCCAACCAACCCGTTATCCGATAACGCGGAGGCCCGTCCCTACGTCCCGGTCAAAGGGGCGACCGTCCGGCGCCTGACCGCAAGCGCGATCGCGCGCCGCAAGGGCAAATCGGCCTTCCCCGTCGTCACGGCCTACGACGCGCCCTTCGGGCGCTTCGCCGAGGAGGCGGGGATCGACGTCCTGCTCGTCGGCGACAGCCTCGGCAACGTCGTGCTCGGCTACGACGAAACGACGCCGGTGACGCTCGAAGACATGATCCATCACGCGCAGGCCGTCTGCCGGGGCACCTCGCGCGCGCACGTCATGGTCGACATGCCGTTCGGATCGTATCAGGTGAGCGACGAGGACGCCGTACGCAGCGCGATTCGCCTCGTTAAAGAGGGCGGCGGCTGCTCGGTAAAGATGGAAGGCGGCGAGCACGTTGCCGACCGCATCGGCGCGATCGTCGGAGCCGGCATCCCCGTCGTCGGCCACATCGGCGTAACGCCGCAGACCGCCGGCCTCGGCCCGGGCTACAAGGTGCGCAGCAACCGCGAACAGCTCCTCGCAGATGCTAAAGCCGTCGAGGCCGCCGGCGCCTACGCGGTGGTGCTCGAAGTTGTCGATCGCAATATCGCAGCAGAGATCACGCAAACGCTTGCGATCCCCACCATCGGCATCGGCGCGGGCCCGCACTGCGACGCCCAGGTGCTCGTGCTCTACGATCTGCTCGGCATGTACCCGCACGCCCCCAGCTTCGCCAAACGCTACGCGCAGGTCGGCGACGTTGCCACTGAAGCCCTACGCGCTTACGCCGACGACGTGCGCCAGCACCGCTTCCCCGAACCTTGACCTAGCTGGTTGCTAAACCAACAGGCGCGTTTTGTGCGTGGCCGGGACGTTCGGATAAGCGCCCGTTAGGCACCCTAAACACATCTCCGCGCGCGACCGCCCGGTCGATGCGATCAAGCCGTCGAGGCTCAGATAGCCGAGCGAGTCCGCGCCGATCTTCCGCCGAATCTCGTCGACCGTGAAATTCGCCGCAATGAGTTCGTCGTAGGTCGCCATATCCACACCTAGATAGCACGGATGCTTGATCGGCGGCGAGGTGATGCGCACGTGCACTTCGCGAGCGCCGGCGTCGCGGAGCAACTTCACGATGCGCGGCGTCGTCGTTCCGCGCACGATCGAATCGTCGACGACGATCACGCGCAGGTCCTTCAAGTTCTCGATCACGGGGTTGAATTTGAGCTGCACGCCGCGGCTGCGCATCTCCTGGTCGGGGCTGATGAAGGTCCGCCCGATATAGCGGTTCTTGATCAGGCCCTCGACGTACGGTAGGCCGCTCTCGGCCGCGTATCCGATACCGCCCGGCACGGCGGAATCGGGAACCGCCATCACCACATCGGCCTCGACCGGGTGTTCGATCGCCAGGAGCCGGCCCATGCGATGGCGCGCCACATAAATCGACTGCTCGTTCAACTTCGAGTCGGGCCGTGCGAAGTAGATGTACTCGAACATGCAGAGCGCCGGCTGTTCCCGGGTGGGCGTGGAGATCCATGTGATTCCGTCGGCCGAGATGCGGACGATCTCTCCCGCACCGATCTCTCGCAGATAGGTCGCACCGACCGTCAACAGCGCGCACGATTCGGAGGCGACCGCGTGTCCGCCGTCGGGCAACGTGCCGATGCAGAGCGGCCGCACGCCCCACGGATCGCGAAAGGCATAGATCTCGTCCCTCGTCGAGAGGATCACGGAATACGCGCCGCGTGCCCGGCCAAGTACGCTCGCGATTCGGTCGAGCATCGTCCCCGAGCCCTCTACGATGAGCTTTGCCAGCACCTCCGAGTCGGAACTAGCCTGCAGGGTGACCGTCGGCGAGAGCGTCTCACGCAGCTCGTCGGTATTGGTGATGTTGCCGTTGTGTGCGAAGGCAAAGTCGCCGATATCGCTTCGTTCGAGCAACGGCTGCGCGTTGACGACGATCGACGAACCCGTCGTCGAGTAGCGCGTATGCCCGACGGCGATGTGTCCGCTCAGCCCACCGAGTATCCCTTCGTCGAAGATCGCGCCGATGAGCCCCATCTCCTTATGCGAGCGGATCGTGCCGCCGTCGGATGCGGCGATACCCGCCGACTCCTGCCCGCGGTGCTGTAAGGCGTAGAGCGCAAAGAATGCCAGGCGTGCCGCATCGCGTCCTGGGGCGAAGATTCCGGCGATGCCGCACACCTTAGCTCCGGCTACGCCGGCCGGAGAAGATCTGTAGAAGCGCCAGGAAGATGTTTATCGCATCCAGGTATATCTGCACCGCAAGCTGGACGGGCGTGTATCCGTCGCCACCCGCGCGGATGCGGGCGAAATCGATGAGGACGAGTCCGGAGAAGATAACCAGCGTAGCCCACGCGTAGAGCGTCGGATGCACGAAGTGCGTGAACGCCGAGACGATGCCGAGGAGCACGAGGGCGATCAGCGCGAGGAAGAACAAGCCTTGAAAGCGCCGCAGATCGAGCCCCGTAGCGTAGACGACGACGGCCAGCGCCAGCAGCCCCAAACCCGTCGTGAGCGCCGCCTGCGTCACCACGTCCGGCCCAAGATAGCGAACGAAATGCGCGATCGTCGGGGCGAGCCCGATGCCCTCGAGAAACGCGAAGAGGTAGAACAGCGCGAGCGAAAGGGTCTCGTTGGCGCGCGTTGCGTTGATCGCGAACAGGAGCGCGAAGCCGCCAAGCAGCGCGAGCAAGCCTACGCCAAAACCGACGATCCCGCCGAACTCATAGGCCGAGAACGCCGTGATCAGAAGCCCCAGCGCCGTAATGCCCAGAACTTGCCCGAGCAGCGAGTGTGCGGGGATCGCGGCGGCCGCCGGCACGCCAACGCGGGTCGGCGGCTGGATGCGAAATGCCATGGCGTTCCTTACTAACCTCCGTTCGGATCCGAAGTTTCAACAACGAGCGCGCCTCTCCCACGTTCGCCCGCTGCATGCCTCCCCACAAGGCGTTTAAGCATCCGCCCTCCAATGGCATGGCGTGGATCACCGATCTCGTGTCGTTCGCAACGCGGCGCTAGCGTTTGTAGGCCTGCTCGCCGCCGCGAATACCGTTGGCGCGCAAACGCTTCCCGTACCAACGGTTCCTGGGCTGCGGCCCACGGCCGCCACCGTCGCGCAGATCCTGGCAGCCTATCGTTCGGCCCGCGGCACTGCTACCGCTCCCAGCCCAACGCGCTACGAGCGCTGGACGATCTCTAGCGGCGGGCTCTCCGGCACGCTCACGTACCTGAGCGATGGGCGCGATTATCGTGAAACCGCCGTCTTGGGTCCGTTCACATCGGCCTTCGGACGAAAAGGCGACCAATCGTGGGAGCAAGACGAGAACGGTTTCACGATCGTCACGAGCGCGGCCGACACCGCCGGCCGCATCACGCGGCGTGCCGTCGGGAAGGCGCTCGCAGACGCCTCCGCTGCGAACCTCCGCGTTCTCGGCAGCACCGCGGGAGCCCACGCTGCTTTCGTCCTTGAAGCCGATCCGCCGCGCGGCCGGCCCATGCTCCTCTTCTTCGATCGGCATTCGGGACTGCTGGTCCGTAAAGAAACGATTGCCGACGGACAGCCGCTCGTTACAGCCTATAGCGATTTCCGCACCGTTCAAGGCCTAACGAGAGCCTGGCACCTTCATGCCGGCAACGGCGAAGCCGGCGACGACGTCGACGAGAGGCTGGTATCGTTCGTACTCGGACGCGCGGTGCGTGCCCGCACGTTCGACATCCCCACAAACCGCCGCCTCGTCGTCCAATTTCCACCCGGCCAACCGGTCGTGCCGCTTCCCGGACACATGGCCGACACCGCCGCCGTCGTGCGGGTGCGGATCGGAGACCGGGGGCTAGACTTCCTGCTCGATTCCGGGAGTTCTGGAATCGTCATCGATAGCGCGACCGCCGCGCAGCTCGGGTTGCGCACTTACGGCACGACGACCGACACCGTCGCAGGAACCTTCACCGAACACCGTGCGATCATCCCAGAGATGCGTATCGGGAGGCTTCGGATGCACGACGTCGTCGTTACGAGTCTCCCGCTCAGCTATCGCCCGGATTACAAAACCAGAATCGTTGGATTGCTCGGCTTCGACTTCATAGCCGACGCGGTAGTACATCTCGATTTCGTCCACGGGCGCATGACGGCGATCGACCCAGGCCGCTTCTCTATGCCGTCGGGACCGATCCTCACGATTCCCGTCGACCTCGACGAACAGGTCCCAATGGCAAACGTCTCTATCGGACGTGCGGATGGCAGCCGCTTCATCGTGGATACCGGGGCCGACGTGTCGATGGTTTTTTCACGCTTCGCGACCGCGCACCCCAACAGCGTTCACAACATCGCCAACGGACACTACTACCTGGAGTACTTCCCGTCGGTCAGCCACGCTGAGGGCGTCGGGGGCGGATCCTTCGACATCAAACCGGTCATCGTTCCAGACCTGCGCGTCGGCACGCTGCAGTTTGGGAAGTGGTTTCTCTATGAATCTGCGGCTCCGCCGTCCTTCGAGGGCGATAACGACGACGGTCTCATTGGTCGCGACTTCCTGCGCTTCTTCGACCTTTACCTCGATTACGTGCGCGGGCGCATCGTTCTTACCCCGAATCGTGCTTTCTACAAAGTCTTCGAGGTGACGCCGCTGCCAGCCAAAACGAGCAGGCCGCCTCCGCTTTAGCCTCAGAACTTCGCGATGTCGGTGCGATAGGTGAGGGCACCGGCCGCGCCCAAACGCTTGGCGAGCGCGCGAACGGCATCGTACGCGTTGGCGCGCGCCCGCGCAACGTCGTCGCCGAGCGCGGTTACGGTCAGAACGCGGCCGCCCGTCGAACGCACGGTGCCGTCGGCGGCAAGCGCCGATTCGCCCCAGAAGGCGTGCGCGTCGGCTCCGAGCCCGACATCGGCGCAGAGACCCGCAAGCGGCGTGTTGCTCCGCGGGTAGGCGCTCGTTGCCAGCACGACGCCCGCGCAGGCCCTGGTTGCGAACGACACCGTGCCCAGATCCAGCGCGCCGTCCGCGGCGGATTTGAGCAGCTGCGCGAAATCGCCGTTGACGCGCGGCATCAGCACTTGCGCCTCCGGATCGCCGAATCGTACGTTGAACTCCACGACGTACGGGCCGTCACCGGTCCACATCAGCCCGCAGTACAAGATGCCCACGTAACTCTCGCCCTCGGCGAGCAAGCCGCGCAAGACGGGCGCGAGTACGCGCTCGCGCACGCGATCGACCATATCTTTCGGAAAGCCGACGGGCGGCGAATAGGCGCCCATGCCGCCGGTGTTCGGTCCGGTGTCGCCGTCGCCGGCTCGTTTGTAATCGCACGCGCCCGCAAGGGGGTACATCGCGCGGCCATCGCAGATTGCGAAGATGCTGACCTCGCGCCCGACCAACAGCTCTTCGAGCAGCACGTCCCTCCCGCCGCCGGGGATGTGCCCGCTCGCATACCATTCCTTGACTACGCCGCGTGCGGCCTCCACGTCCGGCGCAACGACGACGCCCTTACCCGCCGCCAAGCCGTCCGCCTTGACGACGCACTCCCCGTTCCATTCTTCCAGCACCTTTAGCGCGCCGTCGAGCGAATGCACGGCCACCGCGCGTGCGGTTGGAACGCCGTGGCGCTGCATGAAGCGCTTGGAGAATATCTTGCTCGATTCCAGACGCCCGCTCGAGCGACTCGGGCCGAACGTCGCGATGCCGGCCTCGCGCAAACGATCGCAGACGCCGGCCGCGATGGCGGCCTCCGGGCCGACGACCGCTAAATCGATCTTCTCCCGCAGGCACGCCTGCACGAGCGCTTTGCCGTCGGTGGCCGAAATCGCCCAGTTCTCGCCGCGCGAAGCCGTCCCCGCATTGCCTGGCGCGGCGTAGACCGCTTCGCACGAAGGCGACGCCGCGACGCGCCACGAGAGCGCATCCTCGCGCGCTCCGGAGCCCACGATCAAGACTCTCATCACTCCCACTCCACCGTCGAGGGCGGCTTCGATGTGATATCGTAGGCCACGCGGTTGACGCCCGCCACCTCGTTGACGATGCGCGTGCTGATGCGTTCGAGCAATGCGTGCGGCAGGCGTGCCCAATCGGCCGTCATCCCATCCTCGCTCGTTATCGCACGAACCGCGACCAGATTTGCGTAGGTCCGCCCGTCGCCCATGACGCCGACGCTCCTCACCGGCGTGAGCACCGCAAAGTATTGCCAGGGCTTCGGATCGGGCGCGGCCGCCTCGATCTCCTCGCAGACGATCGCGTCGGCTTCACGCACGATCGCCAAACGCTCCGGCGTAACGTCGCCGATGATGCGTACGGCTAGCCCCGGACCCGGGAAGGGCTGGCGCTCGACGATGCGCTCGGGCAAATCCAAGACGCGTCCGACTGCACGCACCTCGTCCTTGAAGAGCGAGCGCAGCGGCTCGACGAGCCCGAAGTTCATCTGCTCCGGCAAACCGCCGACGTTGTGGTGCGACTTTATCTTGTGACCGGCCTTGCTCGCGGGCGTCTTCGACTCTATGACATCCGGATAAAGCGTCCCCTGCACCAAATACTTCACGCCCGCAATCTTGGCCGCTTCCTCCTCGAAGACGCGGATGAACTCGTGGCCGATGACGATGCGCTTGCGCTCGGGATCGCTCTCGCCGAGGAGCTTCGCGAGAAAGCGCTCGCGCGCGTCGACCGCCACCACGTTCAAATGCAGCACGTCGCGGAAGGCCGCTACCACCGCTTCGGCCTCGCCCTTCCGCAGCAGGCCGTGATCGACAAAAATGCACGTGAGCTGCGTACCGATCGCACGCGCCGCTAGCGTCGCAGCTACCGCCGAATCCACGCCGCCGGAGAGCGCGCATATCACGTTGTCGCTGCCGACGCAAGCGCGAATCTCCGCAACCGCGCGCTCGACGAACGACTCCATCTCCCAGCGCTCGGTGATCCCGGCAATGCGACGGAGAAAGTTATCGAGGATCTGCTTTCCAAACGGCGTGTGCGCAACCTCAGGATGAAACTGCACGCCATAGATCTTCCGCCGTGCATCGCCCATCGCCGCGACGCGGCAGCGCGGGGTCGACGCAAGTCCCGCAAACCCGTCGGGCAGCTGCGTCACCGAATCGCCGTGCGACATCCAGACGCGCGACTCCCTCGGAACTCCTTCGAACAGCGGGCTTCCCGCCCGATCGAGCCGCAGCTCCGCCGGCCCGTACTCGCGACGATCCACGCGCACGAGCTCCGCGCCGAGATCGCGAGCGAGCAGCTGCATGCCGTAACAGATGCCGAGAATGGGCACGCCGGCGGAGAGGACGGCCGGGTCGATGCCCGGCGCGTCCGGCACGAGCGTGCTCTCGGGTCCGCCCGTGAGGAGGATCGCTGCAGGCTCGCGCCTTTCGATCTCGATCCACGGCGTGTCGTGGGGAACGATCTCGCAATAGACGTTCAACTCGCGAATGCGCCGCGCGATCAGCTGGCCGTACTGAGCGCCGAAATCGAGAATGCACACGCCGCGCGGGAGGTGGTCCCGTCGCGGGCCTTGGGGAGGTGAGGGCATCGGTGCTCCCTTTCGGCCCGCCTGCGCTCGGCTCTTTGTGCGACCGGGCGATAGGATCGGGCAGCCTCCAGATGAAGGGTGTGGGATGGAACACGATCGCGACCGCCGCCACGGGGCCAAGCAGCCCGAGATCTTCAATCACGAGCGCGCGGCGCGGCTCGACGACCCGCAGCGAGAGACCTTCCTGCCGACGCCGGCCCTGATCGCAGCGCTCGACGCGCCGCACGGAACGAACGTCCTTGATTTCGGCGCCGGAACGGGGCGGTACGCCATCGCACTCGCCCGCGCGCGTCCCGACCTGCACGTCGTCGCCTTCGACGTTCAGCCGGAGATGACCGCGATCGTCCGCCGCCGCGCCGATGAAGCCGCGCTTTCCAATATCGAAACGGCTGACACGGACGTGGAGCGCCTGCCACCGGCGTCTTTCGCGCGGATCCTCGCGGTCAACGTCCTACACGAGATCGGCGATATCGACGTGCGCGCGCTCGGCGATCTTCTCGCGCCGGGCGGTTACGCGCTTCTGGTTGACTGGGACGGCGGCGTGCCGCGCGAAGTGGGCCCGCCGGCCGATCACGTACACTCGCTCGCCGAGGCCCGCGAACGCCTGGCACGCTGCGGCCTCTCGGCGCAATCGCTCGGCATCGCCGAGTTTCCGAATCACTACGCGTTGCGCGTCACTACGTAAGTATTTCGCCAAGACGGTCGCCCTCGCGCGCGAAGACGACCTCCATCGCGATGCGCTCCCCGACCGAAACGTCGCGCCCCCACCGGTACGCCGAGTACGGCGTATAGCGCGTGCCGGGCGAACCCGGGATGCGCAGCGACACGTCGTAGCAGACGAACTCTTTCGGCGGTCCCGCGACGACGACGCACTGGAGGGCGAACGGACCGATGACCCCCGGCGGATTCGCCGCGCGCGCGGCTTCGACGAGGCGCTCTCCCATCTCGAAAGCCTTCTCCAGCATAGACTCGGTGAGCGTCGTCGCGATATGCCCGGCCTCTTCGAGGCGCATGGGGACGTCGCGCAGCATATCCAGCGCCGCGGGCGGCACGTTCCGGAGACCCTCGAGATTGGTTTGGCGGCGCGTATCCGTGCCGCACAACTCCAGTTCTCCGAGGATCGGCGAGTAGAAGAAATTCAGATTGACCGACGGCCCGAGCGCGTACTCCTCGATGACGGCCGCGGCTAGCCCATCGGGCGTCAGCATGCCTGCCGCGATCAGCCGCGCGGCGGTCTCCGCGTACTCGCGTGGGTTCGAGCACAGAAAGAACGCTCGCTCGAAACTCACCTTCGCATGCGGCGCTTTGACGATCGCCAAGCGATCGATCTCCGCGGGGGAACCGAACTGCCGCGGGTGCCGGATGCCGGCAGCGCGCAAGAGAGCATATTGGTTGTTCGCCTCGTCGCGTTCTTCGGCACGTAAGAGCCGGCGGTTCCCGAACATCGGCACGCGCATTCCACGCTCGATCTCGTCGTAACTGAATCTCTGGTGCAGGTAGACCTCGAAGGAGCGGTTCGCGATGAAGATGACGTTCCTCGCGAGCAGCCGCCGCTGCACGGCGTCGTCGAGCAGATCTGAAAACGCGTTTAGTTCCAGCGTTGCGTCGACGCAGCCGCGCGCCGGTTCCCGCGCACGCGCGTAATAACGGGCGTAGGTCTGCTGCCGGCCGGCGGCCGTCACGACCAGATTGCGCAGTCCGGCCGCCCGGGCCCCCGATGCCACGTCGAGCGCGGAATGACTGCCGATCGAACAGAGCGTCAACTGCGTGCGGTCGTATGCGGCCAGCCTGCGAGCAATCTCCGGACCCACGAGCGCCTTTGTTGGACGATCGCAGCGGATCCACCCGCTCCTACCGGGAGAGACGCACGGTTGCTGCGAAGTATCCGCATTCTTATGGAAACCTCAACGCGGCTCAGGGTCATCGGACACTACATCGACGGCAGCCTCGCCGGGCTGGACGCGCAGCGCTGCGGCGACGTCTACGATCCGGCTCGCGGCGAGGTGCAGGCGCGCGTCGCCTTTGCCGACGCCGCGGCCATCGATCGCGCGGTGCGAGCCGCCAAGGCCGCCTACCCGGCGTGGAGCCGCCTGTCGCTCGGCAAACGCGCCGAGATCTTCTTCGCATTCCGCGGCCTGGTCAAGGAGCACGTCTCGCAGTTCGCGGCGCTAGTGTCGAGCGAGCACGGCAAGGTGGTTAGCGACGCCGAAGGCGAGCTCGCGCGTGCCATCGAGGTGATCGACTTCGCATGTGCCCTTCCGCTGACACTTAAGGGGCAGTTCAGCGAAAACGTCTCCACGAGCATCGACACCTACTCGATCCGTCAGCCGCTGGGCGTCTGCGTGGGGATCACGCCGTTCAACTTTCCGATGATGGTGCCCGTTTGGATGTTCGCCATCGCCATCGCGGCGGGCAACACCTTCGTCCTCAAACCCTCGGAGCGCGACCCCTCGGCCGCGCTGCTGCTGGCCGAACTCTTCTCGAAGGCCGGCTTGCCGAACGGCGTCTTCAACGTCGTGCACGGCGACAAGACCGCCGTCGACGCCCTGCTCGCTCATCCCGACGTCGCCGCGGTGAGTTTCGTCGGCTCCACGCCGATCGCGCGCTACGTCTACCAGACCGCAGCCGCGCACGGTAAACGCGTGCAGGCCCTCGGGGGCGCGAAGAATCACATGGTCGTGATGCCCGACGCCGATATCGACGCAGCCGCCGACGCGCTGGTCTCTGCGGCCTACGGCTCGGCCGGACAGCGCTGCATGGCAATCTCCGCATCGGTGGCCGTCGGAGAAGCCGCAGAGCCGCTCGTCGAGGCCATCCGCGCGCGCGTCGCGACGTTGCGCGTCGGTCCGGGCAACGATCCGGCAAACGACATGGGCCCGGTCGTCACGGCGGCCGCTCGCGACCGCATCCGCGATTACATCGAACAGGGCGTCCGCGCGGGAGCGGCCCTCGCCATCGACGGCCGTTCGATCTCCGTGCCGGGCTGCGAGCGCGGTTTCTTCGTCGGCCCGACGCTCTTCGACCACGTAACTCAGGAGATGTCGATCTACACCGACGAGATCTTCGGACCGGTGCTCGTAAACCTGCGCGCCTCCTCGCTCGACCAAGCCCTCGAGATCTTACGGCGCAATCCCTACGGCAACGGCACCGCGATATTCACGCGCAGCGGCGCCGCCGCACGCCGTTTCCAGAACGAAGTCGAGGTCGGCATGGTCGGCATCAACGTCCCGATCCCCGTGCCGGTCGGCTACTACAGCTTCGGCGGCTGGAAGCAGTCGCTCTTCGGCGACCTGCACGTCTACGGCGAAGACGGCTTCCGTTTCTATACGCGCGGAAAGGTCGTTACCAGCCGCTGGCACGATTCCAACGCCGGGATGAATCTCGGTTTCCCAACGCATAAGTAGGTTGACATCTATGGCCGCCCCCGTCCCGTCGCTCGGCGAACCGTTTCACCGACCGCTCACGCATCTGGAAGTCAAGCTCGAGGCCAACCGCTGCCTCTACTGCTACGATGCGCCGTGCATGAACGCATGCCCCACGCATATCGACGTCGCCTCCTTCATCGCGAAGATTGCCGCCGGCAACCTCGCAGGTAGCGCGCGCGTCATCATGGACGCGAACCCGATGGGCGCGAGCTGCGCGCGGGTCTGCCCGACGGACCAGCTCTGCGAGGGCGCATGCGTCTACAAGAAGGAAGACACGCCCATTCGTATCGGCGACCTGCAGCGCTACGCCGTCGACGCGGCGATGCGCGACGGCACGCGCCTCTTCGAAGCCGGCGCACCGACCGGGCACACCGTTGCGATCGTCGGCGGGGGCCCGGCCGGCCTCTCGGCCGCGCGCGATCTGCGCCGCATGGGGCATGCCGTCACGATCTTCGAGGCGCGCGAGATGCTCGGGGGGCTCAACACCTACGGCATCGTGCCGTTCCGCCTCCCCATCGAAACCGCCCTCTGGGAGGCCGAGCAGGTCGTCGAGCTCGGCGCCCAGGTTCGCACGAACGTCCGCGTCGGGCGCGATCTCGCCATGGACGCGCTGCTCGCAGAGTACGATGCAGCCGTGCTCGCCTGCGGCATGGGCGGCGTGCCGCAGATCGGCATTCCCGGGGAAGAGCTCGCGGGCGTCTGGGATGCGCTCGAGTTCATCGAGCGGGTGAAGCTCGGCCGCGGCGTCGGCGCTCTCGGCTCGCGAATCGCCGTGATCGGTGCCGGCAACACCGCGATCGACGCGCTGACCTGCAGCCGTCGAATCGCTCGACAGGCAGGCGCCGGCGGCGGCGAAGCACGCGTGACCATGTACTACCGGCGTGGCGAGAGACAGATGAGCGCCTACGGGTTCGAGTACGAGTTCGCCAAGCAAGAAGGCATCGAGTTCCGCTTCTTCTGCGCCCCGAAGCGCATCGTGGGCGAAGGCGGGCGCGTGAAAGCGATCGAGTTCGTGCGGACGCGCCTGGAGACGTCCGAAGGCGGCGAGGCCGCCGTCCCGGTCTCCGGTACGGAGTTCGTCGAGCCAATCGACACCGTCGTCCGCGCGATCGGCCAGAGCCGGCTCGTCGAAACGTTCGACCGGCTCGGCATCGCCCACGACGGAGGCGTGGTCCGCGTCGACGAGAACTTGCAGACGACGCGCCCGGGCGTCTACGCCGCGGGCGATTGCATCTTCGCCAAGGGCACGCGCGAAGCGATGGTCGTCGAAGCAGCGGAGCAGGGCAAGCGCGCGGCCCGCAGCATCGATACCTATCTGCGCCGGGGAGCATAACTCATGGCCGATCTACGCAGCAACCTCGCAGGCATCGCGAGCCCCAACCCATTTTGGCTGGCGTCCGCCCCGCCGACCAATAGCGGCTATCAAGTGATGCGCGCGTTCGAAGCCGGTTGGGGCGGCGTCGTTTGGAAGACGCTCGGCACGCCGATCGTCAACGTCACCTCGCGTTTCGCGGGCATGAACTACAAGCAGAACAAGATGGTCGCGATGAACAATATCGAGCTCATCACCGACCGCCCGCTCGACGAAAATCTTAGCGAGATCGCCAAGTGCAAGCGAGCCTTTCCCGACCGCGCGATCGTCGCATCGCTGATGGAGGTCTGCGAACGCGACGCCTGGCGCGAACTCGTCAAGCGCGTGCAAGAGGTCGACATCGACGGCTTCGAACTCAACTTCGGCTGCCCGCACGGCATGAGCGAACGCGGCATGGGCGCCGCCGTCGGCCAGCACCCCGATCTCATCGCGCGCGTCACGGAGTGGGTCGTCGAAGCCTCGCGCGTGCCGGTCGTCGTCAAACTAACCCCCAACGTCACCGATATTCGCTTCCCGGCGCGCGCGGCGGCACGCGGCGGCGCACACGCCGTCAGCATGATCAACACGATCAACAGCATCATGGGCGTCGACGTCGAGACCTGGAACCCCATTCCGCACGTCGACGGCAAGAGCAGTCATGGCGGCTACTGCGGACCCGCCGTGAAGCCCATCGCGCTCAACATGGTGAACGATTGCGCGCGCGACCCGGAGGTAGGTATCCCGATCTCCGGGATCGGCGGCGTCGAGACGTGGCAGGACGTGGTCGAGTTTCTGCTGCTCGGCGCGAGCAACGTACAGGTCTGTACGGCGGTCATGCATCACGGCTTTCGTATCGTCGAAGAGCTGGCCGACGGCTTGAACCGCTATCTCGACGCGCGCGGCATCGAGAGCGTCGCCGAGATCGTGGGCGGGGCCGCCAACCGGATCACGACCTGGAATAACCTGAACCTCAACTACAAGATCGTCGCGCGTATCGATCAGTCAGCCTGCATCCATTGCAACAAATGCTACATCGCCTGTGAAGATGCTGCGCATCAGTGCATCGACCGGGTCCGCCAGCCCGGCGGATCTACGAACCTGGTGGTCGACGAGGGACATTGCGTCGGCTGCAATCTCTGTTCGATGGTCTGCCCGGTCGACGAGTGCATCGAGATGGTTCGCGTCGATACCGGCCGCCCGGCACAATCTTGGAAGGAACGCGCTGCAGCCATGGGAGAGGTGGGATAATGGGAACGATCGTTCGCGGTGGAACCGTCGTCACCGCAACCGACACCTATCGGGCCGACGTGTTGATCGAGGGTGAGAGCATCGCCGCGATCGGGAGCCATATCGCCGATGGAGCGCACGAGATCGTCGAGGCCGGCGACGCCTACGTCTTCCCCGGCGGCATCGACCCGCACACGCATCTCGACATGCCCTTCGGCGGCACCGTTACGGCCGACGATTTCGAAACGGGAACGCGCGCCGCGGCGCTGGGCGGCACGACCACGATCGTCGACTTTGCGCTGCACTCACGCGGCGGCTCCCTGCACGACGCGTTGAATACCTGGCACGAGAAAGCCGCCGGCCGCGCCTGCATCGATTACGGTTTTCATCTCACGATCGCCGACGGCCGCGACGAAACGATGGCGGAGATCCCCAAGATCATCGACGAACAGGGCGTCAACTCGTTCAAGGTCTTCATGGCCTACAAGCACGTACTGCAAGTCGACGACGAGACGATCTTCAAGACGCTGCAGACCTGCGCCAAGGCCGGCGGGCTCGTGCAAGTGCACGCTGAGAACGGCGACGTCATCGAGGTTACGACCAAACAGGCCCTCGCAGCCGGTAAGACCGACCCCAAGTGGCACGCGCTGACGCGGCCGGTCGAGTGCGAAGGAGAGGCGACCCACCGGGCGATCCGCCTGGCGGAGATCGCCGGCGCGCCGCTCTACGTCGTGCACGTCTCGAGCGCGATGGCGGCCGATGCCATCGGTGAAGGACGCAAGCGCGGTTTAGCCGTCTATGGCGAGACCTGCCCGCAGTATCTCGTCTGCGATTTCACCGACTACGAGCGCCCGGATTTCGAAGGCGCGAAGTACGTGCTCTCACCGCCTATTCGCGACAAGTGGAATCAGGACGTGCTGCTGCGCAAACTCAAGAATATGGAGCTGCACTCCTTCGGCTCCGATCACTGCTCCTTCAACCTCTGCGGGCAAAAGGAGCTCGGCCGGCACGATTTCTCGAAGATCCCCAACGGCGCGCCGACGATCGAAGATCGCCTCTCGATTCTCTACGAGGTGGGCGTCAATCGCGGCGTCTTGGGGCTGAACAACTTCGTCGCGCTCGGCTCGACCAATCCGGCGAAGTTCTTCGGGCTCTTCCCACGCAAGGGCACGATCGCCGTCGGAAGCGACGCCGACATCCTGGTCTGGGATCCCGCGGCGGTCCGCACGATCTCGGCCAAGACCCACCACATGAACGTCGACAACAGCGTCTTCGAAGGCATGACCGTCAAAGGCAGCCCGCGCTACGTCTTCTCGCGCGGACGCAAGATCGCCGACGGCGCCGCCTTCATCGGCGAGAAAGGCTACGGCCGCTTTCAAAAGAGCGCCCGTTTCTACCCGCTACAGGTATAACACAACATATGCGAGGTACTCGTTTTGGATTCTAAAGTTACCATCGGACTGATTCAGGCGCATCACGACCTCGACGGCGGCGAGCCGGTCGAGGCGCACAAGAGAGCGGCGATCGAGAAACACGTGCGGCTCATTCGCGAGGCCAAGCGGCGCGGCGCGCAGATCGTCTGCCTGCAGGAGATCTTCTACGGCCCGTATTTTTGCACTGAACAGACGCCGAAATGGTATGCGGCGACCGAACGCATCCCCGACGGTCCCACGACGAAGCTCATGCAGGATCTCGCGAAGGAACTGGGGATCGCGCTTGTCGTGCCGATGTACGAGGAAGAGTTTGCCGGCGTCTACTACAACACCGCGGCCGTCATCGATGCCGACGGTTCGTACCTTGGAAAGTACCGCAAACACCATCTGCCGCAGGTGCAAGCCGGTCCGGCGGGCTGCGGCTTCTGGGAGAAGTACTACTTCCGCCCAGGCAATCTCGGCTACCCGGTCTTCGATACGGCGTTTGCGAAGATTGGCGTCTACATCTGCTACGACCGCCACTTCCCCGAAGGCGCGCGCATGCTCGGCCTGCACGGCGCCGAGATCGTCTTCAATCCGTCCGCCACGGTCGCCGGGCTCTCCGAGTACCTCTGGAAGCTCGAGCAGCCGGCGCATGCGGTCGCCAACGGCTACTACGTGGGCGCAATCAATCGCGTCGGCATCGAGCCGCCGTGGAATATGGGGGAGTTCTACGGGCAATCGTATCTCGTGAATCCGCGCGGCGAGTTCGTCGCGATGGGCAGCCGCGACAAGGACGAGGTCGTCATCGGCGTGATGGACCGCGAACTGATCGCGGAAGTCCGTAACACCTGGCAGTTCTATCGCGACCGCCGCCCCGAAACCTACGGCGACCTGGTAGCGATCTAGTGACCGCGCCGAGTCAAGTTCGCGTCGGCGACGTCGTGGTGCTGACCGACGCAGCCGAGCAGCGCGCCGTCGCAAACCACTCGATGTGGAACGACGACTTGCGCCCCTGCTCGCTTGCCGAGCATTCGTGGCCGGGCGGCAAGTTCGCCTCGCTCTGGATCGGCATGTGCATCTGCCTGCCCACCTACGCGCTGGCCAGCGGCATGATCGCCCTCGGCATGAACTGGTGGGAGTCGGTGCTGACGATCTTGACCGGCAGCGTGGTCGTGATGGGCGCGATCTTGCTGGTCTCGCACGCCGGCGCGAAGTACGGAATCCCCTACCCGGTCTTCGCACGGCTCTGGTTCGGCACGCGGGGCGCGCACCTCCCGGCGCTGGCGCGCGCGCTGATCGCCGCCGGCTGGTTCGGAATCAACTCGTGGTTCGGCGGCCAGGCGCTCGACGCGATACTCGCGCGGGCGCTGCCGTTCTGGAACGGGATCGGGCCGCACGTAGCGCTCGCCTTCCTCGCCTTCTGGGCGATCAACGTCGCGATCGCGATGCGCGGGCCGCAGGCCATCGGGCGGCTCGCGCAGATCGCCGCACCGACCCTCGCGCTCGGCGCGCTCGCGCTGTTCGTTTGGGCGATAACGCGCGTGGGCGGATTCGGTGCGATGCTCGCGGCGCCCGCCACGATTCACGGAATCGCATTTTGGATGGCCTTCTATCCATCGGTCGTCGGCGTGATCGCGTTCTGGGCAACGATGGCGCTCAACATCCCGGATTACACGCGCTACGCCCGCACCCAGCGCGGACAGGCGCTCGGTCAGGTGCTCGCGATGCCGCTCGCGATGGCCGCCTTCTCGTTCGTCGGCATCGCCGTCACGTCGGTGACGGTCACGCTCTTCGGCACGGCGCTTTGGAACCCGGTCGAGCTGATCGTGAAGTTCCCGCCGGCGGTCGTCATCGTCGCCGGACTGGTCGTCATCCTCTCGTCGGTAACGATCAACGTCGGCGCCAACGTCATGGCACCGGCGCGTGCCTTCGAAAATCTCTGGCCGCGCCGCATCACTTTCGCGATCGGCGCGGTGATCACGGGTATCTTGAGCCTCGCGATGCAGCCGTGGTACGTCCTGGCCACCTTTTCCACCTATATCTTCACGTGGCTCGGGACCTACGGCGCGATGCTTGGAGCCTTCGACGGCATCGCCATCGCCGATTACTGGCTCGTGCGCAAAGGCCGGCTCGACCTCGCGCAACTCTATTCCCCGACCGGTATCTACTCGTACGCCAAGGGTTTCAACATCCGGGCTGTCGCCGCGCTGGCCATCGGCTGGGGCGTCGCGCTACTGGGGCTAGCCGTCACGCCCCTGCACTTCTTGTGGAGCGGCGGCTGGCTCTTCAGTCTGCTCGGCGGCCTGGCCGGTTACTGGCTCTTGATGCGAAACGAAACCTCCGTGCTTACGCAAACACGGTACGACGAGATTACGGCGGTGGAGACGCCGCAAGCCCACCCCTCAACGACGTGGTCACCTCAGGAGGCATGACAATGAAAACACTCAAGAACAACTCCGAACGCGCGAAGAAGCATCTATTCGCCGCGCAGACAACGTACTACGAGCGGCCGCTCACCCTGGTCGACGGTGAAGGCACGCACGTCCGGGACGACGAGGGCAACGAGTATCTGGACGCCTTCGGCGGAATCGCGACCAACACGCTCGGGTACGGCGATCACGAAGTCGCACGGGCGGTGGCCGAACAAGCCAAGAAGCTGACCCACGTCTCGACGCTCTACCTCACCGACGAGATGCTCGATCTCGCCGAGAAGATCGCGGAGATCGCACCCGAAGGCATGACCAAGTCCTTCATGAGCAACTCCGGTTCCGAGGCTAACGAAACCGCCGCGCTCGTGGCTCGCACCGCAAAAAACTCCGTCGATTTTCTCGCGCTGGAGTACGCGTATCACGGCCGCACGCTCTATACGGTCGCACTGGCCGGGCAGAGCAACTGGCGTAACTTCGGACCGCAGATGCCGCACGTCGCGTTCGTGCCAAGCCCCTACTGTTATCGCTGCCCGATGGGCCTGACGTATCCGACGTGCGAGATCGCCTGCGCCAAGGCAGCGAAGCGCGTCATCGAGACGCAGACAAACGGCGCGCCGGCGGCGATGATCGCCGAGACGCTCGCAGGCGTCGGCGGCATCATCACGCCGCCTCCGGAGTATTTCAAGGTCCTTAAAGAGGCGCTGGCACCGTTTGGGACGCTGCTCATCGCCGACGAAGTGCAGGCCGGATGGGGCCGCATGGGCGACGGCATCTTTGGGATGGTCTCGACCTACGGCGTCGTGCCCGACATCATCACCTCGGCCAAGGGGCTTGCCAGTGGCCTGCCGATCGGCATCACCATCACTCGGCCGGAACTCGCCGACGTCTTCAAAGGCCCGCATATCAACACGTTCGGCGGCAACCCCTTGAGTTCGCGAGCCGCACGCGTAACGATCGAGACGATCGAGAAGAAACAACTGGTCGCGAACGCCAAGCGCCAAGGGAATCGTCTACTCGCCGGCCTTCGCGACCTGCAGCGCCGCTTCCGGACGATCGGCGAGGTCCGCGGCCACGGCTTGATGATCGGTGTCGAACTGGTGAAAGACGCCCAGAGCAAAGCCTACGCCCCCGCTGAGGCTACGCAGTTCCTGGAAGAGATGCGCAAGCGTAACGTCCTCGTCGGGAAAGGCGGCCGCTTCGGCAACGTCATCCGCATCCAGCCCCCGCTGATCTTCGACGACGCCGATGCGACGGAGTTCCTGCACGCCTTCGAGGAGTCGATGGCCGCGCTACCGGGATAGGAGCCTGGTTACTCCGCCTCCCCCAAGACTCGCCGCGCCTGCGGCGAGTCTTGGTATTCTATCGTGAGAATCGAGCGCATGTGCGTGGCCGCGGCGCGTGCCGCGGGCGTCGTGAGGCGTTCCAGCGTCGTGTAACAGGCGTAGAGCAACCGAGGCAGCGCGCGGTCTTTCGGATAGACGCGGTGCAGATCGTCGATCGAAGCGGCCACTTGAACCGCCAGACCGCTCTCGCGGTTACCCCAGCCGACGTTGAGATACTCGTTCACGAGTTTGAGTTCGTTGGGAATGCCGATCACCGACATTCCTAACGGGCCGAAGTATTCGTCCGCAGGGGCCAGCGTCGTCATGTACACGTCGTGCGGCACGGCCTTCACGCTGCCGATGATCATCAGCGGGTCGACCTCCTTCAGATGCGCCAAGACGGTCCGCG